>JAEWKH010000097.1 GCA_023386155.1 Pseudomonadota bacterium
AGACGGTCTTCTCGACCGGCGAGCTCGAGGTGCCGTACTTGATCACCACGGCCATCTTGTCGTTGCCCATGAACTTGATCTCGAAGGGCGGGGTGCCACCGGTGAAGAGCTGGCCGGTGACGAGCCACTGGGCGGTGTTCTTGGCGCCCGGCTCGATCATCATCTTGTACGTGGCGTGGAAGTGGCTGCCATCGCCCGAAAGAGCGTGGTTGCGCGTCTCGCCCATTTCCGAGCGCTCGATCCCGACCGCATCCGTCCAATAGGAAGCGCTGAAGCGATCGCCCTGGCGCAGTTCAAAACGGTAAACAGAGCCGTCGGATCGGAAACTATGCGGCTCGTCGCCGGCAACACGCCAGTTATAACCGTCGAGAGAGAACGAGTCGCTCTCATAGATATCGGGCTTCCACGCTGTGGCTAAATAAGTCATTGGTTATACCCCTACGTTACCTCTCCAAACAGGGAGGCTTTTTTGATGTATAAATACGTTGCCCGCCTTTGTTATACAGGCGTTATTCTTGGAAACTTATTGAGATGACTGCAAAAGTACCTGGATGAACAAGAGGCGGGTGTGCGCTATTCGTAATTGTTCGAACGCACCTATTTCGAATACACAGAGCGTGATCGACCCGTCTTGTGATATGATGACAGTTCTTTGGCAAATCGTGCCATTGCGTAAGATCAAGCATAGACTGTGACCAAAGCTTGGCGGGAGTTTGGGCTCGGTGTGGAGGACCGCGGCCGACACTAAGGCACCGGCCTGATTAACTCTGAGGGAGTAGGCAGCGATTCGCCACCCATATGCTTTCGGGCCTTGCAGGATCGGGCCGGATCTATTTGGGCACACTGCGCAAGCACTCTCCATGTTTGGAGAGTATTCACTGCATTGTAGAGGATATTACCTTTCAGGAAGGGTAGGGCGGCATGGTTCGGATGAGAGCGTACGCCATGAAAGGTTGCATCATTGGCTTCCGCTTTTGTCTCCGAGGCCCTGGTGGAGAGCAGAAGTCACTCGATACGACACACGATTGCAGCCTTTGCCTTCCCGAGGATCGGAGGGGCCTGCCCATGACCCGCCGCTAACCCGACCGCTTCTCCCTTTCGAGGAGCGTCGAGCAAAAGAGTATAGGTAGGCTTATTTGCGTGTTTCTCATGGCCAGTGGTGTGATTGTCTGTCTTGTCAGTGACAAGCGCGAGCGCGTCTATTTCTGACTGCGACAGGACCACACAATGCCGGCGGGTCCGATAAGCCATGCAACGCAAAAGGACACCGCCAAACACCCGACCGCGGCCGGTGTCCTCGCCAGGCTTGCCGCCGAGCGTGTCGTTCAAGCAGGGCACGACACAGCATCCTTGTTTCGAAAGGCCGGCATTCCGGAAGGCCTGTTAAGCGAACCCGAGACACGGGTGCCGGTTCGCAGCCAGATCGAATTCCTTCAGCTTGCAGCCGCGTCTTTGGGAGACGAGCTTCTCGGGTTTCACCTGGCCAGGGATTCCGATTTGAGGGAGGCCGGTCCCATCTTCCATCTCATGGCTTCGTCCGAGACGCTCGGGGATGCCTTCGATCGCGCGTTCCGCTATAGCCCCATCGTCAACGAAGGGGTTCAGCTGTACCGGAGGCCGAATTCCTTTGCCATCGAATTCGGCTATGTCGGCATACGACGGCTTCTGGATCGCCATCAGATCGAGTTCTGGGTGACAGCCTGCCTTCGCCTGAGCCGCCTCTTCACGGGGCGCGAGCTCATCCCCCTGTATGTCGGCTTCCTTCACCAGCCCGAGGGTGATGTTTCCGAAATGGAACGTTACTTCGGATGCGACCTGGATTTCGGAGCCTCGAAGGACTTCATTGCGTTCGACATGCAGGACGCGCGGCTTCCGCTCCTTTCTGCCGATCCGTATCTGAACAAGTTCCTGGTCGATTATTTCGAGGACGCGATGGCCGGGCGGCAAGCCACCCGCCAATCGCTTCGCACCCGCGTCGAGAATGCGATCACGCCACGGCTGCCTCAGGGGACGATGAGCATCAATAATATTGCAAACGATTTGGGGATGAGCGTCCGTACGCTGTCCCGCCGCCTTTCCGACGAAGGCCTAACGTTCAGCACGATCCTGGAAGAGCTGCGCTTCACCCTGGCGAACCGATACCTGCAGAACAATACCCTGTCCATTTCGCAGATCGCTTGGCTGCTGGGTTATGCCGAGGTGAGCTCCTTCGCTCATGCATTCCAGCGCTGGACGGGAAACTCGCCGACCTCCGTACGCAAGCAACTGGGAGAAGGAGGCTCCTCGGAGAAGGCGCCGCCGTCAAAGCTGGGTGCCAACCACTGATGCCTTGAGTCCCTGCGGGAGGCCTGGGCCAGTCATCGGATGACCCGCCCCGACCGGAGCCTCGATGGAGATGAGCGAGCGCAATTCGGTCATGCGCGCTTCGATGGAGAATGCCGTGACGATCCTCTGACGCGCCATGCGCCCCATGGCCTGTCGTTCGGCCGGGTCCTGCGCGAGCCGGATGATGGCTGAGCTGATGGCCTCGCTGTTCCGCTCCTCCACGAGGAGGCCCGTGCCGGGGGAGACGAGTTCCCTGATGCCGCCGTTCGGGGTCGTGACGACAGGAAGTCCTGCCGCCATGGCCTCCATGAGGAAGACCGGAATACCTTCCTTGTCCCCGTCCTTGGCGGTGACGCTCGGAAGAACCGCGAAATGGTAGTCGCCCGAACGAATGCGTCCCAGCAGGATCTCGTGGCCGACCGATCCGTGCCATGTGATCAGATCGCCGATGCCCCCTTGAACGGCCTGACGTTGAAGCTCGGACTCGAGCGGACCGTCTCCGAAAGCGTCGATATGAACCGCGACGCCCTTCTGCTTCGCGAGCGCCACGGCCTCCAGAAGGTAGGTGTAACCCTTCTTTTCGGCGAGCCGCGCGCCAATGATGCCCCGAAGGACTCCTTCCGGCGGAAGAGGGGCCGGCTGTGAAGGGATGTCCACGCCCATACGCAGGACGATCGGGCTCCCATTGCGCTCTGCCTGCTCCTCCAGCTCGCTCGCCCCGCCTTCGTCGATGGCCCTCACGAAGGACGCCTCTTTGAACTTGAGCGGGATCATGTTGCCCTGGGCAATGTCGTATCTGTGCGCCGTGATGCTGAACGGCACCTCGGCGACTAAAGCTGCGACAAATCCCATTGTTGCCGGAACGGCTATCCAGTGAACGTGGATATGCTGGATACCCAAATTCTGAACCTGACGGCCCAGCCACAAGCCCTTGGGCCAGGCGGCGAGGTTGCGGGGCAGCAGGCCGGGGCGGCTGCATGTCAGGATCTTCCAGAGCGTACCAAGGGCGAGCCGGGGCGTCTTGAAGAATTGAGCGACCGCTCCCGCACATATGCCCGGGGTTATCAGGCGCCTGGTCAATGTGCGGTCGAGAACGCTCTGTTCAATCCGATGGATCAGCCTGCGGCCGTCGAGCGGGCAAATGTAGACATCCCACCCTGCTTGGATATGGCTGTCGATCTCGGGAAGGATGAAGCCCTCATTGTCGCCATATGGCGCCTCCCTCGTCACGTAGAGTAGCTTCATTTCTTGAGACCTCATCGATGGGGCGCCGCCGAATTGCACATGGGCCTCACCGGCGAGGCTGCTGCATGTGTCTTGATAAGGCCCGGCCAAACTCCCTAGGTGAGGCGCCAGCCTGTTGTTACAGTATGATGCCTCCAAGGGGGAAATTGTATTCCCCATTGGCCTGAGTGGACGCCGCAGGGCTGGAAGATCGGGAGTAGTACGGTTGGTAGGGTCGATAGCGGAGCGGCAATCCAGCTGGCGCGCTCAAGGCACCCGATGAGGTGAGCCGACCCGCGCGCCTCATCGGGAAATTCGATCCTGTCCACCGGCCGAGCCTGCCCGCCCTGTGTCGGTATGTCCTGCCGATCCGTATGTGAGGTCGATGTCCTTGTAGTTGACCGCGAAGGTCTCGCCACCGGGGGGCGACTTGCGGTAGGCACCCATCTCCCAGTGGGATTGGGTCGCGTTGGTGTAGCCGATCTTGCCGGTGTAGCTGGCGATCTTGGTGCCGTCGCGCCAGACATAGGCGTGGCCGTTGGAGCCGCTGGCGTCGAGCTTGACGTCGATCTCCATGTCGTACCACTTGCCGCGCTGGATGTCGGCGCTGTCGATGTAGACGGT
>JAEWKH010000125.1 GCA_023386155.1 Pseudomonadota bacterium
CCATCGGGCGGGTGGCCCCGCAACTGCTCGAGAAGGGCCATGTCGCCCGTGGCTATCTGGGCCTCGGTCTCCAGCCGGTCCGCATCGACAAGGCCGCGGCCGACGCAGCAGGACTTGTGGAACCGCGAGGCCTGATCGTGATCAGCGTGGATCGGGACGGCCCAGGACAGAGTGCGGGGATCCGGCAGGGCGACATCCTCATCCGATGGAATACCGACCCCGTCCCCTCGGTCCGTCATGTCCACAGGCTTCTCGGGCCCGAGAGCGTGGGCCAGTCGGTCGATCTAGGAATTCTGAGGGCGGGTGAACATATGAGTCTTGCCGTTGAGATCAGGGAGCGTCCGAAGCCTCGGTAGCGGGCGCCGGTAGGGTGACGTCTTGCGGAAAGTGGCTCTTCATATCGGCAATGTGGCCCTGCTCGACCGTATCGCCACGATCCTGGCCGAGGAGGCCGGCATCGACACCCTGCATCACGACCGGCCCGAGGTGGTGATCACGGATCATCTGCCTGTCTCCGGCAGCGTGCCAACGATTCTCTTGAGCGATGTGCCGAACGGGCCCAAGGGGCTCGAGGCCCTGGAGACCGGAGCAAGCGGGATTCTTCTTCACGATGTCGGCGCATCGGACCTTCTGCTGGCGCTGGAGGCCGTCCGCCGAGGCTTTGTCATCCTGCCGCGCGACGCCATCGGAAACGGTCAGGCTTCAGATCTGCATGCCGCATCCAACTCCCAACGGGACGATCTGCTCACCACCCGCGAGCTCGAAGTTCTGCGGCTATTGGCAGAGGGCGCCTCGAACAAGCTCATCGCGCGTAGGCTCGGTATCTCGTTCCACACCGCGAAGTTCCATGTCGCCTCCATCGCGGCGAAACTCGACGCGACGGGGCGGACGGATGCGGTCGCTCAGGCCGTCCGCCTTGGCCTCATCCTGCTGTGATCCAGGCCCTTGGATCCGACCGGCGACATCCCCACATGAAGTAAAATAGCGTTATCCTGGAGGGCTTCATGCTCGACCGCACTCCGACCTTTCTCCTCCACACAGATAAAACCATCTCGTCATCGCAGCCGGATTCCGGCGCCCTGAACGACGGGTCGCTGCTCGATTCCTACTCGCGTGCCGTGACAAGCGTTGTCGACCGCATCGGCCCAGCCGTGGTGCGGGTCGAGCCGCACGTTTCCGGCCGAACGGCCGGAATGGGTTCCGGCGTCATCATCTCGCCCGACGGGCTCCTGCTCACCAACAGCCACGTCATGCAGGGGGCGCGGGATGCGAAGCTCACCGGCTCCGACGGCCGCACCATCGAGGCGCGGGTGATCGGCGACGATCCCGATACGGACCTCGCTTTGCTGCGAGCCAACGGCGACAGGCTTCCCTTTGCCACCCTCGGCGATTCCAAGCAGTTGAAACGAGGCCAGATCGCAATTGCCATCGGCAATCCGCTCGGCTTCGAATCGACCGTCACGGCCGGCGTGGTCTCCGCCCTTGGGCGAAGCCTGCGCGCGAAGTCGGGACGGCTCATCGATGACGTGATCCAGACCGATGCGTCCTTGAACCCGGGCAATTCCGGCGGCCCGCTCGTCGCAACCTCCGGCGATGTGATCGGCATCAACACCGCCGTCATCATGGGCGCACAGGGCATCTGCTTCGCCGTCGCGAGCAATACGGCAAGCTTCGTCGTGTCGGAGCTGATCCGCCACGGCCGCGTCCGCCGGGCCTCGATCGGCATTGCGGGGCAGACAGTGCCCCTGCCGCGGCGCATCAGCTATGCGGCCGGACTGCCCGGTCAATTCGGCGTGGTCATCGCGGCTGTGGAACCGGAAAGCCCGGCGGCCCATGCGCAGCTCGAACAGGGGGATGTCATCCTCTCGCTCGACGGCGAGCCGATCGGCGGTGTCGACGACCTGGTGCGCCTGCTGAGCGGCGAGCGGATCGGACGCTTCGTCGAGCTGGTCGTTCTCAGGAAAGGCGAGATGCGCACAGTGACGATCACGCCTGTCGAGCGCAGGGCGAAAGCCACCCGGCCAGAGTGAACGGAGGCAGGGATCCCAAGCGGGATCGATCCCCATGGTCTCAGCAATGAGATTTCCTGTCCCCGTCCGCCCTTTGCCCGATATCCTCCTCCATGCGCGATGGATCGAGCGTGAACAGTTCCTGCGGCCGGGCGACGCCGCGCAGCGCATAGCGCCCGACCGACACCAGGCAGTCCTGATCGTCCTTTGCGGCCGTCGCGAAGAAGGCGGACGATACCAGGACGTCGCGCTCGACCGAGCGGCACAGGGCGCCGATCCGGCTGACCTCGTTCACGGCAGGCCCCACGACCGTGAAATCGAGCCGGTCCTGGCTGCCGATATTGCCATAAAAGACCTCGCCGATATGCAGGCCGAGATAGGCGCTCGTGACCGGCAGGTTGCAGGACTGGCGCTCCTCGTTCAGCGCGCGAATGCGGGAATGCATCAGCCGCTCGGCCTTGAGAGCGCACCGGCAGGCTTGTCGCGGATCCTCTTCCTTGAAGATCGCGAGCGCCCCGTCCCCGATGAGCTTCAGGACATCGCCGCCCGCTTCATAGATGGAGGAGATGATCGCCTCCGAATAATCGTTCAGGAACGGGATGATCTGTTCAGGATCCGCCGTCTCCGTGATGTGGGTGAAACCATGCAGGTCGCTGAACCACAGGACGGCCTGGATCCGGTCGGTCACGCCACGGGCGATGCGGCCATTGAGAACGAGCCGGCCGGCATCGCGCCCCAGATAGGTTTCGACCAGGGTCTTGGCGATGCGCGCGAGCGAGGCGCATTTCAAGGCGAGCATCAGCGGCGACGCCAGCTCGCGCACAAGCGCAATCTCCTCGTCGCTGAAACCGGACGGCACATCCGTCGTCCAGGATGAATAGAAACAATCCATCTCGCCGATGGCGCCTTCGGCAGCGAAGCGGTGGATAAGGACCAAATAATCGGTCTGACCTTCCTCGCGAAGATCCTTGAGAACGGAGAAATCCTCGAGATGCCCCGGGCCGATCCGCCGCCTCAGGAAATCTTCTCCGCTGAGGAGAAGGTGATAATAGGTGCTCCGGCGCCAGTTGTCGGCCGCCTGTCCCTCCACATTGGTGCGGCCGTACTCGACGATCGGATCGAGACTGTCCTGGTCGTCCCGGCGCCAGCGGAAAACGCGGCCTTCATGGATGGGATGCAGCGTATCGATAACGATGTTGACCCGGGCGACAGCCAGCCCGCCCATGACAAGGCGGTCGCAGAAACCGCGCAAAAGCTCCAGCTCCGACATGCCGGTCAGCCCGGCCTCGGTGACCCATTTCGCGATGCTTGCTGCCTTGACTGCGTCCATCATGGACCTCTTGTCGGTGACATATCTGTGCCCGTCTACTCGGCAGGCGACGGGTGAACTCCCTTCGCCTCGGCTCGTTTCGACGCCCGGCGCTTGAACATCCGCAGCACCACAAGCCTCACGGCCACATAGAAGACCGGCGTCAGGAAGAGCCCGAACACGGTCACGCCGAGCATGCCGGCGAACACGGCCGTGCCCAGGGCCTGCCTCATCTCGGCCCCCGGCCCGGTCGCGATGGCGAGCGGCAGCACGCCGAGGATGAAGGCGAAGGCCGTCATGAGGATGGGGCGCAGGCGCAGGCGGCAGGCCTCGACGACGGCCTCCACCGGCGTCTTGCCGTCGAACTCCGCCTGTCGCGCGAACTCGACGATCAGGATCGCGTTCTTCGCCGCCAGACCGACAAGAACCACGAGGCCGATCTGGGTCAGGATGTTGTTGTCCTGCCCCCGGATCATCACACCGATCAAGGCGGAGAGCACGCTCATCGGAACGATCAGGATGATGGCGATCGGTAGGGACCAGCTTTCATACTGGGCGGCAAGAACGAGGAACACGAACAGCACCGAGAGAGCGAAGATGAACACCGCTGTATTGCCGGTCTGCCGTTCCTGGTACGCCAGTTCCGTCCATTCGAAGCCCATGCCGGGCGAGAGATTCTGACGAACCAGCGCCTCCATGGCGTCGAGCGCGTCACCCGAGGAGACGCCCGGGCCGGCATTGCCCTGGAGGGCCACCGAGGTGAACATGTTGTAGCGCTGGATCAGGTCGGCGCCGGAAACCTCGCGCATTTCGACGAGCGTGCCCAATGGCACGAGTGCACCCGTGGACGACCGGACGCGTAGCCGGTTGATGTCCTCCTGGTCGATCCGGAAGCGCTGATCGGCCTGAGCCCGGACCTGATATACCCGCCCGAAGGCATTGAAGTCGTTCACATAGGCCGTGCCGAGATTGATGCGTAGCGTCTCGAAGATGTTCGGGATCGGCACGTTCAGAATGCTCGCCTTCTGCCGGTCGATCTCGAGATAGACCTGCGGCGAATTGGCCGAGAATGTCGTGAACACCCCGGCCAGGTTCGGGTTCTGCCGCGCCTGCCCCATCAGCTGATAGGCCGCCGCGAGGATGCCGCGCACATCGTCGCCGGTCCGGTTTTGGATCTGGACCTTGAAGCCGCCCGAATTGCCGAGGCCGCGCACGGGCGGCGGCGGGATGGCGATGATGAACGCTTCCTCGATGGGCTGCAGGCGGGCAAAAAGATCGCCGATGATCTTCTGACCGGAGTCTCCTGCCTTGATCCGCTCGTCGAATGGATCGAACCCGGCGAAGATCGCCGCCGCATTGGTCGCGTTGGTGAAGGTGGCGCCCGAGAAGCCCGCGAAGGCGACCGCATTCTTCACGCCCGCCGTTTCCTGGATGATCTTCGACGCCCTTTGCACGACCGCATCGGTGCGCGACAGGGAGGCTCCGTCAGGCAGCTGGATGACCACGATGGCATAGCCCTGGTCCAGAGTCGGAATGAAGCCGCGCGGGACATGGTTGGCGATCCACACGGTGCCGGCCAAAAGCCCGACATAGATCGGCAGTACGATCATCTTGTGCCGCGCCAGCGTTCCGACCGCCCTGGCATAGCCATTGGAGGTGGCGTCGAAGCCCCGGTTGAAGCCGTTGGCCAGAGTTCGGCCGAATCTGGCAATCGGGTTCCTGGAATGCTCATGAGTGTGCGGCTTCAGCAGGAACGCGGCCAGCGCCGGCGAGAGCGTCAGCGAATTGAAGGCAGAGATGACGGTCGACACGGCAATGGTCAATGCGAACTGCCGGTAGAACTGACCGGAAATGCCTGGGATGAAAGCGGTCGGAACGAAGACCGCGACGAGAACCAGTGCGATGGCCACGAGCGCCGTTCCGACCTCATCCATAGTCGTGTGGGCTGCATCTCTCGGCGTCATGCCGAGCGCGATGTTCCGCTCGACATTCTCCACCACGACGATCGCATCGTCGACCACGATGCCGATGGCGAGAACCAGGCCGAACAGGGTCAGCGTATTGATCGAGAACCCAAGGGCCGCCATGAAGGCGAAGGTGCCGATCAGCGAGACGGGAATCGCCACGATCGGGATGATCGCCGTGCGCCAGCTCTGCAGGAAGACGAACACCACAACCACGACGAGCGCCGTGGCCTCGAACAGGGTCTTGTAGACCTCGTTCACGCTCTCGGCGATGAATTCGGTGGGATTGTAGACGATCTGGTAGGCGATCCCCGGCGGGAAATTGGCCTTGAGCTCCTCCATCGTCTGGGTGATCTGCTCCGAGGCGGCCAACGCGTTGGTTCCCGGCCTCTGGAAAATCGCAAGGGCTACGGCCGGGTTGCCATTGAGATAGGAATTCGTCACGTAATCCTGGGCGCCGAGCTCGATGCGGGCCACATCCTGGAGCCGCACGAGGCGCCCCTGCGGCGTGGCCTGGACGATGATCTGCCGGAACTGGCGCGGATCCTCGAACCGCCCTTGCGTCGTCACCGTCAGCTGGAAGGCCGCATCCGTCGGTGTCGGCTCCTGCCCCAAGGCCCCGCCGGAGACCTGGACGTTCTGCTCCTGAATGGCGCGCACCACATCGCTCGATGTCATGCCGTAGGAGGCAAGCTTCTCGGGATCGAGCCAGATGCGCAGGGAGTATTGCCGCTCGCCGAAGATGATGAGATCGCCTACGCCATCGAGCCGCAGCAGGATGTCGCGCACATAGTTGCGGGCATAGTTCGAGACATAGAGCTGATCGTAGGAGCCATCCGGAGAGAGCATGTGTACGACCATCATCAGGTCGGGCGAACTCTTGAGCGTCGTCACGCCGAGGCGCCGCACCTCCTCCGGCAGGCGCGGCGTCGCAATCGCCACCCGGTTCTGGACGAGCACCTGCGCCTTGTCGAGATCGGTGCCGAGCTTGAACGTGATCGTCAGCGCCATGGCGCCGTCGCCGGTGGAGTAGGAGGACATGTAGAGCATGTCCTCGACGCCGTTGATCTGCTGCTCCAGCGGCGTGGCGACCGTGGCCGCCACCGTCTGCGCATCGGCTCCAGGATAGCTCGCCCTGACCACCACGGTCGGGGGCGCGATGTCAGGATACTGAGCGACTGGCAGGGTCGAATACGCGATCCCGCCGATGATCAGGAAGAGAGCCGACAGGACCGTCGCGAAGATGGGGCGGTCGACGAAGAAATGGGCAAAGCGCATGAGAGCGCCCTCCTCGCATGAAATCAGCTGCCGTTTCGCTCCCGCACCGGGGGAAGCGTCGTCATCTGCGGTGTGATCGGCGCTCCCGGCCTGACGCGAACCAAGCCGTTCACGACCACCGTCTCGTCGCCGGTCAACCCATCGCGGATGACCCTGTAGCCGTCGATCCTGGGACCGATACGCACGGGCTTGAGGTTGACGGTATTGTTCTCGCCGACCACATAGACCACGCGCCTGTCCTGATCGCTGCCGATGGCCTCGTCGGGCAGGAGGATACCCCTGTAGGGATCGGAGGCTCCCACCGTGACACGGCCGAACAGGCCTGGGGTCAGGAAACGATCCTTGTTATCGAAGACCGCACGAACGCGGATCGTGCCGCTTGCCGCGTCCAGCCGATTGTCGACGAAGTCGAGATATCCTTTACGCTGCCCGAGACTTTCGTCCGTCAAGGAGAGAACTACTTCATTCGTCTCTCCATTGGCGGAGGTGTTCGTGCCCCCACGCGACTGCCGCGAGAAGGCCAGATAGGAGCGCTCATCGACATCGAAATAGAACTGGATCGGATCCAGCGACAGAACGTTCGTCAGGATCGTATCGTTCGCATTGACAAGGTTGCCCTCGGACACGAGCTTGCGCGAGATCCTCCCCGACAGGGGTGACTTGATCTCCGTGAACTCGACATCGAGCTGCGCTTGCCGCAATGCCGCCTGGGCGCGATCCAACTCGGCCTTGGCGGTGAGGAACGCCTGTCGCCGCTGATCGTAGAGCTGGTCGGTGATGTTCCCCGTCCGGCGCAACTGTTCGGCCCGGTCGAGATCGCTCTGGGCGAATTCCAGGCGGACCTGTGAGGACGTGACGGCCGACTGCGCCTGCTCGAGCGCATTCCGATAAGGCCGCGGGTCGATGGTGAACAGAAGGTCTCCTGCCTTGACGAAGGTGCCATCCTGAAAGTGCACCTTGTCGAGATAGCCGGAGACCCGGGCACGGATATCGACCTGATCGAGGGCCTCGAAACGGCCGATGAAATCGTCCCGCTCGATGATGTTCTTCACAACGGGCTTTGCGACCGTCACCGGCGGCGGCGGCGCAGGACCGCCCTGGGCCATCGCCAGACCTGCCGACGACAGCCACGAAACCAGAATGCAGGAAACGAACACGGACCGAGGAAAGCGCATGCGTAACCTCCTGATCGGCATTATCGACGCAGCACTGTACTTCCAGATTTTATCGTATTGACCTTTGCGCAGAGCCACGCGAAGGCGCGTTCATATTCGTTGCGACACAATACTACGCATTGACGAGCCTCTGACAAGCCATGCAACATTGATACAAGCCAAGCTCACCCCTGGCAGCTTTTGAGTCGAAAGGATGTTCATGAGGTTTGACTGAGATGGCATCCGGAGCCTAATGATGGGATGCCTCCTGTCCGTGAACACCTAGCCGGTTGGCTAGGTGCTCATATGTAGGCGTCGCGCAGATCCAGAGTGCTCTTCTGGCCGATGAACCGGTAGTTTTCCGCAAGCCATGTGCGAGCGGCATTTCTGCCGAGATTCTTCAGCTCCTTGAAAAAACTCCATTGAGCGCTAAGGCGGGACGACGCGGCGAACTCATCGAGCTTTTCCCCTCCATGGATCCGATGCATGAAGACCCGCTTGTAATCTTTGGTCGAGAGCTTTCCCTCGTCGAGCAGTCGTGTCACGAACTCGACCGACCTGAATTGCTGCAACAGATTGGCGTTGAACGTAATCTCGGTCAGCCGGTTCTGGATCTCCTGCACAGTCCGCGGTGTTGAACGGCGTTCGATCGGGTTGATCTGAACCAGCAGGATATCGTCTGTCTGCGTTTCGTAGAAGAGCGGAAAGAGCGCCGGATTACCGGTATAGCCGCCATCCCAGTAGGGCTCTCCGTCGATCTCGACGGACCTGAAGAGCATCGGCAAGCAGGCCGAAGCCAGCACATGGTCCACAGTGAGTTCTGGTCCGGTGAAGATCCGGATCTTGCCTGACCAGACGTTGGTCGCCGCAATGAACAGCTGTGCTTCATTGCAGGCCCTCACCCGCTCGAAATCGATCAGGCTGTTGAGGGCATCGCGCAGAGGGTTGATATCGAGCGGGTTCAAATCATAGGGGCCGGCGACCCGCGACCATGCGTCGAACCAGAGCTTCGAAGAGTTGTTCATGCTCCAATAGCTCAACAGACGGTCGAATAGGGAGCGCTGGAGCGGCGAGAGCACGCCGTCGAGGCTGACGCGCTTCCAGAACTTGCGCAATTGCTCGCGCGCACCATCGCGACCTCCTTCGAGCCAGCCTTCGAAGAGAACGACGGCGTTCATCGATCCGGCACTCGCGCCCGTGATCGCCTCGATGGTCAGCCGGCCGTCCTCGAGGAGATAATCGAGCACCCCCCAGGTAAAGGCACCATGCGCCCCCCCGCCCTGCAGCGCCAGCGACACGGATTTCTCGGCATTCGGGCATTTCAGCCCGCGCACCGGGCTCCCACGTCTCTCGGCTCGACCTGTCATCCCACGCTCCCGTCGTCGACTGTCAGAATACCACAAGGAATAGCTGGAAACGTAACATGCAATGTTGCATCGTATAAAATCAGACCATGGACACCCCACGGCAGCATCCTCGCAGGATGAACCGACCATCCCGCTTGCGAGCGAATACACGCTCCAGCCATGTGGAAAATACGTATCCCTTTTTCGCCTAGCTCTGATAGCCTTTGTCTCGTTCAGGGATTGCGACAGTCGCAACCTGTAGTGCTCGATCGATCATGTCAGGCCTGCCGTCCTTTTCATTTGTCGGATCTGCGGCGTCGTCTGCCGAGGAGGCGTTGTGGACCTGGCGCAGCATCGCCTCTCCTCTCTTCGAGGTGTCCATTTCCGATCGGAGAGCAGTCGACTCCTTACAGATCCAAGTCGACAGCTACCATCTCGGGCCTCTCGTTCTTGGGAGCGTGACGGCAGACGCTCAGCAGTTTCGCCGCTCACCGCTCACCATTGCCCGCACCGGAATCGATCATTATCTCGTCCAGCTCTACCGACAGGGCGGTTATGCCGGAGAGGTTGAGGGACGGCCCATTCGGGTGAGGCCGGGCGATGTCAGCATCCTCGACATGTCCCAGACGTTGCACACGCAGGCCGACAGCTTCCGCAACCTGAACTTCATTGTGCCGAGAGCCGTTCTGGAACCTCTCCTGAAGCATCCTGACGGGCTGCACGGAATTGTTCTGCCGAGCCAGACAGGACTCGGCCATGTCCTCGCCACCTACATGCAGACGATCCATAAGGCGGCCGATTCGTTGAGTGCCGAGGATGGCGCCGCCATATCCGAAGCGACCGCCAGCCTGATCGCCGGATGCTTCGGGCCCTCGGCCGATACGCTGGAGACTGCTGCAGCGGCCAAGCGAGGCGCCCTGATCCTGACCATCAAGCGCTATATCGAAGCCAGCCTTGCCGATCCGGGCCTGACTCTCGACCGCGTCACCCGTGAGTTTCACCTGTCACGGGCAACCCTCGTCCGCATGTTCGAGCCGCTCGGTGGATTGTCCGGCTATATCCGCGAGCGCCGGATGTTTCGCTGCTTTGCCGATATCACATCTCCCGCTCATGCACACCGCCCTATCTCGGACATTGCCTATTCCTGGGGCTTCGGCAACGAGGCGGCCTTCAGCCGTGCGTTCCGGCGCATGTTCGGCATGTCGCCACGGGAGGCCCGCTCAGAGGGAACCTTGGCTCACATCGCGACCCAGCACAGCCGCTCCTGCTCCGATGGACCGATCATCGCGCAGTGGATCCGCGATCTTCGGGCATGATCAATCCTCGCGATGTTGGCGAGCGCATCGTGCGAGAAAGTGGATCCGGTTTTTCGCGCCAACGATGCGCCAGCTTATAGAAGAAGCATCGGGTGGGACCCCAATAGCGGGCGCACTTTTGGGTCCGATGCTTTAGCCGCTTGAGGCAGGCGGCACAGAATTTGCGCCAGTCGGCAAAGTGAGCCCTCGATCACCATGTTACGGTGGCGCCTCATTGCTGGGGGGCATTATCATGACCGAACACCTTGTCTGCCTCTGTGGCAGGCGGAGGCGCAGGGCTGCCGCGAAGAGCGACGTGGATGCGTGCTTTCCCGTCCTATCCCGCCAGGAGGCCTCTGTGCTCTGCCGTATCGCAAGAGGCAAAACTCGGAACGACATTGCCCGCGAGTTGTCCATGAACGAAGGCGCCGTCAAGGCCCATGTCAAGTCCCTGCTCTATAAGGCGCGGCAAAAGCAAGCCGCCCCGGTCGAGGGCTTGCCTCGCGTACGGACGTTTCATCAACACGATGGCGGACCTGGCGCGCAGGCCCGTTCTCAGCCGTCACAGGCTGAAAAGCATCTCGCAGCGCCTATAGTTGGTTCAACCTGAGAGGAATCGGTTCTCCTCTCTCGTTACCACACTCCCGGCGGGAAGCTGGTCCATCCCGCAAGAAATGCGACGCCCGGGGAAAGGTGATCGCGGCTATTGAGCCAGGCCGACTGGCTTCGCCTCTCCCGTCACCTGATAAAGGCGCGACTTCAGCATGCTATGCGTGCGCTCAAGCTCCCGCGCCAGGTGCTCAACCTGCTCCACGCCGTTTCGAGCAAGATCAGCACTTGTGACTTTTCGCCAGCCGACACAGATCTCATGCACCGCCCGTGCCCCTACATTTGCGGATGCGCTCTGCAAGCCGTGAGCCTCAAGGCGAAACTTATGAGTGTCCCCGGACGCCGCGGCATCCCGCAGTTCTACAATGAGACGATCGGCGTCGGAGAAGAACTCCTCCACAAGGCTGAGGACGAAATCCTTCCCGCCCAATTGCTCCAGTTCGACGAGAAGGGTTTCGTCTATAACGGATGAGTGAGAGCCCATAGAGGCGATGGAAGCTGGGTCGCTCTCGGCAACGGACTGGGCTGGGCGCGCATCCACATGCTCTTCGATCGCCTTGAGGAGCGTCTCGGGTCGCACGGGCTTGGTCAGACAGGCATCCATGCCGGCCGCGAGCGTCTCGGCGACGACTTCCGGCGTCACGTCCGCCGTCAATGCGATGATGGGAATACGAGTGCCCTGCGGTTCCATGAACCGGAACAGCTTCGCTGCCTCGATGCCTGTCATCACGGGCATGTTCACGTCCAGGATGACCAAGTCGAACGTCTCCTCCTCCAGCGCACCGAGGGCGTCCTCACCGTTGGCGACGCATCGCGCAGCATGTCCGCCACGTTCCAGAATTTTGGATATCACAAGGCGGTTCGTCACATTGTCATCCGCCACGAGAATCGAGAGAGACCGCGACGCGACAGGAAGCTCGATCCTGCTCGGACCGCTCCACAGCGCCTGAGCCCAGGACGTTTGAGCGACCGCCGCAACCGAAGCCGTCCGAGCCTCGTCTCGTGTAAAGTCAAGCGGCAACACGCTGCTCGATACATGCATCAGATCCGCGCCAGCAAGATCCTGAATCGCTCCTGGCCGTATGAGAATGGGAGCGGGGGCAAGGCCCGCCTTCTCGATTTCTGCGATCAAGGCGTCGCACGGCAGCTCACTATGGTAGTACATGATGGCCGGTCCGCCCCTGTCCTTCCGAGCCCAGTCGCTTCCTTCGGACAAGGTCTGCGCAATGAAAACATCCTCTCGATCACTCAGTCGGCTCGCTATAGTCTGCGCCAGGTCAGGATCGGAGCAGACCAACAATGGTCGCGCGAGCTGAAGCAATTGCCGCTGCGAAGCGTCCTGGCTCTCTGCCGTCTCCATCGGAAGGGTAAACCAGAAGCAGCTGCCCTGGCCTTCCCTGCTCTCGACTCCGATCCTCCCACCTATGGATTCGATGAGCTGACGGCAGATGGTGAGGCCGAGCCCGGTTCCGCCAAATCGGTTGATGATCGTTTCATCGGCCTGAGTGAAGCTCTCGAAGATCTTTCCTACTGCGTGCGGGGCAATGCCGATACCGGTGTCGGCCACCATGAACCGGACGAATGTCCTATGGCCCTCGGTCACAGGATGCGCCGCAAGTGTGACATATCCCTTTTCCGTAAATTTGACGGCATTGCCGAGAAGGTTGAGGAGGATCTCCTCGAGGTGGTTTCGCGATCCATGAAGCCGCAAGGGGGTCTGCGGCACGATGTGAATCGTTAGCCGAAGCCCCTTCTGCTGGGCTTGAGTGAGGACCATGGCTCGGGCGGTGGAAAGCACCTCCGCCAGATCGAAATCGATTTGCTCGACAGGCATCTTTCCCGCCTCGATGCGGGACAGGTTCAGGATGCTGTTGATCTGCCTGAGGAGAGCCTCACCAGCAGAGCCGATCGTCCGGACGATGCCGCGCTGCTCGGTATCGAGACTTGTTCGAGACATGAGATCGGACAGACCGATGATCGCGCTCAACGGGGTTCTCAGCTCATGGCTGACGCTGGCAAGGAACAGCGTCTTGGCCCGGTTCGCAGCCTCCGCCTGCGCCTTGGCATTGGACAGCTTGCGGATCAGCGTACTGGTATAGAGGGGAAGGACGATGAGGCTGAGCAGCAAGCTTGCCGAGAGATAGATGTCGTCATGCCATCTCGGCGTCGTATAGATCACGATGGCGAAGCACACGACTGAAACGGCCACCGCAACATAGAGGAACCGGACTCCGAAGCGGAATCCGTTTCCGAACGTGATCCACAGATAGAGCAGAAACAGGACGGAGGATGTTTCGCCGACGTAATGGAGCTGGACGGAGGCAGTAGCAAGGTCGCTGAAAATGGCAACGATCCGCCGGATCGTCGATTGATGCGGCCTGAGAAGAATATGAACGACGATGCCGAGCGAGATGAACGCGAAGATCGTGGCGGCTATCAGTGCCTCATGCGGCACGGAGGGATTGACCCAGAATGTATAGGCTGCGATCAGCGCCAGGAAGATGAGCCTGTTGAGGCTCATCTCATGCTCACGGTCGGGACTGTTCTTCAGACGCGATAGAATATTGGCTATCACGAATTCTGAGCCCTCCTGGATGACAGGCCCTGCTTCGGGAGGAGATATCGGGGATTGTCCTTGAGCAGTACGTCGAAGGCATCGGTCGGTGCAGGGCGACTGAACAGGTAGCCCTGCGCCTCGTCACAGGCATGACTGAGCAGGCACGCAAGCTGGGCATTGGTTTCGACGCCTTCGGCAATCACCTTCAATTCAAGACTTTGGGCCAGGGAGATAATCGTCCTGACAATAGCTTCGTCGCGGCTTCCGGCCAGGAGGCTCGAGATGAACGAGCGATCGATCTTCAGCGTGTCGACGGCAAAGTTCTTCAGATAGCTGAGGGAGGAGAAGCCCACTCCGAAATCATCGATGGCAACCCGCACGCCAAGGCTCTTGAGGCCATGAAGGATCCGCTTGGTTCTTTCGACATCCTTGAGCAGGCTGCCTTCGGTGAGCTCGAGTTCGAGCAGTTCGGGCTCCAAGCCGGTCGCCTCGAGCGTCTCTTCAACGAGTTGGACGATATCCTGGCGAAGGAACTGTACGGGTGACAGGTTGACGGAGATGCGAAGCGGGCGATGTGAGGATTCCTGCCACGCGGCAGCCTGAGTGCAGGCCCTTCTGAGAACCCAGGCGCCGATCTCATTGATCAGTCCGGTTTCCTCGGCAATGTCGATGAAGGCGGCAGGGGACGTAAGGCCGAATTCCGGCCTGTTCCAGCGCAAGAGCGCCTCTGCCCCCACAATGAGCCCCGTCTCCAGGTCGATCTGGGGCTGGTAGTGAAGCTCGAACTGTTCCTGGGCGATGGCCTTACCCAAATCGGTTTCCAGGCCGATGTTGTTCCACGAAGCGCTGTCCATCTCGGGCGAGTAGAATCGCAGCGTGTTCCTTCCCTCGGCCTTGGCTCGGTACATCGACAGATCGGCGTAACGGAGGAGCTTCTCGGCATCCTGGCCGTCACGAGGCGCCAGGGTGATCCCGATCGTGCATCCTATCCTGATCTCGCTCTCCTCGAGGAGAAACGGCGCCGACAGGGCATCGATGATCCTGCGGGCAAGGTCTTCCGCATCCGTCGGGGATTCGATGTTCGCCTGCACGACGACGAACTCATCACCGGACATCCTCGCGACGAGGTCGTTGCCCGAAACGATTCCGAGGAGACGGCTCGTCACCAGCTGCAGCATGCGATCGCCACCCGCGTGACCGAGCGCATCGTTGACCGCCTTGAATCGATCCAGGTCGATCAGGAGGATCGCAAACCGGGACGTCTCGCTGGAGAGTTCCTGCTGGATCCAGTCGTAGAGCATTCTTCGATTGGGCAGATCGGTCAGCGTGTCGTGCAGAGCAATGTGCCGCAACGTGCTTTCGGCCTGCTTTCGCTCCGTTATATCGACCGACGTCGTCAGAACGCTCGTCTCGACACCTGAGAACGCGCGCATCAGCGTCTTCGTCGTGAGGAACGCACGTTCGACCCCGGAGGAATCGGCAATGCTCTCCTCGAAGCTCACGGATGTGCGCTGGTTCTTGACGATGGACCTGTGGACCTCACGACTGAATTCAGGCTTGTTGCTTCGGAGGATGTCGCTCAGCTGCTTCCCCGTCAGAGCCTCCGGAGTGGAGTTGACGAAATCGGCCAGGTGGGCGTTCACGAAAACGATCCGGCTGTCCTTGTCGGTCGCACTGACCAGCGCCGGCACGGTGTCGATCACCTGGGCCAGGGCCTCGCGGCTGCTGCGGACCAGTTCCTCCTGTGAGCGCTCGCTGATACGCAGTTGCAGCTCAAGGGCCTTCGCGCGGCCCTTGATCTGCTGCTGCTGGCGCTGCAGCTTGAGGAGATTCCGGGCGCGGGTGACGAATTCATAATGGTCGACCGGAGATCGCAGGAAGTCCGTTGCTCCCGCTTCCAGAGCGCGGAGCCGAAAGGCGCGGTCGTCATAGGCGGTTATGACGATGATCGGAACGTCGATCCCGTTGGTGGTGCCCCTGACATGCCTGGTGAATTCCGCCCCGTCCATTCCGGGCATTCGAAAGTCGGTGACGATCAGGTCGGGGGCGTTGCCTTCGAGCCATTCGAGAGCATCCACCGGCGACGCGAAGGCATGCACGACCGCGCCCTCTTCGATCGTCTGGGCGAGTCGGGAGAAAATGTTGCGGTTCGTGCTTTTATCGTCGAGGATCAGAATAACTGCCATGTATTGCCCCCCGGCATCCCCCGGCCTGCCAACTTGATCGATACCCTGGCGTCGCTCAGCGGGCGCCTTGGGTGCTTGATCTGTTTTTGTTGGCATTCCATGAGTCGTGCGGCGTGTCCTAGCGCAAGTGCCGTTTTGTCCCTCTTTGAAAACCCACCTCTTGTTCACCGGCTGGCATTGCATGATCCTGTTATTATATTTCAGATACTCTGCGTCATTTTAGCCTAGAACTAAATATACATACCGCAATAACGTAAAGAATAGTTGTTCAGTCTCCTCGCTTCTATGAATTTGGTTAATCCAGTATTTTACTCTCCCGCAATACGAATTATGCGGGTTCCGTGAATTATCATTCCAACCCAGTTTTCTGACTTGGATGAAGATCGCGACATTAACCAAGTCCATCGACAAACCTACCTTGGTACTACCCACGAAGCCGTTAAAGGATCATTATCCTTAAGGAAGGTTGCCTCCGACAGGTGCGCGCCGCTTTAAAGCGAGATGAAGCTCGCAGGCTAAGAATTCTCTATGATGGAGAGCAGGATGTTATCCCCGTTGGTCAAAGCCGATGACCATCCCCTTTCTGATGTTCGATCCGTTGAATATCGCGAGATACCGACCCCTGCAGCCCCTGCGCCGAAATCCTCGTCCGGGCAAGCGCAAGGCGACCCGGCCAACCTTCTCCTGCCGTATATCGACGTCAAGCTCGACTTCGAGCAGAAGATCTATTGGGCGGCCATGCGTCCGAGCCAGCACCCGATGATCACGATGGAACTCCTGCGGGACATGATGTGCGTGCAGGAATCCGTGCGCGCGATCATGGAGGAAGGAAACCGCGAACAGTGCCGGCACCTGGAATACTTCGTTGCGGCCTCCCAGACACCGGGAGTCTACAACTTCGGCGGGAACCTGGCTTACTTCGCCGATTGCATTCGCCGCAGGGATTATGACGGCCTGCGGGAATACGCCTATGCCTGCATCGATGTGGTCTATGGAAATGCCATGGCGTTTCATACACCCCTGATCACGATCGCACTGGTGCAGGGCGATGCGCTGGGCGGCGGTTTCGAATGCGCCCTGTCTTTCGATGTTCTTGTCGCGGAAAAGAGCGCGAAGATGGGGCTGCCGGAGGTCCTGTTCAATCTTTTCCCTGGAATGGGAGCATACAGCTTCCTGTCTCGGAAGATCGGCATGGCGGCTGCCGAGAAACTCATCATGAGCGGCGCGGTCTATACGGCCGAGGAGCTGCACCGTCTCGGTGTCGTCGATGTCCTTGCGGAGGATGGCCAGGGAGAGAACGCGGTCAGGGACTATATTGCCCGCAACAGGCGCAAGCACAACGCTCACAAGGCCATCTACCGCGCGAAGAGGCGGATCGATCCGCTGAAGTATGAGGAGCTGCGGGACGTCGTCGATATCTGGCTCGATGCTGCCATGAACCTGGGCGAACAGGACCTGCGCAAGATGGTGCGGCTCGTCTCGGCGCAGGAACGGCGGACGGACAGGCAAGATCCCTAGCGCATCGTGCGAAAATGTGGACCCGGCTTCTCGCACTCAACGATGTGCTCTCTATAGAGCGGAGCATCGGATCCGCTACCAAAAGTGGGTCCACTTTTCACGTCCGATGCTCTAGCCCATTGCGAAACGCCCTATTAAGGGCAAACTTGACCTTGCTGCGGCTGAATTCATCTGCATACATTGTGGAACGCAGAGCGAATGAAGCAAATAATCGTCCTGGGTTGTCGGAAGAACGCCGTTGGTCGCATGCGACCTTCTCATCGAGTATGTGCACGCGGCGATCATCGGAGACATCCCGACGATGGATGTGGCGATTGAAGCATGGCTGACACGGTAACGGTTGTACGGAATGCCGCTTGGGCGGTTGCTTGGGACGAGGACGCCGCGCGGCACGTCTATTTGCAGGGCGCCGATGTAGCCTTCACCAGGGCCGGCATCCTGCATGTTGGCCCAACCTACCAGGGGCATGCCGACGAGGAGATTGCCGGGGCGGCCATCATGGTGATGCCCGGTTTCGTCAACATCCATTGCCATTCTGGCGATGAGCCGATCGCAAAGGGCTTGTTCGAGGATGTCGGCACTGCGGCCCTGTGGGGAAACGCCCTCTATGAGTATTCCGCTCTGATCGACGCGGATGCGGATGCGGATGCCAAGGCGGCCTGCCAGACCGTGATGCTCGGCGACCTGATGCGCAGCGGCGTCACCACTCATCTCGACATCGCATCGCCCTATCCCCATTGGCTCCCTCTCGCTGCGCAGAGTGGAATGCGCGCGTATCTCGCGCCCGGCTTCCGCGAGGCGCAGTGGCGCATGGCAGGAAGCCATCGCCTCGACTACGAATGGGATAAGGCGCGAGGGCGGGAGCGCTACGCCGAGGCCCTCTCCTTCGTCGATCAGGCGCGGACCCATCCCAGCGGCCGCATCGAGGGCGTGATCGCGCCGTCGCAGATCGAGACATGTTCAGAGGAGCTGATCCAGGAGGCCGTCGCAGAGGCCCGCATTCGTGGGATGCGCGTGACGATCCATGCCGCTCAGACCATGGCCGAGCACGAGGAGCTGCTGCGGCGGACGGGTGAGACGGCTCCGGCGCTGCTGGAGCGCCTGGGCGTCCTCGGGCCAGACCTGATCTTGGGCCACTGCATCTTCCTCGATCATCATTCCTGGACCCGTCAGCGCAACCGTGACGATCTCGCGCGGCTGGCCGGGAGCGGCACGTCGGTGGCTCACTGTCCCGTCACCTTTGCGCGCAGCGGCATGACTCTGGAAAGCCTCGGCGCCTATCGTCGCGTGGGCGTCAATGTGGGGATCGGCACCGACAGCTATCCCTTCAACATGATCGAGGAGATGCGGGAGGCGCTGATCTGCTCGCGCGTTTCCGGCCGCAGCGTCTTCGACCTCAATACGGGTGACCTGTTCTCTGCCGCGACGACCGGTGGAGCAAAGGCTCTCGGGCGCAGCGACATCGGGCGACTGGCCCCCGGCGCCAAGGCGGATCTGTCCCTGGTGGATCTGAGCCATCCGGCCATGCAGCCGATCCATGACCCGCTGCGCAACCTGATCCATTGCGCGGCAGAGCGCGCCGTTCGCGACGTCTATGTGGACGGCCAGGCCGTGGTGAAGGACCGCCGCGTCGTCAATCTCGACTACGAGGGGGCGGTCCGGGAACTGCAGGACGCACAGAAACGGGCCTGCCGTCGGGCTGAACGGGAGGATCCTCAGGGCCGGCCTCTCGCCACCCTGGCCCCATATTCCCTGCCGCTCGCCCGATGATCACGAAGCGGCCATGGGCTCCTCGGTTCATGTGATCGGCATCATGCCCGCGCGCCCCTGTCCCTCTCTTGCAACCCTTCGCGACCCGAACGGTTGCGTACCTTCTGTCCGGCCCCTTCCCTGCCGCTATGGAGTCTGAAATGACCGATGTTGCCGACAAGACGACCCTCTTCAAGAACTGCGACTGGGTCGTCGCCTGGGATGAGGCGGAGCGCTCCCATGTCTACCTGCGCCATGCGGATTTCGTGATCCGGGGATCGGACATCGTTCATGTGGGCGAAGGCTATTCCGGCGCAGTCGATGCAGAGATCGACGCGCGTAGGATGATGATCATTCCCGGTTTCGTGGACATTCACAGCCATCCCGGCCACGAGCCCGGCTGGAAGGGAATGCTGGAGGAACTGGGCAGCCCACGCCTCGGCCAGAGTTCGCTCTACGAGTTCATGCCCGTCTTTCAGATCGGCCCCGAATACACGCGTCCGGCGCTCCGGGTTGCGGCATCGGAGCTTCTCAGGAGCGGTGTCACGACCATCTGCGACCTCGGTCGCCCCCGCACGACCTGGGCCGACGAATGGGCGGAGACCGGCATCCGGGCCGTGCTCTGGGGGATGTTCCGGTCCGGCCCCTGGAAAACCACGAACGGTCATTCGGTGGAGTATGATCTCGACCCTGCGACGGGAGACCGGCTGCTGCGCGAGGCCATCGAGATCGCCGACGCCGCCTCCAGTCACCCGAGCGGCCGCATCACGGGGTTCATCGGACCGGCCCAGATCGACACGTGCACGGAGGGGCAGATCCGAGACGCACTCGACGCAGCACGCGAGCGGAACCAGCCTATCCAGATTCATGCCGCCCAGAGCATCGTGGAATTCCAGGAGATCATGCGTCGCTATGGCTGCACACCCATCGAGTGGCTGGACAGGATCGGAGCGCTCGGTCCGGACACGATCATCGGCCATTGCATCTTCCTGAACGACCATCCCTGGCTGCACTGGCCCCATGCCAGCGATTTCGAGCGCCTGCGCGACAGCGGCGCCCAGGTGGCGCACTGCCCGGTCGTCTTCGCGCGACGCGGCATCGCCCTGAATACCCTGAGCCGGTACGTGAAGGCCGGCATCCGGTGCGGCATCGGCACGGACAGCTTCCCTCACAACATGCTCGATGAGCTCCGCATGGCCTGCTATGCCGGTCGCATCGTGGCGGGCAGCTTCACGGCCGCCACCACGAAGGATGCCTTCATGGCGGCGACGGCCGTCGGGGCCGACATGATCCGTCGGCCGGATCTGGGGCGCTTAGCCCCCGGGTGCAAGGCGGATTTCTCCGTCGTCGACATGAGCAATCCCTATATGCAGCCTGACTACGAGCCGATCCGCAGCCTCGTCTATTCGGCCAATGACAGGGCCATCAAGGACGTCTATGTCGATGGCCGCCAGGTGGTCCGCGACGGAGAGGTCCTCGATCTCGACATCGGCGAGGACCTGGAGATGCTGCGCAGGGGCCAGGCGGAAGCGATTGCGGCAGCGCCTCAGCGCGACTGGGCGGGGCGCGGCCTTGAGCAGCTGAGCCCTCGCGTTTTTCCTGTCCGCGGGTGACCCGCTTTCAGGCGGCTCGAATCAATGAGCCGCCTCTCCATGCCGGTCGAAGACGATCTCGCCTCCACGGATCGTCAGGTCGCACCGGGTGTCGTGCAGGATCTCTTCCGGGGAGGCCGTCAACAGATCGCGTGAGAACACCGCGACATCGGCCGCGAGGCCGGGGACGAGGCGGCCCCATTCGCGCTCGGCCTTGTTGACGTAGGCTCCGAACTCGGTGAAGGCCGTGATCGCCTGCTCGATGGACACCACTTCGCGCTCGTCCATGACGGTGCCGTGGGAGGTCTTGCGGGTCAGCATCGAGAAGAAGTTCGGGAAGGGATTGATGTCGCAGACAGGGGCGTCGCTGCCGGCAGCAGGCTTGAAGCCAAGATCGACCCAGGTCCGGAGGGGATAGGAGGGCTTTGCCCGCTCTTCGCCCACGACCGAAATGTAGAGATCACCGAAATCGTAGATGAAGACCGGCTGCGGCACGGGCTGGACGCCGAGGCGCTTCATGCGCGCATTCTGGTCTGACCGGGCATAGCCCGCATGCTCGATCCTGTGGCGGCGATCCGGATCCGGCATGACCTCGAGCGCGCGCTCGAAGGCGTTCAGAGTCTGCTCGATGGCGGCATCGCCGATGGCATGGACGGCGAGCTGATAGCCTTTCGCGTGATAGTCATGCACGAGATCGTTCATCTCGTTGTCGCGCAGGAGCAGCAGGCCGGTGGTCTCCGGCTCCCCAAGATAGGGCTGGGACATGGCGGCCGTCCGCCCGCCGGCGCTCCCGTCGGTGAAGATCTTCACCGGACCGACGCGCAGCATGGAATCGCCGGCGCCCGTGACCACCCCATCCGCATAGGCCCTCTCCACGATGCCACCCGGCCCTCCGAGCAGGCACTGGGTCGTCCGCACCGGCAGGCGCCCGAGGCGCTGGGCCGTGCGATAGGCGGCAACCTCACGGTAGCCCGCCCGCATCCCGACGCCCGCATCCATCACGCTGGTGATGCCGTAGGACAGGCATGCGCGCCCCGCATCGTCGATGGCCTGAACGAGTTCCTGATCGGTCGGCTCCGGCAACACGGCTTTGAGACGGTCGCGCCCGGTCTCGGCCAGAAGGCCCGTCAACCGCCCGTCCCGCTGCTCGATGGCGCCGCCCTGCGGAACGGGGGTCGCCTCGTCGATTCCCGCGAGTTCAAGCGCCTTCGAATTGCAGATCGTCACATGGCCGCAGGCTCTCACGATCGCGACGGGATGCTCGGGCGCCACCGCATCGAGCTCCTCGCGGAGGGGGTGGCGCCCGACATCCAGCTCGAACTGATCGTATCCGCGCCCCTGGATCCACTGGCCGGGAGGCGTAACGGAGGCGCGTTTCCTGACTCTTTCGAGCAGTGCCGCGAGGGTCGGCGCGGAAGACGGGCGCACGTCCACATGCCCCATGATCACCCCATAAGGGAGAAGATGCATGTGGGAGTCGCACAATCCCGGAGTCGCGAGGCGTCCTGCGAGATCGACCACCCGCGTCGATGGCCCGATGAGCGGTTCCATGTCGGCGGCGGATCCCGCCGCCAGGACCTGCCCGGCCCAAAGGGCGACTGCCTCTGTGACCTGTTCTGAAATTCCGCGAAAGATTCGGCCGTTCGTGAGAACGATGTCGGCTTTGGGCAGGATAGGCATGGATGACTCGCGCAGCAGGGTGCAGTCGCAGCGGATGCTGCAATTGAGGTCGGGCGAGTTTGCATACCTTTTAGTCAGTCAGCAAGGTCCCATGAACTTTACGCAAGGAAAATCTAGCCTTGAAACCTTGGTTGTTTCAGGTCTAGCTTGAAATGTTAGCGACCGGATAAGGCGCAGGGAAAGAGGGAATGAAAACGATGCAATCCAAATTCATGGCCCGCTGGCTTGCGATGGGCCTCATTGCTGGTGTCACGGCCATTTCGGCGGCCCCGGCATCCGCCCAGACGACGCTGGACACGGTCAAGAAACGCGGCAAGATCCTTTGCGGCGTGTCGCCCGTCGCCCCCGGCTTCTCCTATGCCGACGACAAGGGCGTGCGGCGGGGCTTCGACGTGGACATCTGCCGCGCCGTGTCGGCCGCGATCTTCGCCGATCCCGACAAGGTCGAGTATGTTCCGCTGAACACCAATGTCCGCTTCCAGGCCGTGCAATCCGGTGAGGTGGATATCCTGTCCCGCCAGAACACCTGGAGTTTCTCGCGTGACGCGTCCCTCGGCCTCGATTTCGGCCCCGTGGTGTTCTACGATGGCCAGGGCCTGATGGCTCCGGCGAAGCTCAACGTGAAGAGCGCCAACGAGCTTGCGGACGCCGCCATCTGCCTGTTGCCCGGTACGACGACGCTCCAGAACCTGGAGGACTTCTTCCGGCCCAAGAACATCAAGTATGAATCCGTCGTGTTCGAGAACTCGGACGAGTGGCGCAACGCCTTCTTTAATGGGCGCTGCGATGCCATCACGACGGACCGCTCGGACCTGGCCTCCGTGCGCGCGATCGCCAACGACCCGTCGCAATACGTGGTCCTGCCCGAGACCATCTCGAAGGAGCCCCTCGCCCCGACCATCCGCCAGAACGATCCCAACTGGCGCGACATCCTGAACTGGTCGGTCTATGCGCTCATCGGCGCCGAGGAGAAAGGAATCACGCAGGGCAACGTCGATGAATATCTCAAGAGCGAGGATCCTGAGGTCCAGCGCATGCTCGGCGTGAACGGCGACTTCGGCAAGATGCTCGGCCTCGATAACAAGTGGGCCTACAACATCGTCAAGTCCGTCGGAAACTACGGCGAAGTCTTCGATCGCAATCTGGGTCCGAAAACCCGGTTGGGCCTTTCGCGGGGTCCGAACGAGCTGTGGACCAAGGGTGGCCTGCTCTACGCTCCGCCCTTCCGGTAATCTGAGATCGACGGGCGGCTCCGCGGCCGCCCGTTTCATCTTCAGCGGCATCCGGAAAGGATCATCATGCGTGTCGATGCGTCGAGCGGGACGAGGCTCCTCTACAATCTCCGCTTTCGGGCCATCCTTTACCAGGCCATCGCCGTCGGAAGCATCGTCCTTCTGGGACTCTATCTGTTTTCCAACGTATCGCAGAAACTTGCGGAACAGAATATCGCCACGGGTTTCGACTATCTCGGTCGTGAAGCCGGCTTCGTCATCAGCCAGACATTGATCGACTACAAGCCGACCGACACCTATGGGCACGCCATCCTGGCCGGTATCGTCAATACGGTCTGGGTTTCGGCCTGGGGCGTCGTGCTCGCCACGATCATCGGACTCTTCGTGGGCATCGCCCGCCTGTCCCGCAATCCGCTGCTTGCCTTCCTGGCCTTCCTCTATGTCGAGGCGCTGCGCAATGTGCCTCTCCTGCTCTATCTCTTTCTCTGGTATGCCGTGATCGTCACCGGCCTGCCGGCCGTGCGCGAAGCGTGGGAGATCATGCCCCACGTCTTCCTGAGCAACAGCGGCCTGACCGTGCCGTCGCTGGTGTGGACGAGCGATCATACGCTCATCCTCGCCGCGCTGGCCCTCGGAGGAATTCTCGCGGCATACGTGCATCGCCGGGCGACGGCGGAGCGCGTCAGAACAGGCAAGGCGCGAACGACGTGGCCCTGGATTTCCATGGCCCTTCTGGCTCCGCCGGCTCTTGCCGTTCTGGTCCTGCAACCCGATCTCGCAGTCAGCCTCCCTGAGAAGGGGCGCTTCCGCCTGACGGGCGGCGCTCAGCTCAGGCCGGAATTCACCGCGCTCCTCGTCGGCCTTTCCCTATCCTCCTCGGCCGGCATCGCCGAGATCGTGCGAAGCGGCATCCTGTCCGTCCGCAAGGGGCAATGGGAGGCGGCCCGCGCCCTTGGCCTGCGGGACGGGCTGAGCATGCGGCTCGTGGTTCTTCCCCAGGCGCTCCGGGTGATCATTCCTCCGCTCACCAGCACCTACTTGAGCCTGTTCAAGAATTCGTCGCTCGCAATCGCCATCGGGTATCCGGACCTCGTCATGGTTTCGAACACGACCATGAACCAGACCGGTCAGGCGATCGAGGGGATTGCGATCTTCATGCTGGTCTATCTCGGCCTGTCGATCGCGATTTCCCTGTTCATGAACTGGTACAACAGCCGCGTCGCGCTGAAGGAGCGCTAGGTCATGACGACTGCGACCGACATTGCCGAAGCAGAACTGAAGATGCCGGTTCAACGGGAGCCGGATATCGGGCGCCGCTTTCTTCACCGCACGCTCAAGCCGCTCATCGGCACCCCGGTCAATGCGCTCGTCACGCTGATCTGCCTGTGGATCCTGTGGCTTGGAGCCAAGAGCGCTTACGGCTGGCTCGTGACCCGGGCCGTCACGGAAGGGGGAGCTCAGGCCTGCAAGGTGGGACAAGGCGCCTGCTGGCCATTCTATGAGGCCAAGCTTCGCTTCATGATCTTCGGCGTCTATCCCTACGACGAGCATTGGCGCGTGCTGCTCGCCATGATCCTCTTTCTCGGCGCGATCGGGATCACCATGATCCCTCGCTTCTGGGGCAGAAATCTTCTCGTTCTCTGGGGCATCACGATCGTGGCGACAGCGATCCTGATCCGAGGCGGCGTCTTCGGCCTCACCTATGTGCCGACGACGCAATGGAGCGGGCTGCCCCTCTCCTTCCTGCTCTCAGCCGTCGGGCTTGCCTTCGGCTTTCCTCTGGGTGTCGTCCTCGCCCTGGCCCGATCCTCCAAGCTTCCCGCCATCCGCGTCATCGCCATCGTGTTCATCGAGGTGATTCGGGGCGTGCCGCTGATCAGCATCCTGTTCATGGCCTCCGTCATGCTGCCGCTCTTCATGCCGAGCGGCATGACGGTGGACAAGCTGCTGCGGGCACAGATCGCCATCATCATCTTTGCCGCCGCCTATATCGCAGAGGCGGTCCGCGGCGGCCTGCAGGCCATCCCGCGGGGGCAGCACGAGGCAGCCAGCGCGATGGGGCTGCATTACTGGCAGTCCATGCGCCTCGTCGTTCTGCCGCAAGCCCTGAAGATCTCGATTCCGCCGCTGGTGAACATCTCCATCGGCTTCTTTCAGGACACGACGCTGGTGACGATCATCGGCCTGCTCGATTTTCTTTCCACCGTTCGCACGGCGATGACGGATCCGAACTGGGTCGGCATCGCCGTTCTGGAAGGTTACGTCTTCGCGGCCGTCGTGTTCCTTGTGTTCTCCTATGGGATGGGCGCTTACAGCCGGTTCCTGGAGAGGCGCATGCGCCTCGGACACGATTAGGACGTCGACGGAAATCGATCAGGCCGCACGCGCCGCCCGGCGTTCCCGGGCGAAATCCATGGCCTGATAGGTCCAGTACGTGAGTTGTGCCGCGGCAACGCCGAACGGGCCTCCATTCCACGTAAGGCCGAAAGGCTCGTAGACGCGGTAACGGTCGCTCGCGCCGAGAATTCCTTCCGCGATCACGCGGCCTCCTATGGCCGTCGTGTTCATGCCGCGCCCGCCGAATCCGAACACGTACCAGACTCCTGACTGGAGTTGTCCGACGAGCGGCATCAGATGGCGGGCATAGGCCATGAGGCCGGACCAGGCCGTCTCCACGCGCACGCCCTGGAGTTGCGGATAGGTGGAGACCATTGTCTTCTGCATCATCTCCGCGAGGCGGGTCGGTTCCGTCGTGCGCGTGGTGATCCGGCCGCCCCAGAGAAGCCGTGTTCCATCCTCGACAAGGCGATAGTAATCGCCCGCGCGACGGTTGTCGCTGATCGCCATCGGCGTGCGGACGGCCTCCGCAATCCTCTCTGGCGCCGATTCCGTCAGAAGCACGTAGGTCGCAATCGGCAGAATGCTCCGACGCAGGCGGGGCACCAGATCGTCCGTATAGCCGCCTCCCGCCAGGATCACGTCACGGGCCCGGACCTCGCCACGGACCGTCCTGACGATTTTCTCCGCCCCGTCGAACTCGCAGCCGACGACGCGGGAACCTTCGAAGATCCTTCCTCTCAGCGCCTCGATCGCTCCGGCCAGGGACCGGGCATAGTTGAGAGGATGAAAGTGAAAGCACTGAGGATCGTAGAGCGCCTGATAGTATTTCGGCGAGCACAGGACATCGCGTACGGCGTCGGTCGGCATCACCTCAAGGTGGTAATCGAACTCCCTCTTCATCATCTCGCACTGGCGCGCAAGGCCACCGGGATCATGATACCGGAGCACGCTCATCTTGCCGTAGACGCGTCTGTTGTCGCTCATGGCAAGAGTGTCGATATTGTCCTCAACGATACGCACGCCCTCGATCGAGAGACGGTGCAGGGCCCGCGCATTCTCGGTGCCGACCATACGGGCTATGTTGGCATGGCTCGTTGCGTAGCCGGGACCGACAAAGCCTCCGTTGCGGCCGGATGCTCCGAAACCGACCCGCTCGGCCTCCAGAACAACAACCGAACGGCCTGCCCTTGCCAGTTCGAGAGCGGCCGTGAGGCCTGCAAGCCCGCCGCCGACAATGGCGACATCGGCCTGCACCGTTTCTTCCAGACAGGTGCGTTTGACAGCGTCTGTAAGCGTGCGGGCGTAATAGGTATCTCCATAGCCGGTCATGAATTGCCCCCGAAGCTTGTCTTTTCGAACCTTACTGCATCGAGGAGAAAAGTGGACCGGACTTTCCTACCAGCCGGCATGCGACGTAAGACGTATCCCCCTGGCCCTGCCATGCTGGAGCGGGCGGCCTCACGGCGGAAGGGATTGAGACAAGCACCGCTGGCTTCATCATCTCACATGAGAGAAATCGACAGGTCGAGCAACACACTTCCGCCACAAACCAGACTAGATTGAGCTTGGCTATGAGCGGGAGAGAGCCAGCGTGCTGGCCGCCGAAGGAGCAACCGCCCCGGAAACTCTCAGGCACCACGGACCGCTCGTCAGCGCAACACTCTGAAAAGCGGAGCATCACGCTCCCGCCCACGGTGTAAGTCACCGCCGCCCGAGCGGCCGTGATGAAGCTCTCAGGCCAATGACAGAGGGGGCTCGCGCGCCATGCGCCGCGGAGCCTTTTCGGAGCCTGGTCATGTCTACCCTGTCGATTCCTCCTGCCCATCAACGCCCGGCCATCCTGGTCTGCACGCCTGCGCACCCCGGCTGCCCGCACGCCCCGTAAGCCGGCGCAGCCGGTCACCGACCGCCCACCAGCCCATCCCCTTGCCCGGCTGCGCGCCTCCGCGCAGCGCGACGGGCGGTGCTGGCGCGCGGCGCCACTCCTATTCCTCCATCCCAAGGCGAACTGCCCTATGTCTCCTTTCCGTTTCCTCTCCCGCCGGAATCCGTCCTCGCATCTCGCGGTGATCGGCATCACGATGCTGGCCATGATGCTGGCCGGCTGCGTCTCGACGCAGGCGCCTCAGCGAGCCGATCTCAACGTGCCGCATCCTACCTACGTCGCCATGTACGGACCGCAGCCGAATGAGAGGTTTCCGCTCCCGGCCACCGACATTTCGGGCGTCGATCCGCAGTTTCTCAGGCGCGAGGTCGCCTACGACACCCAGGAGCGGCCCGGCACCATCGTGATCGACACGGCCAGCCGCCACCTCTACCTCGTGCGGGAGAACGGACGCGCGATCCGCTACGGCATCGGCGTGGGCGCCGAGGGCATGAAATGGGCCGGGCGGGCACAGGTGGGCCGCAAGGCGACGTGGCCGCGCTGGACGCCCACCGCCGCGATGATCAAGCGCGATCCCGAGCGCAACCGGCCCTGGGCGAACGGAATGCCTCCGGGACCGGACAATCCCCTGGGCCCGCGGGCGCTCTACCTTTTTCAGGACGGCCGGGACACCCTGTACCGGATCCACGGCACCACCGAACCCGACACGATCGGGCAAGCGGTGTCGAGCGGCTGCATCCGTATGCTCAACCAGGACATCCTCGACCTGTACGGCCGCACCCCGGTCGGAACCCCGGTGGTCGTCCTGCCGGACACGCGGACGGTCGATGCCGGCATGGAGGCATCGACCTGATCGCTCGACACCGGCCTGGACCCGACCTAGGCTAGAGCCTCGGACCCAAAAATGGATTCCACTTTTGGGATCAATCCGATGCTCTTATCCTTAAGCGCGCACCGTTCTTCGCAAAAGCCGGGGCCACTTTTTTGCACGATGCGCTAGATCCAGGCCAGTCCGAGTCGGGCGGCTGAAGGTCCGGAGGAAGACCAATGGCCGCACGGCCATTCGCAATCGGATCGGCCCCGGCATAAATTTTATTGGGCCAAGTCCTTGTGTCATGGCCCCTATGTCAACCATATTGGGCGACATAAGCATCCTGATCGGAGATTCCCGCTCGCTCCCGCCCGGAAGGAGACCGCCCAACCCATGTCCAGTGGCATGCCACTCCTGGCCATCGTGGCCCTTCCCTTCATCGGGAGCCTCGTTGCCACCTTCCTGCGCCAGGATGCCAGGAACGGCGCGGCCTTCCTGGCCGGGACCGTGGCCCTCTGTGGCGCCCTCCTGACGGCCGTACAGTATCCCGCCGTCGGACGGGGCGGCGTCCTGCGCATGAGCGTCGAGTGGCTGCCGAGCCTCGGCCTCGACTTCACCCTGCGCATGGACGGCTTCACCTGGCTGTTCTCCATGCTGGTCACCGGCATCGGCTTCCTGGTCGTGCTCTATGCCCGCTACTACATGTCGCCGGACGATCCGGTGCCGCGCTTCTTCGCGTTCCTGCTCGCCTTCATGGGTGCGATGCTGGGCATCGTCCTGTCGGGCAACCTCATCCAGCTGGTCTTCTTCTGGGAGCTGACCAGCCTGTTCTCGTTCCTCCTCATCGGCTACTGGCATCACAATGCGAGCGCCAGGGACGGGGCGCGCATGGCGCTGACGGTGACCGCCACCGGGGGATTGTGCCTGCTCGTCGGCATCCTGCTGATCGGCCATATCGTCGGCAGCTATGATCTCGACCAGGTGCTGGCCTCGGGGAACCTCATTCGCGCAAGCTCGCTCTATCTGCCGACCCTGATCCTGGTCCTCCTCGGCGCCCTGACCAAGAGTGCCCAGTTCCCCTTCCACTTCTGGCTGCCGCACGCCATGGCGGCGCCGACGCCGGTCTCGGCCTATCTCCACTCGGCCACCATGGTGAAGGCCGGCGTGTTCCTGCTCACCCTCCTCTGGCCCGTGCTGTCCGGCACGGAAGCTTGGTTCTACATCGTGGTTTCGGCCGGCCTCTGCACGCTGCTCCTGGGAGCCTATGCGGCCATCTTCCAGCAGGACCTGAAAGGCCTCCTGGCCTATTCCACCATCAGCCATCTCGGCCTCATCACGCTTCTGCTCGGACTCAGCAGCCCGCTCGCCGCCGTGGCGGCGATCTTCCACACCATGAACCACGCGACCTTCAAGGCATCGCTGTTCATGGCGGCCGGCATCATCGACCACGAGTCCGGCACCCGCGACATCCGGCGCCTCAGCGGCCTGTTCCGGTTCATGCCGATCACCGCCACCCTGGCGATGGTCGCGGCCGCTGCCATGGCCGGCGTCCCCCTGCTCAACGGCTTCCTGTCCAAGGAAATGTTCTTCGCGGAGGCTGCGGCCTTCCACGTCGACTCGGTTCTCGATCACTCGCTTCCGTACTTCGCCATGCTGGCGAGCGCCTTCAGCGTCACTTACTCCCTGCGGTTCATCCATGGCGTGTTCTTCGGCCCGCCTCCGACCGACCTGCCGCGCACGCCGCACGAGCCGCCGCACTGGATGCGGTTTCCCGTCGAGCTTCTGGTCCTGGTATGCCTGCTCGTCGGCATCCTCCCGGCTCTGACCATCAAGCCCTTCCTCGCCACGGCAGTGTACGCCGTCCTGGGACCGGATACGCCCTACTACAGCCTCGCCGTATGGCACGGCTTCAACGAGCCGCTGATCATGAGCGTGATCGCCCTGACGGTGGGTGCGCTGCTGTACTGGCTGCTGCAGGGCTATCTCGCAAAGGGCATCGAAGGCCCGCCTCTCCTGCGTCATCTCAAGGGCCAGCGCATATTCGAGCGCGTGCTCGTCACTCTGTCGTGGAAATGGGCGCGCTCCCTCGAGCGCCTGTTCAGCACCCAGCGGCTTCAGCCGCAATTGAGGCTGCTGGTGGGTTTCACGGTGCTCGCGGCGCTCTGGCCACTCTACCGCCACGGGGTCGAGGCGGGCTCCCGTCCGGGCACGGCGTTCGACCCGGCTTTCCTCCTGCTCTGGATCGTCGGAGGCCTGTGCGCCATCGGCGCGGCCTATCAGGCCAAGTATCACCGGCTTGCCGCCATGGTCCTGTTGGGCGGCGCGGGTCTCGTCACCTGCATCACCTTCGTCTGGTTCTCGGCACCCGATCTCGCCATCACCCAGCTTCTCGTCGAGATCGTCACGACGGTGCTGATCCTTCTCGGCCTGCGCTGGCTGCCGAAGCGGATCGAGACCGCCGGTGAAGGTCTCTCGGCCGCGTTCCAGGCAAGGGTTAGGCGCGCACGGGACCTGATGCTGGCCGTTGCGGCCGGAACGGGCATGACCCTGATCGTCTATGCAATGCTCACGCGGCCGCTTCCCGAAACCATCTCACGCTACTTCGTCGAGAATGCATATGCGGAAGGCGGCGGGCGCAACATCGTCAACGTCATCCTGGTCGACTTCCGCAGCTTCGACACTTTCGGCGAGATCGTGGTACTCGCCGTGGTGGCGATCACGGTCTTCTCGCTCCTGCGCCGTTTTCGCCCGGCGCCGGAAAGCGTCGAGGCGCCGGAGCAGCAGCGAATGCAGGATGCCTATGACAGGGCAAGCCCCAGCCGCACGGAGGGTGACACCCTCACCGATTACCTCACGATCCCGGCTGTCATCATGCAGTGGCTGTTCCCGGTGATCGGGACGGTCGCGGTCTATCTCTTCCTGCGCGGCCACGACCTGCCGGGCGGAGGCTTCGCGGCCGGTGTCACGATGTCGATCGCTCTCGTCCTGCAATACATGGCGGGTGGAACACGCTGGATCGAGGCGCGTCTGCGCATCCTTCCGATGAGCTGGACGGGTCTCGGCCTGCTCTGCGCAGCCTTCACCGGGATGGGCGCCTGGCTGTTCGGCTACCCGTTCCTGACATCTCATTTCCAGTACCTGGACCTGCCCGGCATCGGCAAGGTGCCGGCCGCCACCGCGCTGCTGTTCGACCTGGGCGTCTTCTCGGTCGTGGTGGGCGCCACGGTGCTCATCCTGATCGCCCTCGCGCACCAGTCTATCCGCCGCCCGAAGCCCGCGCCTACGCTGGCGCCTGCCGCTGAGAAGGAGAACGCATGATGGAGCTCATCTTCGCGCTCGCGGTCGGCGTTCTGACCGCCTCCGGGGTGTGGCTCCTGCTGCGCCCGCGCACGTTCCAGGTCATCATCGGCCTGTCGCTGCTGTCCTACGCGGTGAACTTGTTCATCTTCGGCATGGGCCGCCTGCGGATCGGAGCGCCACCGGTCCTCGCGAGCCCCGAAGCCGTCGATCCCGCGCTCTATGCTGATCCGCTGCCTCAGGCTCTCGTCCTCACCGCCATCGTGATCAGTTTCGCGATGACGGCCCTGTTCCTCGTCGTCCTGCTGGCCTCGCGCGGCCTCACGGGAACCGACCACGTGGACGGCCGGGAGGATGCGTCGTGAGCGGCTGGAACTCCCATCTCATCATCATTCCCGTTCTGTTGCCGCTGGTCTCCGCAGCCGCGATGCTGCTCCTCAACGAGCGCCGCCGTGTTCTCAAAGGGGCGATCGGGCTTGCGACCACGGTCACCCTGCTGATCGTGTCGCTCATGCTGCTCCATCTAGCCGACATGACGCCTCCGGGCTCAGGCGTGAGGACCTATCAGCTCGGCAGCTGGCCGGCACCCTTCGGGATCGTACTGGTGCTGGACCGGCTCTCCGCCCTCATGCTGGTGCTGACCGGCGTGCTCGGAGTCGCAACCCTCATCTACTCGCTCGCACGCTGGCACCGCGCGGGGCCACGGTTCCACACGATCTTCCAGCTTCAGCTCATGGGGCTCAACGGCGCCTTCCTGACGGGAGACCTCTTCAACCTCTTCGTGTTCTTCGAGGTGCTGCTGGCGGCATCCTACGGGCTCGTCCTGCACGGAGATGGGGTCGGCCGGGTCAGGGCGGGACTTGCCTATATCGCCATCAACCTGACGGGTTCGTTCCTCTTACTCATCGGCGCCAGCCTGGCCTACGGCGTCACCGGCACGCTCAACATGGCGGACCTCGCCACGCGTGTTCCCGCCCTTTCCTCCAGCGATGCCGCGCTCATGGCCGCCGCAGCGGCGATCCTCGGTACGGCATTCCTGATGAAGGCGGGCGCGTGGCCGCTCAACTTCTGGCTCCCGACGACCTATGCGGCCGCCTCCGCACCGGCCGCCGCCATGTTCGCGATCATGAGCAAACTCGGCGTGTACGTCATCCTGCGCCTGTGGGCCTTGATCTTCGGCCCGGAGGCGGGCCACCTCGCCGGGTTCGGCGGCAGTGGGCTTCTCGTCATAGGGATGCTGACGATCGCATTCGGAACGGTGGGCATCCTGGCCTCGCAGACCCTATCGCGGCTTGCCGGATGCAGCGTCCTCATTTCGTCCGGCACGCTGATCGCCGCCATCGGCACCGGGGGTAGCGCAATCATCGGCTCGGCCCTGTTCTACCTCGTCAGTTCCACCTTGGGCATGGCCGCTCTCTTCCTGCTCGTCGAACTGGTCGAGCGCATGCGCGACCCTGGCGCCGACGTCCTGGCCGTCACGATGGAAGCCTATGGCGAGAGCGATGAGCTCGAACCCGCGGAAGAGGTCGGCGTGGCGATCCCGGCCACGGTGGCCCTCCTCGGCGGCAGCTTCATCGCCTGCGCCCTCCTCCTGGCCGGGCTGCCGCCGCTGGCCGGCTTCATTGGCAAATTCGGCATGATGGCCGCGATGCTGAAGACGGATGGCGCCACGATTCGGGTCTCGTCCTGGATTCTGATCGCTCTCCTGACAATGTCCGGCCTAGCGACGCTGATCGCGATGACGCGATCCGGAATCAGCAGTTTCTGGGCCCGCTTGGACAACAGCATTCCCCGGGTGCGCCTCATCGAGATGGCGCCGGTGCTGTGCCTGTTGCTGCTCGGTCTCGGCCTGACCGTCGGCGGCGGCCCGGCCATGCGCTACATGGAGGCGACCACGCAAGCCCTTCGCACCCCCCAGGACTACGTCACGGGCGTGCTGTCCCCGCCGAAAGTCGAAACGAACGACGGGACGGGCCACCCATGAGCTGGCTCCTGCCCTATCCCCTCCTCTCGGCGGCCCTGCTCGCCCTATGGCTCCTGCTGAACCAGAGCGTCTCGCCCGGTCAACTGGTGCTGGGAAGCGTGGTTGCCGTCCTGGCTTCCTGGGTCATGGCAGCCCTGCGCCCCGAGAAGCCGCGCATCCGCCGTCCTGGCGCCGTCCTTCGGCTTGCGGGCATGGTGCTGATCGACATCCTCCGCTCGAACCTCGCGGTGGGACGGATCATCGTGCGCTCTAGGGAGCCGGGGTTGAGGGCCGGCTTCATGACCATTCCGCTGGACCTGCGTGATCGCCATGGACTTGCCGTCCTGTCCCTCATCGTCACCTCGACCCCGGGGACGATTTGGGTGAACTACGACGCCGCGAAAGGAACTCTGTTGCTGCATGTGCTGGACCTGATCGACGAGACGGCGTGGATTCGGACGATCAAGGACCGCTATGAGCGGCGGCTGATGGAGATCTTCGAATGAACGCTCTCGCCATCCTGGAATGGGCCATCATCGGCGCACAGATCATGCTGGGCTTGGCGATGTGCTGCGCCACCTTCCGCCTCCTGGCGGGTCCCCGGGCGCAGGATCGCATCCTGGGGCTCGACACCCTCTACGTGAACGCGATGCTGATGCTGGTCACCTTCGGAATCCGCACGGGCAGCACGCTGTATTTCGAGGCGGCGCTGATCATCGGGCTTCTCGGCTTCGTCGCGACCGTGGCGCTGGCCAAGTTCCTCATGCGCGGCGAGGTGATCGAATGAATGCGGCAGGAATCCTTCCGGCCTGGGCCGCGCTGCTGACCGCTCTCTGCGTGCTGGTCGGGGGGGCCGTCACCCTGATCGGGTCGCTCGGGCTGCTGCGGCTCGGCAACTTCTATGCGCGCGTCCACGCCCCCACGCTCGGCACGACCTTCGGCATGGTCAGCATCCTGGCCGGATCCGCGCTCTGCTTCAGCGTGCTCGAGACAAGGCCGGTCGTTCACGAGGTTCTCATTGCCGTGTTCGTCACCCTGACCACACCGGTGACCTTGATGTTGCTCGTGCGGGCGGCGCTCTACCGCGACCGAATCGAGGGCAGCGAGGATGTCCCGGCCGCGGAGGCGGAGGATCTGATCTCTCGGGGATAGGAACGCGATCGGCTTCAGGAACATCCTGCGAATAATTGGAGCCGGTTTTCGCTGACGTCCGCGACCAACGCTGCTCTATCCGATGGGTCTCCGGAGCCGTACTCCTGGGCCGGCCTCGTCGGCCGGGGGGATCAGCAGCGCCCCGCCCCGCTCCAGGGCTGCAATCACCTGGGCGGCCGTCGTGGGGTGAAGATGATGGCGGCCATTCTCGAAGTCACGGATCGTGCTGCGTGAGACTTCCGCCTGCTCGGCGAGTTCCTCCTGGGTCCAGTCCAGGAGACCACGGGCGGCACGGCACTGTTCGGGACACAATAGCTGCATTCAGGATGCTCTTGGAGGGCAACATCAGGTCACCCATTATGGTTGAACCTAGGGCGCCTTGGCAGCTGGTACAAGCGGACACTCGTCCTATCGGTGGCCGGACGCCGCTGACGGTGTTGGCATGGCGGGACCGGCCGTCCCTATTGGATTTCCGGCCTCCGCATCCTACCTCTGGGAGAAGCTTGGCACATCGCTGGAGGTGTTCATGAATCCGACTGGATCCCACTGGACCTATGAAGCCGTCCAAACGCTGATCGCCCTGGTCAAGGAAGGCGTGCCCGCCTCGGTCATCAGCCTCAAGTTGAAGCGTCCGATCGCCGAAGTCCGGGCCAAGATCGACGACTTGGGGCTTACGACGCCCGCGGAGGCCTGAGCGGACCCGAGGCGGTCCGGGCCGGAACGTCGAGCCTCGCCTTCTCGGCCGGCGTGAGGTGCCGGACCGCTCCTCTCGGGAGATCGCCCAGCCGCACGCCCCCGACCTCGACCCGCACGAGACGGAGCACCTGCGCCCCGACCGCGCCGAGCAGGCGCCGGATCTGGCGGTTCTTGCCTTCGTTCAGGACCACTTCGAGCCAAGCATTACGCGTGCCGGCCCGGAACAGGCTCGCCGATTTCGCGACGAGGCGCTCGCCGTCAAGCACCATGCCAGCCCGGAGCCGCTCGAACATGCCCTCGTCCGGCAGGCGATCGATCTGGACGTGATAGACCTTCTCGACATTCGACTCCGGATCCAGCACCCGCTGGGCCCAGCGGGTGTCGTTGGTCATGAGCAATAGGCCTTCGCTTGCCTTATCGAGGCGCCCCACAGGCGCAACGAACGGCAGTTCGATTCCCTCCAGGCAATCGTAAACCGTCGCCCGCTCGTGCGGGTCATCGCGGGTCGTGACGAGGCCACGCGGCTTGTTGAGCATCACGTAGACCTTGCGCTCGGCCTCGACCGGCTGACCGTCGACGGCGATGCGGGCGCGCGCTAGATCGACGCGGGTCGCCACGTTGCGGACAACGCGGCCGTCGACGCGGACGCGCCCCTCCGTGATCAGGGCCTCGGCTTGCGTGCGGGAGCAGAACCCGAGCTTCGACAGGGCGCGCGGCAGGCTAACCACGGCGCCGTTCGAATGCCGCAGCCCACCCGCGCCCCGCAATCGGGGCGGTGGTTTCATGATGGTGTCGTTCCGGAGGTCGGCGCATCGTGCGGAAAAGTGGTTCCGGTTTTCTGCGCCGAACGATACGCTTTTCAAAAAGAGTGGAGCATCGGACCCGAAAGTGCATTCCACTTTCGGGTCCGATGCTCTAGCTCGTGAAGAACTGCTGCGTGCCGTGCGCTTCGATGGCGCCAGCGAGGCGCGAGAGCGCATGCACGTAGGCGGCACTGCGCAGGGTGATACCCTTGTCCTGGGCAAGGGCCCAGATGGCATCCCCTTCCCGTTCCATCATCGACTTCAGCCGCGCATGCACGTCCTCGACCGGCCAGTAGTAGCCCTGCCGGTTCTGCACCCACTCGAAATACGAGACGGTGACGCCGCCCGCATTCGCCAGAATATCCGGAAGGACGACCACGTTCCTGGCCTTGAGGATCTCATCGGCCTCGGGCGTGATCGGACCGTTCGCGAGTTCGAGCACGACCCGGGCTTTCACGCCGGCGGCATTGCCTTCATGGATCATGTCTTCCAGGGCCGCCGGAACGAGGAGTTCGCAATCGACCGAAACGAGCTCGTCGGCAGAGAGGGCGGAGATGCCATCTGAACCTGCAAGGCTCGCCACACACCCCTGGCCCTTGGCCGCGAGCAGCTTGCCGATGTCGAGTCCTGATGGACAGTGGATCGCACCCTTGGAATCGGAGACCGCCACGATCCTGTACCCGTCGGCCGCCAACAGGCGCGCGATGTGCTGGCCTGCGTTGCCGAAGCCTTGGATGGCCACCCGCGATCCCGGCTCCAGCCCGAGTGTCCGGGCCAGACGCTGGACAAGATAGTAGCCGCCGCGCGCCGTCGCGTCGTCGCGCCCCAGGGAGCCGCCAAGGGCGATGGGCTTGCCGGTGATCACCGCCGGCGTCGCCTCGCCCACGATGGAGGCGTATTCATCGGCCATCCAGCCCATGATCATCGAATTGGTGTAGACGTCGGGCGCCGGGATGTCCCGGTCGGGCCCGACGATCTTGGAGAAGGCTTGCACATAGGCGCGCGAAAGTCGCTCCAATTCGGCCTTCGAGAGGGTGTGCGGATCGACCTGAACGGCGCCCTTGCCTCCGCCATAGGGCAGGTTCATCACCGCGCACTTGAAGGTCATCCAGAAAGCGAGCGTTTCCACTTCCTCCATGGTCGAGTCGGGATGGAAGCGGATGCCGCCCTTGGTCGGGCCGCGGGTGTCGTCGTAGCGGCAGCGCCAGGCCATGAAGGATTTGCGCGAGCCGTCGTCCATGCGGATCATCAGACGGACCTTCGTGGTCTCACGCGGGTACTTCAATTTTTCGAGAACGTCCGCGTCGAGGTCGAGGTGCCGGGCTGCTTCATCGAGGCGCGTCAGCGCCTGGTCCAGCATGGAGACTGCATGCAATTGATCTCACTCCTGTCATGTTATCGCAGATCGGGCGAATTGCCGCTGGGAAATCTTAATGACGACTTATGTTCCCGAGCGCAACATCCTGGCTAAGGCTGCGTCCTTTTGCGGTTCCACCACCTCTACTACCTTCGCGTACGGTTTCGGATGGCCTGCAACCATTGCATTCGCGGGCAATAGGGTTATCTTGTTAGTGTCATGATTACGTTCGCGAAACAGCTTCGCCTTCTGGCGCACGCGGGCTGCCTCAAAGCAGGCGGGTAAGCCCCGGAGCCGGCTCGGCCCGCTACGGCCGCCGGCGCTGCGGGGCATCCGATTTCTCTCTCACGATCATTGAACCGTCGCATGCGCCATGGAGGCGCGTGCCGTCCCGGCACATCCGCCCGCCCTGCGGGAACGCGCCCTGCACGTCCGGCAGTTGACCGCTTCGAGGAGGTTTTCATGAACACGCAGCACGAACTTCCCCCCATTACGCTCGCGTCCAACGACTATAACCGCCTGCTGTTCACCGCGATGATCCGGCAGAAGTGCAACCGAAGAAAACCCGATTTCCTGCTCAAGGAACTGCGCCGCGCGAAAGTTTGCCATCCATCTGCGCTGCCTGAGGATGTCGTCTCGACGAATTGCCGCGTGATCTATCGCGTCGACGGCGAGCTGAAATCGCGCGCGCACCTGCTCGTCCATCCCGAAGACCTGATCTGGCCGGGCGCGGAGATCTCCGTGACCACGCCGCTGGGAACGGCGCTCCTGGGCCTGCGTGTCGGCGACAACATGTCGTTCATCGAGGCGGACGGCACGATCCATGAGGTTTTCGTGGAGGGCATCGGCCTCCGGTTTCTGGACGACGGCTCGACGGTCACGCGCATACCCGGCGGCGTGATGTGGACTTGAATCGCATGGAGGGAACGATGATCAAGCAGGAAAAGCTTCCGCCCGTGACGATCTCGGTGGGCGATTACGACCGCCTCGCCTTTCTCGCATCGTTCGGCCTGAGCAACCGGCAGGACCGGCCCGCGGCGACGATGCTCGCCAACGAGTTGGTCCGGGCCACGGTCCTGACGCCGCGCGCCATTCCGCCATTCGTGGCCACGATGCACTCGCGGCTGGAGTTCCGCGATGACGTCACCTGGAATGTCCGGCGCGTCACGCTGGTTTATCCTGATGAGGATGACGGGCAAGAAAGCAGCGTCTCCGTGCTGTCGCCGGAAGGCGCGGCGCTGATCGGCCTCAGCGAGGGCCAGCAGATCACGTGGCAGGCCCCGGAGGGATGGCGCAGCCTGACGCTCCTGCGCGTCCTTGATCAGCCTCATGGGCGCTTCGTCGAGCCATGGAGGCAAATCTGAATCCCGCCGACCGGAGGATTTTCGGCACCCGCATCGCGCTGTCCTACTGCACCGGAACAGGCCTGAAGCTGCCGACCACCCTTGGGCCGACAGCCTCGATCTCGACGCATGCATCGGGCGGCCCACCCGCGCCGAGCAAGGGGATTCTATTGCCGACGCGCAGGCCCAGCAGGGACAGGCCGAGGGGCGTGAGAACGGACACCTCCGCAGGCGGCCACACGCGGTCGTCGGGATGGATCAGGGCCCGCTTCTCCGACGGGCCGTCGCAGAGCCGGTAGGTGACGAAGGTGTCGAGCGTGACGATGTTGTCCGAAAGCTCATCGGCTTCACGCACCGCTGCGCGGTGCAGCTCCTGCAGCAGGTGCACCGCAAGCGGATGCGCCTGCCTGGCAAGATCGCGAGCGGTGCGCACCAGACGGTGATGGTCAGACCTCGTGACCTCGATCGGTGGCAGGTTCAGACGGGTGTCCATAACTATCTCCCTTGCAATGTCACACCAATCGTCGCCTGCACCTCGGATACCACGATGCGCGAGGATCAGGATGCTGTCTTCAGGAGCTCAACGGGCATCGGCTCCTCGCTCAGGCACAATGGCTCGAACGATGGAGCCAGGGTGAACGCGGCGCGATGCACTTCGGGGCTGTAGTAGCGCGTCCGGCCCTCCAGCACGCCGAAGCGCTCCCGCAGAACCTTGCACGGCGGGCGCAGCGCATCGCGGCTCTCGCCCGCCGCGACGAGCGCGAGCATGCCGCCCGCATAGGTCGGGACGGGCGCCAGATAGGGCCGCACCCCGGCGAAGGATACGGCAAGCCGTCGGCGCACCATGTCCAGCTCCGTGGGCTGGAAGAACGGCGCGCCGCTCTGCACCGTGATCATTCCACCGGGGCGAAGCCGGTTTCTGCAGGCCCGGTAGAAGGCTGGCGCGAAGAGCGGCTCCCCCGGTCCCACCGGATCGGTCGAGTCGATGATGATGACGTCGAAGCTCTCCCGAGTCTGCTCGATATAGCGCGTGCCGTCCATGACGTGCACCTTCGCGCGCGGATCGTCGAAGGCGCCTTCCGACACGTCCGGAAGGTAGCGCCGCGACAGGTCGATCACCTCGCCGTCGATCTCGACGAGAGTAGCACGCTCGACCGGATGCTTCAGCACCTCCTTGAGCGTCCCGCCGTCACCGCCACCGATGATGAGCACGCTCCGTGCAGCGCCATGGGCCATCAGCGGCACGTGGGCGATCATCTCGTGGTAGATGTGGTTGTCGCGTTCCGTCAGCTGTACGACGCCGTCGAGCGCCAGTACCTTGCCGAAGACCGCGTTCTCGAAGATCAGCACGTCCTGGAACTCGGTCCGCCAATGGTACAGCACCGTCTCCATGGAGAGCATCTGCGCGTGATGCTCGTAGAGTCCTTCCTGAAACCACGTCATGGAATCATCCCCCGCTTGTGCTCGGCGAGCGTCACATGTCCCGGCGCGAACACATCCTTGAGGGCCTCGATGGCCTTGTGCGGCTGCGCGGCGCCGCACATGAAGATGTCGACCGCCGCATAGGAGACCTCCGGCCAGGTATGGATGGAAATGTGGCTCTCGGCGAGGACTGCCACGCCCGAAATGCCGCCATTGGGAGAGAAGTGATGAAGATCGATGTTGAGCAGCGTCGCGCCTGCGCAAGCGGCAGCGTCACGCAGGGCCTGCTCGACCATGGGCAGGTCGTCCAGATTCGACGCCTGCCAGAGATCGACGATCAGATGCGTGCCGGCGAAGAGCATGCCGTCGCGCCTGACGAAATGATCGAGGCGACCGTCGTCGACACTCGGCCGGGCGGGGGATACGATGGACAATCTCGTCGTCCCGTCAGCATGATGCGCAGGTGATTCGAAGCCATGCGCCGGCTGGCGCAGACCAGCCTTTCCGATCACGCTGAGACGGTTGGTTTCGGCCATTCACTTCTCCGTTGGCAGATCATCTGCCGGTTGCAGCACAAAGGAGGGCCACGCGGCCTGCGTGGCGAACTGTCGGCACGGATTTTCGTGACATGCGGCTTAGCGCATCGTGCGAAAGTGGACCCGGTTTTCGCTCCCAACGATGCTCGCTTTATAGAGGGGCATCGGATGGGATCCAAAACTGGGTCCAACTTTCACGTCCGATTCTCTAGGCTGGCTGAGGCTCGGCGACAGCAGGCTCACGCACCTGCAGTACCGTCAGCCGCTTCAGGTCGCCGTTGCGCGTGGTCCAGTCGATCGACTTGCCGACGGGGAGCCCGATGAGGGCCGTGCCGATGGGCGTCAGCACCGAGATGCGCCCCTTCGAGATGTCGGCTTCATTCGGGTAGACGAGCGTCACCGTCTGCACCCGTCCGGTCATGTCGTCGCGGAAATCGACCTCGCAGCCCATGCAGACGGTGTCGACGGGATGGCGGCCCGCGGAAAGGACATGCGCGCGGTCGAGCTCCTCGGCGAGCTCGGACGCGACCTCCGGCATCGTGTTCGCGGCAGCGTTGGCGAGCACCGAGAGCTTCTCGTGGTCCGCGGCGGTCAGGATGATGCGAGGCTTGGCACTACTGGTTTTCTTGGTCATTGGATGTCTCCTGGTCTGTTGGGCGCCGCGGCAGGGTTCAGGCTGCGGCCGGGCCCGGATCGTTGTCGTCATGCGGGGGCGGTTTCGGAGCATGCTTCGCCGTGGGGCGTCGTCGCGGCATCAGCCTGACGACCTTTTCGTCCGGCTGTTCCGCGTCCTTCGGTGTGGGGTCCTGCGACGGCTCGTACGAGGACTGATGCATGGCACGGCCTCCTCTGATTTCAGCGTTCCTCTGGGCAAGGGCGGATCTGAGCACCTGCGACAGGAACTCGACTGTCGGGCGCTTGGCGCACCGTGCGGGCTCGAACGATGCGCCCTGCAAAGAGTAGGGCATCGGATCCAGGAGCCGGTCCGCTATGGAAGCCAATGCTCCAAGCTCGAAACCTGCATCGTTCCTCCACGGGCCGCGATGCGGGCTCGCGACTCGAGCGGGTTTTCGCTCCGCCGCACGGAATACGATTTTGATGAAGTGTTGAAGCATACCGCCGCACCGGACGCCTCAGCCCCCGGCCTCACAAGATGTCCGTGATGTAAGGATCTTGCGCTCCCCGAACCCGGGGTGCGGATGCACGTCGAGCTCGGGGCTACTTGCCCGCGATGAGGTTGCCTGCCCGGTGCAGGCCGCGATGGGTTTGTGCGATGCTCAACATAATGCCCTTAAGCTGGTATACATCGCCCCATTTGTCAAATCGCCCACGTCCGGTGTGGCGGAATGTCCTGCATCGGGGTTCTTCTTGGGCTCGCGCCAGGCGTCGCTCGTCAGCACGGCGTAGAGGGCTTCCGCGTCCTCCGCCGACCGGAGTCGCGCCGCGACCTCGCGGTCGCGCAGCCGGCGCGCCACGCAGGCAAGGGACCGCAGATGCGTGGGATCGTCCCCTTCGGGGCTCAACAGCAGGAAAACGAGGTCGGCGGGAATGCCGTCGGTGGCATCGAAATCCTGCCCCGGTCCAAGGCGCGCGAAAGCCCCGACAGGATGTTCAAGCCCAGGAATGGCCGCATGCGGGATGGCGACGCCACGGCCGAAGCCGAAGGAGGATTCCTTGCCGCGCTGCAGAACCGCATCGCGGACAGCCTCACGGTCCAGCAAGACACCTTCCGCCGCGATACCCACAATCGCGTCGACGACGTTGCTCACGTCATGCGCGCTCAGGCGTGAGATCACGCGGGCAGGCGCAATCAGGGATGCCATCATGGAGGGTGTCATCATCATCAGTACCGGCCCGGCTTCGGGCCACCTCGTGTTCATTGGAGCAAGATCCGGACGATCATCCGCCCGTTCGAAGAAACCCTTTCCGAAAAGCATGCGCCGCATGGAAAGACGATCATCCATGACGCTATGGCAACGCTTGTCAGCGAGGTAGGCTCACGCTCCCCATGCCGACCATGAGATCTCCCGCGGCGCGGGTAGCGAATGACGCGCGAGCATCGCGCCGGGCCGGAGAATGCCTCCGGCCCGGCAATGGCTTATGCTGGCAGTGAAGCGGACACCTGGCTCCGGCCGGCGCCGATCATCCGGCGCTTCCTTCTGCGCAATTGCTTGTCGACCTTTGCAAGCGACAGATCGAAAGCCTGATGGCAGCTCGTCGCAGTAGCCTCCGCGACGATCACCTTCAGGTTGCCGATCTGAACGTTGATCGTGCAGCAATACCAATGCCCATCGCGTGTGAACCCCACGGTCGCATGGTTCAGGCGCCCGAAATAGGTTTCGACGGCACGCAGCAGTTCCTGCTCGACCTTGCGAGGCAGGGCCTCACCGAGGTCGATATTGGAGCCGTTGATCTTGATGGGCGTGCCTGTTTCATTCACCTTCATGCGTATGCCTCCTTCATGAAATGGTGCCGCGTAAATTCTCCCGATGAGGCGGCCTGCCTCATCGCCCGTCCCGGAAACGGTTCCTCCGGGCGTTGTTGAATGTTGAACTCGGCCTCTTCGTCGTTTCCGTAGGAACACCAAGGGCATCGCGCCGCAGCCCTTGGCAATCTGCGCTTGCAGATACTGCAGGCGGCCCGATATACGCGCCTCAGCATCGTCACCCTCCTGTTGCGAGATTTGCTCGGCAAGGCTGTCGTCATTGCGATGCGAAGGAGCCGCGCCGGCAAGCCAGCGCTGTTCCGTCATCGTTCATGCATGTCGACTCTGCGGAGTTTCCGCCTACGGGCTATTGCCCGAACGGATCCTGCGTATCGCGGAGACATAGACTGCGATGATCAGCGTGAGGGACGCGCACAGCCCCATGATGCTGATCCAGGCCGCGTAGCCGAACGTCTCGCCCAGGCTCTCCCAGAAGATGAGTTGCGCGACCGTCAGAACGATGAAGGCTGCAAGGATGATACAGACATGACCTCACCATTCGGCGGCCTCAGCAAGACCGCCTTTCCTGATGCATCGTTTGTGCTTGCGAGAGTAACCGCAACGCCGGATCAATCCACGCGACAGATGGCAGTGGGCTTACGGCTGGTCGGGTTTTTCCGCGTGCCGATCATCCCCGGACAAGGCGTCCGGGGCTCAGGATCCCGTCTTGAGACGGCCTGCGCGTAGAGCGAAAATGGTACGGATCTTGGGCATGACGTCCTTAATGTCGGCTGTGCCCGCTCCAGTGTCAAGGTCGCCAACCGCGACAGAAGGCGATGTTTGACAAAGCCTGCCGCCGGCCTAAGCTTGTCCCGTTATGACGACGTTTCCGAGATATCGCGACCTTTGCCGCGCTGGGGCCTTGGTCGCAGGACGCTGACCCCGCAGTCCGGCGCTTGTGCGCTGCGGACGCGAGGCGAAGAAAATTCATCGGACATCAATCATGCAGGATTTTGGCGCGTGGGCGTTCCCTGCGATGCCTTGCTCACCGCGCCTGCACGTTGCCCATCATCCTGCGGCGGCATCGAGCCTGGACCTGCGCTACGGCGAAACGAAATGAGCAGAGAATCGAAGAAGAAGTCCTTGAGCTACCGGGTCACGACGCCTGAAGAGCGCGCGAGACGACAGGAAGAGATCGCCCGGCGAACAGAGCTCATCGTCACGCTCAAGGCGCAAGGACTGAACTACGCCACCATTGGGATCCGCCTGGGCCTGAGTCCCAGCACCGTGAGCCGCATCGCGCGGGAATACACCCAGCCCGCGCACGATTAGCCCATCGTGCGAGCTGCAATCATGTGGAGGAGAACGGCATGTCCAGTCATGCACAGCACGTGTCTCGCCGACGCACGACCGCATTCGCGCCTGAGGATGCCGAGGCGCTGGCCCGCGAGCTGTTCGAGCGGGCCTGCCGCGACGACACGTTCGACGATCTCAAGCGCCGCGCCGCGTTCAATCGACAAGATGCGGGCCGGCTTGAACACTTGATCAGGGCTGCGCATGCGATGCTGGCGAAGGCGCATCACTGGCACCGCTGACCGCCCGAGCTTGAATTCACCTGTCTCGGTACTTACATAAAGGGTGTCATGTTTACGCTGCACCACCATTCAAACCTTCGCGCGGGTCGCCTCCAATCAGGCCACTGAACCCCGAAGGCAGGCCTGCCCTCTCGCGGCAGCCCGCCATTCGGGGCCATGACGATTCCTGAAAAATCCTCGGACCAAATGACGCCCTTTTCATGGGCCGGTGCGGCATGCCTTGGGATCGTCCCTCAGCTCTGCATGCTGCGCCGCGCGGAGGAGAAGACATGACCACAAGGTTTCACCGTACCCATGATCCACTGTCGCCGCATCGACTGCTTTCTCTGGCCCTTGGCCAATCTCCCGCCCCGAACGATGGCGGCCGCATCACGCTGTTGCCGTGGCGCCTGAGGAGAGAGGCTCTTGGCCGCTCGCCGCACGGAAGGCCTCAAGGCAAGGCCTGCAAATCGCAGCATCCGTCTGCGAGCGAGGTATCGTCCCGGTTCACCGTCGCCGATATCATGACGCGCGACGTGATCGCCGTCTCGACGGCCACCCCGGTGAGCGAAATCGCAGGCGTGCTGGCTGGCAAGCGCATCAGCGCCGTGCCGGTGGTCGGTGCCGATGGACGCCTCCTCGGCATCGTCAGCGAGGGCGACCTGATCCGGCGGGCCGAGATCGGAACAGAGCGCCGGCGCTCCTGGTGGCGCAAGCTCCTCGCCGATGTCGAGACGGAGGCCGCCGAGTACGTGCGGACCCACGGCCGCAAGGCGCGGCATGTCATGACGCCGCGTGTCGTCACCGCCACGGAGGACATGACGCTCGCGCAGGCCGCCGACCTCATGGAGGAGCGGCGACTCAAGCGGCTTCCCGTCGTTCGCGGCAATCATCTCGTCGGCATCGTCAGCCGCAGCGATCTCGTCAAGGCGGTGGCGCGCCACCGCGTGCCCCTGTCCGCCGATCCTCTCACGGACGATGCCGTCCTGCGGGATCTGGTGGCCCGCGTGAAGGCGGTAACGCCGTCTCACCAGCTCATCAACATCTCGGTGCATCGAGGCAGGGCGGACATTGCAGGCGTCGTGGACACCGCGGCCGAACGGGAGGCAATCCTCGTTGCCGCCGAGAACACGCCGGGCATCGGCTCGATCCAGGACCGGCTGATCCTGCGGCCGCGCTCCATTTCCTGAGCCGGCGACCGGTTCTTCGGGACAATGGGAGGTGGTGGGCCCGGCAGGACTCGAACCTGCAACCAGACCGTTATGAGCGAAGCACTCGCGTCGAGAAAAGCCCAGAAAATAAGGTTTTTTCAGCCCGATCGAACGTGAATGTTCACGTTCGATTCCGCTTTATTTTTGGTTATCCATTGGTTGGCAGAACAACATGCGATCATGCCGTACTGGCGAGGGTGATCGCGGGTGCGAGCGCCTGTTGCAGAAAAATTTTTCTGCCTGAAATATCTATCCCCATGAAATCCACACGCAATTCACAGCTGATCAGCGGCAGCTTGACTCTCGTGAACAAAATAAGAACATTGTTAACCTTTCGAAATGAGGTAACGATGCAGCGATTAGGGCAAGCGACGATCTTCGGAGTGCAGTCATTCTCCCGCCTCAAGGGCGGCGTGAAGATCGACGACCCGATTCCAGCCTCTACGGCCGATCTGGCGAAACGGATGGCCAAGCGCCTGGCTGAAAATAAAATCGGCGCCGTAGCCTACTCGCGCTGCTACGACGCCGATCATGGAGAGATCGAGGAACCCAAAATCCTCGTCAGCTATGGAGAGGTACCGTTTGATATTGCTGATCTGATGTGACGAGCTGCGGCACCTTGATGTCGACGTTCAGCGCGCGTGCGAAATACGCGATGCCCCGCGGTGTGATGAAAGTCTGCAGGAACGAGCGCATCCCATCCTCGCTCATCACGGTCTTGGTGATGAAGATCCCGCGCCCCTTCCATTCCTCATAAGGCACGAGGACACCACCCTCACGGTGCAGGTACTTGTTCAGCACGAGCCACTTGCAAAACTGCCTTGGACCGAACTGCAGCAACCGGCCTGCGTTCTGGAGACCGTAGAGCCCGTCCGAGCCGACGAAATTGTCGTAGAATTTGATCTTTGGCCGGCTCGCTTCGATCTCCGCCTCGGCTGCGCGCCGTCCCTCGACCTCATCGGCCCATGCCCGCGCCGCGATGATTGGGTTCGTGAAGTCGGGCAGAGCCGCGTAGGCCCGCTCCTTGTGGGCCTGGATCTCGGCTTCCAGATCGAACCGTTGAGCCTGCTCAATCTGCCGGAGCTTCTTATCGCGATCGATCAGGAACTGACGGACCGCTCTGCCCTCATCCGTTCCAGCCAGCATTGCCACATGCTTCGCCGCGTCCAGTGTCAGGTGGTAGTCGATGCGAGGGCGCCCTCCTTGGTGGTTTTCCCCGTTTTGGGGGAATACCGTCCGTTCGATGCGATAGTCATCATTTTCAGAGAGCATCGCGCGGATGATTTGGTCCTTGATCCAGGTCGAGAAGTCCTTTCCGATTCTCAAAACCCGATGCAGATCACGAGCGTCGACAGCCTCAATCTGCCCCTCGTCGGGATGGCTGAATGAGTGGATGGTGAGAAGGTCCATGCTCATGCCTGCCCCCTGTTCACCAGTTCCAGAAGCAGGACGTGATACTCGCCTATCAGGGCCACGCGGCGATTCAGCTCAACGCTGAGAACTGCAATAGTGTTGGAGTGCGGCCGAGCATCTTCGGAGATGATCAGGAGCGCCTGGCTGAAGGCCGATACCTCGGCAACTACGGGCTCCAGCTCGCGAATGCCTAGCCGGATAGCAGAAATGGACTCTTCCCCTTCCGCAGAAAGGGTCTTATATACAGGATCTGTCATCGACAGTTCTCCTATGAATTGTTGATGGGAATTGGACGGCAGTGAAGCGGGTTTGGTCGCCTGTAGCTTCGCTGCCGTTTTTCCTTTTAGGATGCCTGTCGCTGTTCATTGGCCACAGCCTCCATGCCTCTCTTGATCAGCTCATTAATTGCCGCCGTCCGGCTTCTCATGCCTGCAGGAACTCCCCAGGCATCAATTGCGACGAGCAGTTCGGTTGACACCATCAAAACCACTCTTTTGGTAGATGGCGGCTTATAGCCGCTGCTTGTTTGTCCCTGCCTATGAATCACCATTGTGCAACCTCTCGCATCAATCATGATCCATTAACCACACCATGATTGACATTACAATGTCAATAGACCTTACACATAACATATGCTCAATCTGTCCACGCTATCCACATTTCGTGACAAAGCTTGGGGTGTCGACATGGCAGAGAAAGAGGCAACAGAGCGCCGCGTCTATGTGCTACCAAGTGAACTAGTGGAGCGGATCCGATCCTTCCAAGAGGCAACAGGGATTCCCTCCGAAGTAGAGGC
>JAEWKH010000052.1 GCA_023386155.1 Pseudomonadota bacterium
GGGTGAACATGCCCTCGGGTGCGATGTCGTGCACCACGTCCAGATTGTGGTTGAGTTGCGCGATCACGCGCTTGTCCGGCGGGCCCGGATCGATATAGGCGGCATATTTCGGACCCGGCTCGCCATAGCGCCCCAGCGTCGTGCGATTCCAGTCGTCGCGCTTCTGCCAGATGTACCACTTCCCATCCGGGTCGAAGCTATGGATCTTGTAGGCTCCGAGAGACACGGGAGGATTGAAGTCGAACCGCTGTGGATCGGCCGCCTTCTCGAAGACATGCTTCGGCATCATCCAAATCGCATTGAATCGCACGGTGAAGAGAGAGTGAAAGCGCGAGTTCGGCTTCTTCAGCTTGAACACGACCGTCCACGGCTCCGGCGACGACACGCTCTCGACATTCAGCGACAGCAGGGCGCTCCAGCGCATACCGGGATTCTTGATCTGGGTCTCGACCGTATAGATGAGATCGTCGGGCGTGAACTCGACACCGTCGCTCCAATAGATCCCGGGACGCAGCTTTACCGTCATTTCGGTGAAGTCGGCGTTGTAGATCGGCTTTTCCGCCGCAAGCGAGTTCTCCCAGACGCCGTCGAGACCGCGCTCGGGATCGATATACCAGAGCGTATCCAGTGCGAGCTGGTGCAGGCCCGTATACTGGCCGCCGGCATTGATGGTCCAGATATTGAACCATCCGGGGTTCTTGATGGTGCCCTCCGGGTTCTCGAGAATGATCGTCTCGTTACGGGGCACACCCGGGACATTGGTTTGGGACATTGCGGTGGTCGCTGCCAGGGCCAGACCGGTGGCAACGGTAAGCAGGCGTAGAATTCGCATTGGCGCTCCTCCAGTGATGGTTTTTATCTTTTTTCTTAGTTAGCCCTCAGATTTCGGGATTGGTCAACAGTAGCATTGATACATATCGGAAGTTTCGATACATTTACGCATCAAGCAGATTGCTTCTCGCTCTCTGCGATCCGCTTACCGAGCGACCCATGTCCACATTCAAAAGAAAATTCCTGACCCTGGTCGCAGAGGAGAGCTCCGAGACGCTCCGGGGGATCGCATCACCCGGCCGGATCCGGATCCTGAAGCTCCTGCGGGCTCGAGGACCGCTGAACGTCAATGAGATCAGTGCTGCGCTGGACTTGCCTCAATCCACGATCGCAACTCATGTCCAGGTGCTCGAGCGAGCCGGACTCGTCGAGACGGAAACCATCAAGGCCTCGAAGGGACAGCAGAAGGTCTGCTCGATCCGCTATGACGAGATCATCATCCGGTTCGACGACGAGGACCCGCTCAAGAGCAAGGATCACATCGAAGTCTCCATGCCCATCGGCCTCTATACAAGCTGCGACGTGAGCGCCCCCTGCGGGCTCTGTTCGACGGAGGGCGTTCTGGGTGTTCTCGACGTGCCCGATCTCTTTCTCGATCCGCATCGCATGAATGCATCCCTGATCTGGTTCCGGCAGGGCTTCGTGGAGTACAAATTTCCTAACAACGGCAAGGTCCTAGGAGCCAAGATCGATAGGCTCGAATTCATCATGGAGCTGTCGTCGGAGGTTCCGGGCACCAGCCTGGACTGGCCGTCCGAGATCAGTCTCTGGATCAACAACGTGAAAGCGGGAAGCTGGATCTCACCGAGTGACTTCGGGGACAAGCGCGGCCTCTACACGCCGCATTGGTGGAAGCTGGAAGGCTCGCAATACGGCAAGCTCGTCACCTGGCAGACCACGCGGAGCGGAACATCGGTCAACGATGTTCAGATATCCGACGTGACGCTCGACAAGCTTGAGCTCGACAAGCACCACGGCATCCGATTGAGGATCGGGATCGACGAAACGGCCCGCCATCCTGGCGGAATCAATATCTTCGGCCGTGGGTTCGGAAACTACGACCAGGACATCATCATGCGCATTCACCTGAAAGAGCAGTAAGGTCAGGTCTCACGTCGGCTGAGGCCTGACCGTAGGCTGCACCAGCCGCTGAGGCTTGCTTGACCGATGCGAACTGGAGCTTCTTACGCCGCGTACTTCCCGCGCAGATAAGCCAGGTAAGGCGCCGGATCGAGCCCCCGGCCCGTTTCGCGCTGCAGCAGCTCATCGCGCTGGAACCGGCGGCCGTGCTGCCAGATCCGGCTGCGCAGCTCCTCCGCCAAGGCAGAATACTCGCCCCTTTCGATCGCCGCGTCGAGTGACGGGTTCTGGCGGCGCAGGGTGTCCATCACCTGGGCGCCCATGACGTTGCCGACGGTGTAGGTCGGGAAGGAGCCGATATAGCCCGTCGACCAGTGCACGTCCTGCAAGACGCCTCTGGCATCATTCGGCACGACGAGATCGAGATCGCGCCTGATCGCCGTGTTCCAGGCATCGGGCAGGTCGGCGACCGGGAGCGAGCCGTCCATCAGAGCGCATTCGATATCCGCCCGCAGCATGATGTGGAAGTCGTAGGTGAGCTCATCAGCCTCGACCCGGATGAAACCGGGCTCGACGCGCGTCACAGCAAGATAGAACTCCTCCGCGCTCACATCGCCGAGCTGGTCTGGGAAGTGCTTCTGCAGATCGGGGAAGTGCAGATGCCAGAAGGTGCGGCTGCGGACGATGTGGTTCTCCCACAGGCGCGACTGGGATTCATGAGCTCCGAAGCTGGTTCCGCCGACCGCGTAGAGTCCCACGAGATCTGTCGCCAGCGCAGTGCGCGTATACGCGGGATCGACACCCTGCTCGTAGAGTCCATGCCCGACCTCGTGGGCGGTGCCGAACATGGAGGCGGGAAGGTAATTTCGGTTATAGCGAGTGGTGATGCGCACGTCATTGCGGGTGAACGACACCTCGAATGGATGCACCGTGGTGTCGAGGCGCCCGCGATTGAGATCGTACCCGAGCTTCCCGGCAAGGCTCAGGCCGAAGGTGCGCTGCCCCTCTTCCGGATAGTCGCGAAACAGGAAGTCCGAGCGGGGCTGGGGCCGCGACCTCGCGATGTCGAGAATCGGGAGGAGGCCGGCGCGCAATTCCCGAAACAGGGCTTTGAGGCTCGCGGCCGTCTCGCCAGGCTCGTAGATCGACACCATGGCGTCATAAGGGTGCTCGCTCCAGCCGATGCAGTCCGCATAGGCGCGGGACAACTCAACGGTCTTGGCGAGGTAGGGTAAGAAGATGGAGAAATCGCTCTTCGACCGTGCCTCGATCCACGCCGCCTGCGCGACGGTGCGGAGGGCAGCACGCTCCTGGATCAACGACGCGGGCACCCTCTTGTGGTGATCCACCGCATATCGCGTCTGCTGCACCATGCGCCTCTCGGCCGCATCCTCGCTAAGACCGCCGACGGCTCGCTCGGCCTCATCGAGTGCCGCCTCGGTCTCGGGCGCGAGCAGAAGATCGCGCGCGACCCGGGTCAGCGTCGCGATTTGCTGTCCGCGGGTTTCCGCTCCGCCCGCGGGCATCATGGTGCGGGAATCCCAGGTCAGGACGGAGGTTGCATTGAGCACGTCGTTGACGGCAGCGATGCGCTCCTGAAGCGCCACGAGAGAGGCTTGCTGGCTCATGATGTCGGTCGTCTCGATTAGATCATCGAACGTAGAAGGAAAATCGGCTTGGCGTAGAAAGGCGCCAAACCAGAAGCTCGAAACGTCGGGCGTGACCACAGGGTCACGCCCGACGCATTAATCCGTCCCACCGGTATTGAGGTGGCAGGCGGAGAACCGGCCAGGGGCGATCCCGGTGAGCGGAGGCGTTTCCCGCTTGCAGCGCGGGCCGGCGAAGGGGCAGCGCGGATGGAAGTGGCATCCGCTCGGCGGATGAAGCGGCGATGGAATCTCGCCGGCAATCGGGCGGAAGTTCTTCTTGCCCACACCGATGCGCGGAACGCTCTCGAAGAGCGCGCGCGTATAGGGATGGTTCGGGGCCGCATAGAGCTCGGATGTCGGCGCCAGTTCGACGATGCGACCCAGATACATGATCGCGACCCGGTCGGAGACATGTCGCACGACGCCGAGATCGTGGCTGATGAAGATGCCCGTGAGATCGAGATCCTGGCGCAGATCCATGAACAGGTTGAGCACCTGCGCCTGGATCGACACATCGAGGGAGGCCACCGGCTCGTCGAGCACCAGCAGGTCAGGCTTCATGGCAAGGGCGCGGGCGATGGCAATGCGCTGGCGCTGGCCGCCGGAGAACTGATGGGGAAAGCGCCGGCGGTAGCTCGGATCTAGCCCGACCCGCCTGAGCAGGTCCGCCACGTAGGAATCCGCGTCGCGTCCCTTGACGATGTTATGCGCCACCGGCCCCTCGGCCACCGTGTCGCCGATACGGATGCGCGGATTGAGGCTGGCGAACGGATCCTGATGGATCATCTGCACGCGGGTCGTCAGCTTGTGCGTCCGCCGCCCCTGCGGCTTGGCCACGGGAGCCTTGTCGAACAGGATCTTGCCGTCGCTCGGCGTGTAGATGCCGGCGATCATGCGACCGAGCGTCGACTTCCCGCAACCGGATTCACCCACAAGGCCCACGACCTCGCCCTTGGCGACCGACAGGCTGACATCGGTCACCGCGCGCACGGTCTCCACCTTCGGGCCTACCCCCAGAAGGCCTGCGATGCGCTCGCCGAGGTTGGGCTGCTTTACGAAGCGCTTCGATACGTGGTCGATGTCGAGGAGAGCGGCTGGCATGTAACGGGCTCGATCGGGTAATGGCATAGGGCGGTACGTCCGTCCTCGAAGGTCCGGACGGGCGGCGTCGTGGTGCAGGCGGGTCCGGCCTTGGCGCAGCGGGGCGCGAAGGAGCAGCCCGGCGGGAGGTTGGCCAGGGACGGCGTCGATCCGGGAACCTGCGGAAGCTTTGTCCCCGGCTCGTGCTCGGCCGGGACGGATGCGAGGAGGCCGGCGGTGTAGGGATGGCGCGGCGATGCGATCACATCGGCGGCCGGGCCGCTTTCCACGACACTGCCGGCATACATCACGCAGATGTCGTCTGCGAGGCTCGACACGACGGCGAGATCATGTGTCACCCACACGAAGGCGGTGCCGGTCTCGTCCGCAAGGCGGCGGACCTCGGCCAGGATCTGTCCCTGGATGGAGACGTCGAGCGCTGTCGTCGGCTCGTCCGCGATGATGACCGCGGGGCTGTGTAGGAGAGCGATGGCAATGGCCACGCGCTGGCGCATGCCACCCGAGAGCTGATGCGGATAGGCGTCGAGGCGCTCCTCGGGGCTCGGAATGCCCACCTTGGCGAGTGCATCGCGCGCCCTCGTACGGGCCACCTTGCGCGAGACCTTGTCGTGCGCCCGCACAGCCGCGATCATCTGCGTTCCGATCTTGAGGACCGGATTGAGGGTCATCATCGGATCCTGGAAGACCATGGCGATCTGGGCGCCGCGGATCTTCCGCATGGCCTCGCCCTTCAGGCCGGTCAGGTTCTTGCCGTTCAGGAGAACCTCGCCGCCGGCGATCCTGCCGGGCGGCTCGATCAGGCCGAGGATGGAATAGCCCGTCACGCTCTTGCCGGAACCGGATTCGCCCACGAGGCCCAGAATGCGGCCACGCCCGACCTCGAAGCTGACGCCGTCGACTGCCTTCAGGACGCCCGCCCTGGTCTGGAAATGCGTCTGAAGGTCTTTAACACGAAGAACCGCTTCGCTCATCGGCTGCGCCTCGGGTTCAGAACGTTGCGGACCTGATCGCCGACGAGATTGATGGCGACGACCGTCAGCATCAGGGCGATGCCGGGATAGAACGAGATCCAGTAGCGGCCGGACAGGAGGAACTGGAAGCCGTTTGAAATGAGCGACCCCAGCGAAGGCTGCGTGATGGGCAGTCCGAGCCCGAGGAAGGACAGTGTCGCTTCCAGTGCGATGGAGTTCGCAACCTGCACAGTTGCCACCACGATCAGGGGCGGCAGCGCGTTTGGAAGCAGGTGCCGGAACAACACATGGCGCGCGGGCAAGGGCGTCGAGAGCGCCGCCTCGATATAGTCCTTGCGCCGTTCCGCACTGGCCGCGCCGTGGGTCGTGCGGGCGAAGTAGGCATATTGCGCGGCCACCAGTGCGGCGACGAGCTGCATCAACCCCTGCCCCAGCATGGCGACGAGGACCAGCGCGAGCAGGATCGCCGGCAGGGAGAGCTGCAGGTCGATGATGCGCATGATGAGCGCCTCGACACGACCGCCGTAATAGGCCGCGACGAGGCCGACCGTCGTGCCGAGCACGAGCGCCAGGCTGCCCGCCATAACGCCTACGATCAGGCTCGTGCGCAGCCCGTAGAGAATGGCCGAGAAGAGATCGCGCCCGGCCGCATCGGTGCCGAGCCAATGGACGTAGCCGCCGGAGCCGATCTCGCCGGGCTCGAGGCGGGCATCGAACAGGTCGAGCGCTTCCTGGTTATAGGGATCCTGGGGGGCGACGAACGGAGCGAAGACCGCCATGAGGACCACGATCACGACAACGACGAGCGCCGCCACGGCGACCGGGCTCTGGCGGAAGTCCGCCCAGAAGTTGGAGAGCCGGCTCCAGCCGGTCTCGGCCGGAAGAGGAAGAGCGGGAGAGCTGCTCATGACGCCGCCTTCACGCGAATGCGCGGATCAAGCTGGCCATAGACCAGATCGACAACGAGATTGATCATGACGAAGAGAAAAACCACAAGGATGAGGTAGGCGACCATCACGGGACGGTCGAGGACGGTGATGGAATCGATGATCAGCTTGCCCATGCCGGGCCAGTTGAAGACCGTTTCCGTCACAACCGCGAAGGCCAGGGTCGAGCCGAGCTCTAAGCCGAAGACGGTCACGATAGGGATCGAGATGTTCTTGAGCACATGAAGGCCGACGACCTTGCCCTCCGACAACCCCTGGGCACGGGCGAAGCGCACGTAGTCGGAGCTCATCACCTCAGCCGTGCCTGCGCGCGTCAGGCGGATCAGCAGGCCGAGCTTGAAAAGGGCCAGGTTGAACGCCGGCAGGATGATGTAGCTCCAGCCCTCGAGCGAGGTGATCGACAGGTTCATGCCGAGCACCTCGGAGGTCGGACCGCGCCCGCCTGACGGCAGCCAGCCCAGCTCGACCGCGAAGGTCATGATGAGCAGGAGTCCGACCCAGAAGCTGGGCACGCTGAAGCCGAGAACGGAGAAGGCCATGATGGCCTTGGCCGAAAGCGATTCCGGTTTGTAGCCCGCCCACAGGCCAAGCGGGATGCCGAGGCAGGTCGCGATCAGCATCGCAGTCAGCGCGAGCTCCAGGGTTGCCGGGAAGCGGGACCAGATCAGATTCAGCACCGGCAGACGATAAATGAACGACTCGCCAAGATCCCCATGCAGCATGTTGTTCATGAACACGAAGTACTGCTGGTACAGGGGGAGGTCCAGGCCATAGCGATGGATCAAGGCCTCGCGCAACGCCTGATCGGACGCAGGGTCGATCATCACATCGATGGGGTTTCCAATGGCATAGACGCCAAGGAACACGAGGATCGACATCGCGATCACGACCATGAGCGCCTGCAGGATGCGCTGTATAAGAAAACCAATCATGCTGTCTCGTGCATGGTGTCGAAAAGCCGGGGGAGACGGGCATGCGGCCCGATGCTCCCAGGCATCCATCAATCAGAGAGCCGGAGGGAAGGATAATCCCCTCCGGGAGAGAAACGGGCCAGGCTCAAGCGACCCGGCCCGCCATCGATAGGATCAGCTCTTCGGCTTGATCTCGTAGGCCAGGGTCTCCTGGTCGACGCGCGCCGGGATCGTGAGCATGCCCTTCTTGGCGGCCCAGACCGTCTGGATCTGAACGGTCGGGATCAGCGCACGGTCGTTCATGGAGACCTCCGTCGCCTTCTCGAAGAGAGCGCGGCGCTTCGGGTCGTCCATGGTGCGGGCACCTTCCTGAAGAAGCTTGTCGACTTCCGGATTGGAGTAGCCCTGCTTGTTGAAGGCGCCGAGGCCGAGTGTCGGATCGGCCGTGTGCACGAGGGAGCCGTAGGTATAGCTCGCCTCGCCGGTCAGCGTGCCCCAGCCGCTCATCCAGAGCGAGAACTCGCCCTTCTGCTGCGCCGGGAAGAATACCGTGCCGTTGAGCGCGTTGGCGTTCACCTTCAGGCCTGCACGAGCCCACATCTGCGAGAGCGCTTCGCACACCGCACCGTCGCCCGGCAGGCGGTTGTTGGTGCAGTGGAAGTCGATTTCGAAGCCCTTCGGATAGCCGGCATCAGCAAGAAGCTTCTTTGCCTTCGCCAGATCGTAGGGACGCTCGGGCAGGTCCTTGTTGCCCCCGAAGAAGGTGGCGGGCATCAGCTGGTTGGCCGGACGCCCAAGCCCTTCGAGCACGACGCGCACCAGCGTCTTGCGGTCGATGGCAAGGTCCAAGGCCTCACGAACCTTGGGATCGCGCAGCGGGTTGACGTCGATCTCCTTGCCGTCGACTTTCGCTTTCTTCGGCAGGGTTTCCTTCACGTTGGGCGTGATGTTCAGAAAGTAGACCGAATCGGCCACGAAGGTGTCGACCGACTTGTCCTTCTGCATCGAGGCGTAATCGGTGGCAGGCACATAGTTGACGAGGTCGACCTGGCCGGACTTCATTGCCGCCATGCGAGCCGGATCGCTCGGGATTTCCTTGCGGATCACCTTCTGCCAGGGTTGCTTTCCGCCCCAATAATCCTCATTACGCTCGAGGACGAGATCGCCTTTCGGCTCCCAGGAGACAAACTTGTACGGGCCAGTGCCGATGGCAGCCTTGCCGGAATTGAACTGCTCGTTACGCGCCTCCATGCCGACGTTCTTCGACACGACGAAGAGACGAATGAAGTCGTTGGGCAGGGTCGGAGCGGGTTTCTTGGTCTTGACGTGCAGGGTGTACTTGTCGGCCACCGAGGTCGACTCGACCTGCTTCGTGTAAATGGTCATGCTCATCGGGCCGGTGACGACCGGAATGCGATCGATCGAGAACTTCACGTCCTCAGCGGTCAGCTCAGAGCCGTCGTGGAATTTCACGCCTTCGCGAATCTTGAATTCCCACGTCGTGTCGTCGACGGGCTTCCAGGACGTGGCGAGGCCGGGCTTCAGACCGAGGTTCTCGTCAGACATCACGAGCGTATCGAAGATGTGGCGCAGGGCTTCCGCCTGGCTGCCGAGCGTCGACCAATGCGGGTCGATCGAGTCCGGGCCGGCGCGCAGTCCCATGGTCAGCGTCTGCGCGGAAACCGATCCGCAGAGCACAGTTCCGAGAACGACGGCGGCGACGAGCGATCCACCAAGTTTGAAGTTTTGCTTCACTTCACTTCCCCTCTTGCTAAGACCCTGGCTTTTCGTCCAAGGTGTTATTATCGATTAGAACGGTAGGTCACTCGGTTACGAAAAGTCAACAGCGCCGTGCCCAAACCACAACCAGCACATGCCGTTTCTGAAGGCATCCGTTACAAAGAAACAGAACAGAGGCCTGATGAGCGCATCCTTGTCAATCTTGCGGCTGCGCTCGACCGTTCTCTCCCCGTGCCGCTCGGCATCCAGCTACGCGGCCTGATCGAGTTTGGCATCGCCTTGGGCGAGTTGCCGACCGGCCAGCGCCTGCCCTCAGTCCGAGAGCTGGCGGAACGGGCGGGCATCGCGCACATGACCGTCGCAACGGTTTATCGCGAACTGCGCGAAGCAGGGCTCATCGAGGCAAAGCCGGGTGCGGGAACCTATGTCGGCGATGGGCACAACAGCAATGGCCTGCGCTCTTCTGCGATCCGCAAGATCCAGCACCGAATCGAAACCCTCTTCAACGAGGCAGAGCAACTTGGTCTTGCTCCCTCTGTCGTATCGTCCCTGGTGAATGCGCGCGCTGCACGTGGCCCGACACCGACACGGCCGCTGCGCCTCGTCATGGTGGGCAACTTTACCGAGACAACACAGCAATATGCCAACAGGATTCAGGAATATCTCGGCACAGACGACACCATCACGGTGACGACGGTCGATACCCTTCATGCCGGTGAAGCCTTTCCCCTTCCCTGCGATATCTGCGTTACCCTCGCGCATCGTCGCGGCGAGGTCGAGCACCTTGTTCCCAGTGGCATTCCGGTCGTCGGCCTGAGTTTCATCCCGGCGGAGGAAACGCGGGCGCAGCTGGCCATGATCGATCCCATGGCGCGTATCGGCATCGTGTCGATCTTTCCCGAGTTCACCGCCCTGATGAAGCCCGGCGTGCTGCGTTTCGCGCCTCACGTTTCCGACGTAAGCGTGCGCCTGATCACGGCGCCCGACCTGGAGACCTTCCTGTCTCAGGTCGATGTGGCTGTCTATGCCAGCGGTGCCGAAGCCACCGTCAAAAAGCTGCTGCCCAAGAATCGCCAGGCCATGGAGTTCCGTTATGTGCCGGACCCCCACGCCATTCGTGCCACACTGCTCCCCGTGATCGAGCGCCTGCGCTCATCCAACCTTTCGCAAGAGGAAGTCCCTTCATGAAAATCAGTGAGATGAACTGGCTTCAGGTCGAAGAATACCTGAAGACGGATGATCGCGCCGTGGTTCCGCTCGGCTGCACGGAGCAGCACGCCTATCTGAGCCTCTCCGTCGACAGCATTCTCGCGGAGCGCGTTGCATCCGAAGCCGCCGCCCCCACAGGCGTTCCGGTTTTCCCCGTCCAGGCCTACGGGATCACCCCCTATTTCATGGCGTATCCGGGAACCATTTCCCTGAAAGCCGATACCTATCTGCGCATCATCACGGACATTCTCGACTCCTTGAAGCGCACTGGCTTTCGCAGGATTCTCTTCGTCAACGGCCATGGCGGCAACACGCCGGGCCAGACGGCTGCCATCGAATGGATGGGTGAGAATCCCGATTGCCGGGTCAAGTTCCACAACTGGTGGAATGCTCCGCGCACCTTCGAGAAGGTGAAGCAGATCGATCCGGTCGCCTCTCATGCCTCCTGGATGGAGAACTTTCCCTGGACCCGTCTGCCCGGCGTTGAGCAGCCTTCCCACCAGAAGCCTATGGTCGATCTAGAGCGCATGCGAACCTTCGGGCCGGAAGGCGTCCGTGAGATCCTGCAGGAGGGCAATTTCGGCGGGTACTTCCAGCGCTCGGATGAGGAGATGAACGCCATCTGGGCCGTCGCTATCGAAGAAACCCGCGCGCTGATCGAGAACTGGCAATGAACGAGAACACCATTCTGATTTGGGGCGCGGGCGCCATCGGGGGAACGCTGGGCGCCTATCTCGCCCGCGCCGGCGAGGACGTGCTGCTCGTCGATATCGTCGAGCCCCATGTGGACGCCATGAACCGCGACGGCCTCTCCATCGAAGGGCCCGTCGAAACGTTTCGACAGCCCGTGAAGGCCGTTCGCCCTGGCGAGGTCAAAGGGCAATTCAAGCGCATCGTCCTAGCCGTCAAGGCGCACCACACCCGCGATGCCGTGCGCACCCTGAAGCCGCACCTCGCCGAGAACGGCACCGTGCTGTCCGCGCAGAACGGGCTGAACGAGATCGTCATCGCCGAGGAAATCGGCCCCGAGCGCACCATCGGCTGCTTCGTCAATTTCGGCGCCGACTGGCTCGAACCTGGCCGCATTCTCTTCGGCAACCGCGCCGCGGTGGCGGTCGGAGGGCTCGACGGGCAGACGACGGATGTGATCCGCGACTACCATCGCCTTCTGTCGATCTTCGAGCCGAACGCCGTGCTCACCGACAATATCTGGGGCTATCTGTGGGGCAAGCTCGGTTACGGCTCGCTTCTGTTCGCCACGGCCCTCACCAATGCGTCGATGTCGGAAAACCTCGCCTCGGAGCGTCATTTCCCGGTCTATCACCAGCTCGGCCGGGAGGTCATGGCGGTCGCCAAGGCTCGTGGCGTGGTGCCGCTGGGCTTCAACGGCTTCGATCCCGACGCCTTCATGCCGGGAGCCGATGAGGCGGCTGCACGTCGTTCCGTCGCCGACATGGCCGAGTTCAACCGCCACACGGCCAAGACCCATTCCGGAATCTGGCGCGATCTCGCGGTACGCAAGCGCAAAACCGAAGTGGATGCGCAGATCGCCATCATCGCCAGCCTGGGCAGGGAATCCGGCATTCCCACGCCTGCCATCAGCAGGCTCGTCGAGCTGATCCACGACATCGAGGACGGGCGACGCGAACAATCCTGGTCCACCCTCGACGAGATGCTGACGCCATGATCCTCGATTTCACCAATCGCCGCGTCGCCGTGACCGGAGCGGCTCAGGGCATCGGGCGAAGCATCGTCCAATGCCTCGCGGCCGAAGGAGCTCATGTCTGGGCGCTCGACATGGACGAAGCCGGATTGCGCGTGGCCACGGAGGCCGGAGCCAAGGCTGCCCGCACCCTCAACCTCGCCGATCGCACCGCAGTCGCCCGAGTCTTCGACGAGATGGCACAAAGCCTCGGCGGCATCGACATCCTCGTCAACTGCGCCGGCGGCGTCCGCGGGCAGGTTGCGAAGCCTATCGAGGAGGTAAGCGAGGAGGACTGGCTCGTTCTCTTCGAAGCCAATGTGCATGGTGCGTTCTGGTGCTCCCAGGCCGTCGCTCCGCACATGAAGCGCCAGAAGTCCGGTCGCATCGTGAACATCTCGTCCGGAGCCGGTCTTCGCCCGAGTCTCACGGGAATCCAGGCCTATACCGCCTCGAAGCACGCCCTCGTCGGGCTGACGAAGCAGCTCAGCTTCGAACTCGGCCCCTACGGAATTACGGTCAACAGCGTGGCTCCGGGCTTCGTGCTGTCGAACCCGGCAACCCAGCGCCAATGGGAGAGCTACGGCCCAGAGGGCCAGCAACGTCTGGTGGAGAGCATCCACACGCGCCGCCTGGGATCTCCGCAGGACATCGCCAACGCGGTCATGTTCCTGGCCTCCGATGCGGCGCCATGGATCTCCGGACAAATCATCTCCGCGGATGGCGGACGCTCCTGACGTCAGGAGCGTGCCGGCGGATTTCACGCAAGGAAACTGAGGGAAGCATGGACGACATCAGCACCCAACCCTGGACATGGGACGAGCAGACCTGGCGCTCCAAAGTAAATCATGTGCGGGCCGGGCGTTCCATGAAGCCGGCCAAGTGGAAAAACGGTGCCCGCTGCGCCGTTGCCCTGTCCTTCGACTCCGACCATGAGACGAATGAGCTGCGCGATGGCGGCAAATCCATCGGCCGCATGTCTCAGGGGCAATATGGCAACCGTCAGGGCGTGCCGCGCATTCTCAATGCGCTCGCCAAGTACGATGCCAAGGCGACATTCTTCGTTCCCGCCGTTGCTGCTCTCCTGTACGAGGACGAGCAGCGCCGGGTCGTCGCGGAAGGCCATGAGATCGGAATCCACGGCTGGATTCACGAGCTCAACAGCCAGCTGCCCTATGAGATCGAGCGTGACCTGATGTTCCGCGCGACCGATACCCTGGAGCGGATCACCGGCGTGCGGCCCGTGGGCCTGCGCACGCCGTCCTGGGATTTCAGCCCCACCACGTTGCGCATCGAGCGGGAACTCGGCCTTCTCTACGATTCCTCGCTCATGGCCGATGACGATCCGTACGAACTTCTGGAGCAGGGCGAGCCCACAGGCATCGTGGAACTTCCCGTGGAATGGATCCGTGACGATGCGGTCTATTTCAACATGCACCGGTTCAACGGCCTGCGCCCGCACACGCCGCCGACGGCCGTCTACGACATCTTCTTCCGAGAGTTCGAGCGCGCCTACGAGGAAGGTGGGCTCTTCCTGCTCACCATGCATCCGCATGTCACCGGCTATCGCTCGCGCATCTGGATCCTCGAAAAGCTCCTGGAGGAGATCACCTGCCGCTCGGACGTGTGGATCGCGACCCACGCGGAAATCGCCGCCTTCGCGAAAGCGGAATGCGCCCGATGATCCGCCCTCCCCGCGCTCGTTGGGCAGGCTTCATGAAGGCCGCCCCAACCGTCATCGCCCGAGCCTAGTGTACGCCTTGAAGACCTCTCTCACCTGAGAAGTGCATCTCATGACCAGCAACACGATCCCCGACAACGGCTTCGCACTCGCGATCCATGGCGGTGCAGGCACCATCCTGCGCAGCAAGATGACTCCTGAGCGAGAGGTCGCCTATCATGCGGGCCTCCGCCGTGCCCTCGATGCGGGACGCATTGTGCTGGCCGATGGAGGCACCGCGCTCGATGCGGTATCGGCAGCCGTCATGGCGCTCGAGGACGAGCCGCTCTTCAACGCCGGGCGCGGGGCCGTCTATACCTCGGCCGGCAAGCAGGAAATGGACGCCGCCGTCATGGATGGCCGCGACCGTTCGGCCGGCGCCGTCGCAGGAATCTGCGGCCCGCGCAATCCTGTTCTTGCCGCCCGCGCCGTGATGGAACATTCCGGCCACGTGCTCCTCATCGGCGAAAGCGCCATGGAGTTCTGCCGCAAGCAGGGACTCGCTTTCGAAGAAGCGTCCTATTTCTACACCGAGCAGCGCTGGAATGCCTTGCAGGAAACCCTTGCCATGCGCAAAAGCGGGGCCGATGACCATGACGAGTCGCGCAAGCACGGCACGGTCGGCGCGGTGGCCCGCGACCGTCACGGCAACCTCGCCGCAGCAACCTCCACCGGAGGCATGACCGCAAAAGCACCGGGACGGGTCGGCGACAGCCCGGTGATCGGCGCCGGAACCTGGGCGGACAACGAGACCTGCGCCATCTCAGCCACGGGCCACGGCGAGATCTTCATCCGCTACGCAGCAGCTCACGAGATCGCCTCACGCATGCGGTATGCGGGCCAGTCGCTGGAGGAAGCGTCGCGTGCCGTCGTGATCGACATGCTGGCGCCGGCGGGCGGCTCCGGCGGCATCGTGGCGGTGGATCGTGCGGGCAACGTCTCCCTCCCCTTCAACTGCTCCGGCATGTATCGCGGAATGGTCCTGGGTGACGGAAAGCTACTGACGGCGATCTACGACGAGCCTCTCGTCGAATTTGAACGGATGTGAGACCCGCATCATCGCGTTTCAGGGGTGAGCACGTCAGACGAGGCCGCGTTGCATGGCCCCGGTTCCCGCGCCAAGGGCCAGCAAGGCGACAGATGCCGAGAGGCCGCCGGACAGTGCTCCTGTCAGGTCGGTCAAGGCTCCGATGGCAACGGGTCCAATGGCCTGCCCCAGGCCGAAGGCAACGGTCAGCACGCCGATGGCTGACGCCCAGGCCGAGGCGGGCAGATTGCGACGTACGAACGCGGTCGTGACGGCAACAACGGCAAAGAACGTCGAGCCGAACACGGCGGCCGAGATCATGAGCGCTGGCATGCTGCTTGAGACCAGAGGCAGGGCTGCGCCAAAGGCCGTCACTGCCGTCAGCAGGCCGAAAACTCTCCCGTGCTTCTGCGATCTGAGCGCGCCTGACCACAGCCACGGGGATGCCATCCCGGCCAAGCCGATCAGAGACCAGAACTGAGCCTGAACGAACGCACCATGGCCGCCTTCCTGAACCCAGGCGATCATGAAGGTCATGTAGGCAATATAGCCGGCGCCGAACAGAAAATACCCGGCCAGCAGCAGAACCATCTGCGTGAGAGGGGCGGACTTGCGCCCCTCCTCGCTCCTGGAGTCTTCCTGACGACGCGCCAGGATCAGCCCGAGCGACAGCAGGAGCGACAGCAGCGCGAGTGCTCCCCAGGCATCCTGCCAGGCGCGCGGCCCCTCCCCGGCCAAGAGCAGCGGCACCGACATCCCCGACAGGAAGATGCCAAGTCCCGGTCCGGCGTAGAACAACGCCAACAGGAACGCTCCTCGTTTCGGATGACGATGGGCTACGTGCGCGGCCAGGACGCCCCCCGCCACAAAGGAGAAACTGCCACCGAGGCCGGCAATGAAGCGGGCCCCCATAAGCCCCCAGAAACTGGCAATGCCGGCGCAGAGTCCGAGCGAGGCGACACATGCGATTGTACCGCTCACCATCACGGCAAATGCCCCGCTTCGTGCGATCACCCGCGATGCCAGCAAGGCGCCGAGAAGGTAGCCCAGGGCGTTCGAGGTGTTCATCCAGCCCGCCTCGGCATAGCTCCACCCGAGGCTCTCCCGCATGTCCGGCAGCAGGAGCGCATAGGCGAACCGCGCGATCCCAAGGCCGACTGCGGGAGCGAGCGCCAGGGCCAGCACGATCGATGCTCCTCCGGATCCACCTTTCGGCCATGGCTGGGTGCTCGACAACGTCGGCATATGGCACCATCCTGAGTATCGTAGATGGACCCAGCATAAATTATCTAGGTTCGGAAATCAAACTCTGTTATCGTGCCGGAATGCCAGCCGCTGAACCAAATACCGCCAAACATGCCGTTCGCTCTCCCGTGCCGCTTGCAGACTGCGCCCTTGCGCGTGCAATCCAGGCAATCGGCGACGGCTGGTCACTGCTGATTCTGCGTGAAGCGCTGTGTGGCGTCGAGCGCTTCGATGCCATGTGCGAGGATCTCGCGATCCCCCGCTCGGTCCTCGCCGAGCGCCTGTCCAGTCTGGTCGAAGCGGGCATTCTCGAGCAGACAACCTACCGCGAACCAGGCCAGCGCTCGCGCAAGGCTTACGTTCTGTCCGACAAGGGGCGAGCGTTGATCCCGGCTCTGGCGGCGCTGCGAGCCTGGGCGGAAGACCACCTTCCGGGAGGGCGATCGAGGCTGCGCCTGCACGACAAGGACGGCCACGAGATCTCCGCACATCTGCTGCGCGCGGACGGGACCAGGGTTGAGGATTTCTCGGGCATCAGGGCCGTGGCTGTGCCGCAGAAGCAGGGATCGCCCCGCCGCGGTCCGGCAGCAGGCCCCGAGAGTAGTCGTTCCAGGTAGATGAGCGACGACAGAAAATCGGGCGCGAGCTATCAGTCCATTCCAGCCCTCTAATCCAGCCCTGGAACTTGTGGCAGTCCGGCCACGAGATGATCGACGAGGGCGCGCACCTTGCGTGGGAGAAATCGCCGCGACGGGTAGACGGCGTGCATCTCCATCGGAGGATAAGCGTAGTTGTGCATGACCTCCACCAATTCACCGTTCCGGATCAGATCCTGCACCAAGGGAGCTTGGACCCCACCGACCCCGAGGCCCGCGCGGATTGCCTCGATGAGCACGAATGCATTGTTGGCCAGGAAGGTCGATCTGACCTCGATCGCAACCAGGCCCTGAGGCCCCAAAAGGGTGAGCTGTTCGCCGGTAGGCACCCAGCTGAAGCGAACATGGGCGTGACGCGTCAGGTCCTCCGGCGTCTCGGGGCTGCCATGCTCCGCGATGTAACCCGGCGAGGCGACGAGGAGCCTGCGAAGCGTGCCGAGTTTGCGGGCGATGAAGTTGGGAGACTTCAGCGTTCCGAGCCGAACCGCCAGGTCGACGCCATCGCCGATGAGGTCGGCGATGTGATCGTCAAGGATCAACTCGACCGAGAGTCCCGGGTGCTGCCGGTGGAAGTCCACGATCAGGGGAGCCAGGTGCATCTGGCCGAGGCCGATCGGCGCCTGGACGCGTAGGCTGCCTTTCAACTCCCCCGATAAGCCCGCAATCATGTCCTCGGCCTCATCCGCCTCCTCCAGGATATTCTTTGCTCGCATGTAATAGGCTTCGCCCGCCTCGGAGAGAGCCAGGCTGCGCGTGCTGCGGTTGAACAGGCGCGTTCCAAGCCGTCGCTCGAGCCCAGCCATCTGCTGGCTGACGGCTGGCTGAGTCAGGCCAAGCTCCCGGGCAGCGGCTGATAGGCTTCCAAGTTCGGCTACCCGCACGAAGGTTTCCATTACGGCGAAGCGGTCCATGGGACAATCATCTCAAAGTTCTGCTTATGAATGATAGTAGCGCAAGCCGCCTACGCAAAGGCCAGAGAAGAGATCATGTCTTGCCGGCCTGGCGCCGGCACGGCGTCACGATATCAGGAGCTCATGGCATGTCCCGGGTACATCCCATATATTCAGCATCGGAAAGCTGGCCTTCCCGCACGCTAAAATGGTTATCGGCGAAGAGAGTACTCCCCGCTTTTGCCCTTGTCGGCGCCCTGGCCGCGTCGGACATGACGGCGCGAGCGCAGGCGCCCCAAAACTGGATCGGCACCTGGACTGCAAGTCCGCAGGCGCAGTGGGACGGAGACTTTCCACTCTCGACGAATGTCCCCTTCAATCTCTGGAACCAGACGATCCGCATGGTCATGCAGGTCAGCCTCGGCGGCAAGCGCACACGGGTCGTCTTGTCAAACGAGTACGGTTCGCGTCCTCTGGCGATCGGCGCAGCCCATGTTGCGCTCGCCGACTCGGAGGCCAGAATCGTCGGCGGCTCGGATCGCCCTCTGACATTCGGCGGCGAAACTCGCGTGATCATTCCGCCAGGCGCCAAGGTGGTCAGCGATCCGACGGATCTCGACGTTCCGCCCCTTGGCGAACTCAGCGTGAGCCTGTTCCTGCCCGAAGCTACCCCGTTGTCGACGTTCCACTGGGATGGTCGGCAAACCGCCTATATCGCAGCAGGCAATCTCGTTGCCGCTGATGACATCGAGGCGGAGTCGACGATCAGTGCCCGTGTATTCGTCACCGGCATCCTTGTCGACGCTCCGAAGGCCTCCAGAGCCGTCGTAGCCATGGGCGACTCCATCACCGACGGAAACGGGTCGACGCCGAATGCAAACAGCCGCTGGCCTGACTTTCTGGCCAGGCGTCTGGCGGACAAGAACGTAGCGGTTCTGAATGCGGGCATCTCCGGAGCACGCCTGTTGCAGGACCGCATGGGGTCCAACGCCCTGGCCCGCTTCGAGCGCGATGTCCTGAGCCAGCCTCATGTGAAGGCCGTCATTCTCCTGATGGGGATCAATGACATCGCCTGGCCCGGTACAGGCTTTGCTCCAGACGCGCCCCAGATCACATCCAAACAGATGATCGCCGGCTATCGGCTGCTGATCGCGCGAGCCAGGACCCATGGCGTGCGGATTATCGGCGCAACGCTGACGCCCTTCGAGGGAGCTTTGGAAGACACGCCGCTGAAAGGCTATTTCAGCCTTGAGAAGGAGCAGACGCGTCAGGCCGTCAATCAGTGGATCCGGACCGGCGGCGAGTTCGACGCTGTCGTCGACTTCGATGCCGTGACGCGCGATCCGCAAAACCTGACCCGCTTCCGGAACAACCTTGACTCGGGGGATCACCTTCACCCGAGCGACGACGGATACAAGGCGATGGCCGACGCAATCGAACTCCAGGCGTTGCTTGGAATGCCCTGAAGAACTCGATGGCATCGCCCATTTGCTGGAGAACCAACGGCTGAGCGCCCCCGCCGGGGAACAACAATCGTGCTGGAAGAATGCTCATGCTTCAAGGATTGCAACAGAGCCGCCAGGACGGGCCCGTTTGACTTCCTTGCCGCGGAGCATATTCTCGGCTCCCCATGTTGAGCTTGCAGACCTTCAGCCGCGGCTTGCATCGCGCAGGTAACGTGATCGCGGGCACCTAACCCCGGGCTCCTTCGAGCGTCGCCGCGGCCGAGCCCGGGCCGAGAAAGCGGCCGGCCCTGCTCCGGCATGTGGCGGCTTTTTCATCAAGCCCCGTGCCTCTCCGACCAATGAAGGGTGCTGCCATGGACATCGAACTCGCCCGAACCTTTCTGGCCATTGTCGAGGCTGGAAGCTTCGTCCGCGCCGCGGAGCGGGTGAACGTGACGCAAACCACCGTCAGCACCCGTGTCCGTTCGCTTGAGGACCAGCTCCGGCGCCCGGTCTTCATCCGCAACAAAGCCGGTGTGACCCTCACCTCCGCAGGCGAGCAGTTTTTGCGGTTCGCGCCGACCCTCGTGCAGGTCTGGGAGCGGGCCCGCCACCAGGTCGCGGTTCCGGAAGGGCGCAGGGCCGTCCTCGCGGTGGGAGGAGAGCTGACCTTCTGGAACCCTCTCCTCCTGAATTGGATGGTGTGGATGAGGCACAACGCCCCCGACATCGCCCTTCAGACCCAGGTCGGCCTCTCGGACGGCTTGTTGCGGCAGGTCGCCGACGGGGTGCTCGACCTCGCGGTGGTGGGCCGGATCACACTCGTGTTCTCCGCCCGTGACGAGAAGCACAACGACGCCGTCGCCCTCAGGCGCTTCATTCTGCAAGGCCTTCCCAGTCGGGAGACGGCCAGAGTTCAGGGAAAGCGATTGAATTCCCAACACAATTCGTTCGTCACCTGGGCTGACCGATCATATGTTTCCCCGTTGAGGGACGGTATCATGATTGGCATACTTTCCCATTTTCGCTTGCCGACACCGCCTGCTCTGGAGCAGCGCAGCGACCTGGAGAACTCGCTGCCTACGGACGAAGGGAGATGCCGGCAGGGACCTTCAGTTCCCCCTCCTCTCCATCCAAGTCGATGAAGCGGCTATCCTTCGGGATCACAAGCCCCTCCCCGATCTTCGGCATCTCGGATAGAGCTGCACATGCTACAGCCGATCGCTCGCCCGAGGAGGTCTCCGTGCCGGTGAGCCGCATCGCAGACCGACCAGTTCCCTGGAAGCGTCCCTCAATCCGGATGTTCTGATCCGGAAACGTCCATCTGAAGCGCTGGCCTGTCTGTTCCCAGCGACCGGGCCACTCTCCCGGCTTGGTGCGAGAGGCATCGAAGATATACGGACTCACTTCACCGTCCATGAGTTCCCCTCCCCCGACCCCTCCGCCGGGGTAGAAGGTGATCACGAACTGGGACTGATCAGAGGCACGGGTGCATTGCCAGAGCGAGCCGGCCAGACTCATGCCGTCCGCCCGGGCACCGAGGCTTGCCATGACCAATGCAACACCAGCGCTGGGGAGTGCCTTCATGGTTCTGATCTCACCCTCGGGAATCAATATCGGGCACCATCGCAGCCCGACCTTACCAGATGACTCCGGTCTGTCCCGGACAGAAGGGGCACGAGAATTTGGACGGCAGGCCGTGCGATGGAGGACGCCCCTCATGGAAGGGCGCGCAATCGCATTGTGCTAACGCATCGTGCGAAAAAATGGACCCGGTTTTTCGCCCCGACGATGCATCAGCTTAGAGAAGAAGCATCGGATCCAAAATCCGACACCAGTTTTGGATCCGCTGCTTTAGCTGGCGCCGGCGCCTGCTTACTCCCTCGATTCTCGCCGACAACGAGTGAAAGGGAGGATGTCGGTCATCCCGGCTGCCTGGGTGATCAGTATTCCGGTACGAGGCGATCCTCAACGAGAGGGATCTCCATGTGACAGGATAGCCCCTCAGGGTCATAGGCAATGCTGATCGTTGCATGGCATTGATGGGTCAGCACCCGATGCAGCAGGGTCGAACCGAAGCCCTTGCGCCTCGGCTGTTCCACTGCAGGACCTCCCCGCTCCACCCAGTCGATGGCGAGCTGGCGCCCGGCGGCCCCATCGCGCATTGCCCAACTCACGGAGATCTGCCCGCCCGGCACTGAGAGTGCCCCATGCTTGGCAGCGTTCGTGGTCAGTTCATGCACGGCCATGCCGACCGGCACGGCCAGATCCGCCGAAAGCTCCACGGGCGGCCCGTCAAGGGTGATCCGCTGCTTCGCGCCATCGTCGTAATGGCCCAGCTCGTTCCTGAACATCGCAATCAGTGGCGCCGTCTGCCAATAGTCTTCGGTCAGGAGGTTGTGGGTGTTGGCGAGCGACACGATCCGGTCCGCAAAGGAGCGGTAGAACTCTTCTACGGAGTGCGTGGAGCGGGCCGTCGCTCCGAGAAGCCCCTGGACCGTTGCGAGGGTATTCTTGACCCGGTGATGGAGCTCGCGGATCAGGAGCGCCTGACGCTCCTGCGTTCGTTGCCGCTCCTCGAGATGGGCCGCGACCTCCCTCTGCCGTTGCCGCGCTCGAAAGGCGGACCTGACGGCGCTCACCAGCACGGCCGGATGGAACGGCCGCTCCAGCACCGTGACGTTCCCGAGCAACTCGGTCAGGTGCTCGACGGGCTCGCCGCCACGATAGGTCAGCAATATGAAAGGGAAGTCGGACCAGGGCGGCTGCCGCTCGATCCACTCCGCAAGTTCCCGGCGATTGGCACTCAGGAGCGCCTCCTCCGTGATCACCGCACAGGACGTCCCTTCCAATCCTGCGACAAGCGCCTCGAGGCTGGGGCAGGTCGAAGCCAGAATCCCGACTTCGCCGAGGATCGCCGATGCGACTGCGCCATCTCGCCCGTGTGGGGCGAGGATCAGCACGGACACCTCATCGGCCTCCATCATCGTCGGTCTCACGCTCCTCTAGAAGCGAGGCGCGCTTGCCTTCGAACGTCGGTACGCCCGTCAACACACCCCGGAACTGCTCCAGCGGCGGACCAACGCGTAAACCCTGGCTGTCGATCCGAAACTCCCTGATCGTATCCTCGTGCGAACCCGTGCGCCGCTTCACGACCGACAGGGCCCGCCGGATGCGGCCGCCGGCTTCGAAGAAGCGCAGAAGGACGACGGCATCGCTGAGATAGGTCAGGTCGATCGGCGAGATCATATGACCGACCATCCCGTGCTGCGCCAAGATCAGGATCGTTACTACGCCCTGCTGGTTGAGGTAGGTGAGGAGCTCGTGCATCTGGAGCACGTTGAAGGGCTGCTCCGGCATTGCGTTCAGATAGCCCGTCAGGCTGTCGATCAAGACAAGCTTGGCACCGCCCTCCTCAACGGCATCCCGTACCCGGCCGGCGAACTCCCCCGGAGAAATGTCCGCCGGATCGATCTGCTGGATGCGGAGCCGCCCCGCCTCCACGTGTGGCGCCAGGTCGAATCCAACGCCCTTGGCCCGTTGCAGAAGAATACCGACGGTCTCGTCGAAGCTGATCATCAGAGCCGGCTCGTCACGCTCCAGGGCGGCCCAGAGATAGCCGAGCGCCAGCGTGGACTTGCCGGCTCCGGAGGGTCCAACAACGAGAGTGCTCGTTCCGCGGCTCAAGCCGCCGCCGAGAATGGCATCGAGTTCTCCGATACCGCTGGGAATCGTCTCAAACGCGAACGAGGCATGATGATCGGCCGCCACGAGGCGGGGAAAGACCCGCACTCCTCCGCGCTGGATGACCATATCGTGGTAGCCTCCCCGGAAAGCGGCACCCCGCATCTTCGTAACATTGAGCCGGCGCCGCTCCGATCCATAGACCGGGATAACCTGCTCAAGGCGGATCACCGCGTGGCTGATCGAGTGCAGGTTGAGATCGTCCTGTTCGGACGTGAGATCGTCCAGCATGAGGACTGTGGCATTGTTGAGGAGGAAATAGCTCTTCAGCGCCAGGACCTGCCGCCGGTAACGCAGGGAGCCTTGGGACAGGAGCCGAATCTCGGAGAGTGAATCGAACACCACCCGGCTCGGCTTCACCCTCTCGATCTCGGCCAGGGCCATGCGGACGGTCTCGCCCAGCTCCAGGTCGGACGCATAAACCAGGCTCTGCTGCTGCTTCGGGTCGAGGTTCAATTCCGGCGGCACCAGTTCGAAGATGTCGATCCCCTCGAGCGACCAGCCGTGGCGGGAGGCGACAGTCAGAAGCTCGCGCTTGCTCTCGGACAAGGTAATGTAAAGGCAGGTTTCACCCAGGGCGGCCCCGGCGCGCAGGAATTGGAGGCCGAGCGTGGTCTTGCCCGAGCCCGGCCGCCCCTCGATCAGATGAGCGCGGTTAGCGGCATACCCGCCGACCAGGATGTCGTCGAGGCCCGGAACCCCAGTCGGGATCGAGGCAGCGTCGGAGGACGATGAAAGCATCATGCAAAATCTCAACGGGTAAGGGGTCTTGGCTGCTTCGGCGCTCCCCCACGGAGCTCACCAGATTCGAGCCCGCTGCGCGGGCCGGCATGGTCGTCTAACCGGAGGCGCTTTTGTTCTCTTGTAGACACGAGTGGCCGCCCTGTCTGTCCACATGTGCACATATGGTTGCGGTTATGTTCACAAATGAACGTATGTCGAGCTGGCGCGTTGCATCTGCCGTAGCCGGTGGAGAAAGATCCCTGATGCAACCTGCCGTGATTTCGTCGCGTCTCAGAGAGCGGATCGCCAGCAACAACCTGCTCAGCGCTCTGAAGCCTGAGGACCTGGCCATCGTGGCGCCGTCGCTCCAGGAGTGGGAGGGTGAAGCCGGAGCCAGACTTTACCAGCCTGGAGATGAGGTCAGGTTCGTTTACTTTCCCTGCGGCCCCAGCCTCGTCTCGTTCGTGGTCGAGCTCGACGATGGCCTGACGGTGGAGACGGCCCTGATTGGGCGTGAGGGGGCAGTCGGCGGGATCGTAAGCCAGGGCCGTCTGCCGGCCTTTGCCCGGTCCGAGATCCAGTTCCCCGGTCCATTTCTGCGCCTTTCCACAGCCGACCTGGAGGAGTTCGAGACCCGGTCCCCCACCCTGCGGCACCTGTTCGCCCGCTATGCGGACTGCATGCTGGCCCAGGTGTTCCAGTCGGTGGCATGCAACGCGGTCCACACGATCGAGCAGCGCACGGTGAAATGGCTGCTTGCCGCCATCGATCGAACCGGAGATCACGACGTTCCCCTGACCCAGGAGCAGCTGGCCAGCATGATGGGTGTAGGCCGTAGCTATGTCAGCCGGGTCATCCAGTCCTTGAAGCGTCGGCATCTTCTGGAGACCCGCAGGGGCAGCGTCCGTGTGCGCGACCTGGATGCACTTCATTCCCTGTCGTGCGGCTGCAATACAGCGTTGCGTCGGCATTTCGATCAGGTGCTGGCGGGCGTCTATCCAACGATTGAGGAAAGCTCGACCCAGAAGGAGCAGGCAGGAAGCAGGCGCCCGGGATCCAGGATGAAGGCCTGACGCACGGCCCTGACGCGTCAAACTCTACAGGCACCGATGGGTTCAAGCCGGCTTTTGGATGGCCGGTTGCTGCAACCGTCGAACGGCAACTGGAAGGATTGGGCACCCACCCGGCTCCGGAGAGATTCGACCTCTCGGGATGGCGGGACCCCGCCATCCCGGAAGCTTGGCTTTTACGATTTCGGCATGATCACGCTGTCGATCACGTGGATGACGCCGTTCGATGCCTTGACGTCGGCTTGCGTGACAGTGGCATCGTCCACCTTGACGCTGTTGCCGCTGGCATCGACCCGCACTGCGCTTCCCTCGACGGTTTTGGCGTTCGTCGTCTTGCCCTTGAGGTCGCCTGACATGACATTCCCAGCGACGACGTGATAGGTCAGGACCTTCTGGAGCTGAGCCTTGTTCTCCGGCTTCAGGAGGTTCTCGACCGTTCCGGCCGGGAGCTTCTTGAAGGCCTCGTCGGTGGGCGCAAACACGGTGTAAGGTCCGTTGCCCTTGAGCGTCTCGACCAGTCCGGCGGCCTGAAGGGCGGCCGTCAGCGTCTTGAAGTTGCCGTTGCTGACAGCAGTCTCAACGAGATCCGCCGCTGCGGCCGGACCTGAGGCAAAGAGCATGGCGGCTATGGCGTAGGCACTGTACTTCGCGTTCATCGTTCTATCCTCCGATCGCTGCGCCCGGTCCGTTCACCGGCGCTACGCTCGATGGATATGCGCGGAGGCTTCCCTGGTTTGCATCGGGATTTTCCCGAGCGGTGCCGGAAAATCACCCTAGAGGCACGTTCCCCCTCCTGTTGCCCTGGGACGCTCGCAGCAAACAGCGTTATGCTCCTGTATGTCGACATCTCACAGCCGGGACTGAAGCCAGAATGGACCGTCTCACACCTCGCGATGGCTCCTCCGCGGAGCATCCCGGATCCCGCAAACGGCATCAAGAGGATACAAGAGCCCTGGAGGCTCACAGTCTGCCGACCCTGATCGCGCCCACCGTGGATGCAGAGGCTTTGCTGCGTTCCACCCTGGATGCCCTGTCGGCCCACATTGCGGTGCTCGACGACGCTGGAACCATCGTTGCGGTCAACCAGTCCTGGCGCGCCTTTGCCCGCGCCTCCGGCTACGCGGACGCCGACCACGGCGTCGGGATGAACTATCTGGCCGTCTGCGAGGCTGCAGCCGACGTGTCGCAGGATGCGGCGCGAACCGCGGAGGCGCTGCGGGCCATCATGGCAGGCGACCGGTCCGAATTCCGGATGGAGTATCCCTGCCGCAGCCCACAGGGGCCGCGCTGGTTCCAACTGCGGGTGACGAGGCCGGACCACGCGCAGACGCGCCGGATCGTCATCGCGCATGAAGACATCACAGAGGTCAAGCGCACACAGGAGGAACTGGCCCGGCTGAGCGGGCGTCTCATGCATCTGCAGGACGAGGAACGAAGAGCCATCGCGCGGGAACTTCATGACACCACGGCCCAAAACCTCCTGGCCATCACCTTGAACGCAACCCGCCTGCACAAGGTGCTGCCCGATGCCGGACAGCCCATCCGCCGCACTCTCGTCGAGATCCTCGAACTGGCCGAGCAGAGCCTTCAGGAAGTCCGTACGCTGTCGTATCTGCTCCACCCACCGCTCCTCGACGACATCGGGCTCACGGCGGCGTTGAGCTGGCTCGCCAGAGGATTCTCCCAGCGCAGTGGCATTCAGGTCGATGTCAGCATCGAGAACAACGGCGAGCCCTTGCCGCGCCCCACCGCCACTGCCCTCTACCGCGTCGCCCAGGAGGCCCTATCGAACGTCCACCGCCATTCGGGCAGCACGCGGGCGCGGCTTTCGCTGTATCGAACCGAGGACATGGTGCAACTCGATATTGTGGATCACGGTCAAGGGCTCAGGAGCCTTGTGACCATAGGAGGTGAAGAGGCCCAGCAGATCGGCGTCGGCATCTCGGGCATGCGACTGCGCCTTGAACAGCTCGGCGGCCAGCTCGATATCCGTTCGAGCCCCTCGGGCACCCACGTGAGCGCCAGGGTGCCGATCGCACCCGTGGAACCGGAACAACTTCTTTGATCACCCCGATGTCGCAGGATGCAATCCCATCGGAAGGCTAGGATCCCTCATGCTTCGCATTCTTCTTTCCGATGATCACGACATCGTCCGCCGCGGCCTCAAGGATCTCCTCGAACAACATGTGGGATGGCAGGTCTGCGCGGAAGCCGCGAACGGCAGGGAAGCCGTTGAACTCGCCCTTCAGCATAAGCCCCACGTTGCGATCGTCGACCTGTCTATGCCCGAACTGAACGGGCTCGAAGCGACGCGACGGATCAGGCAGAGCCTGCCGGACACCGAGGTCCTGATCTTCACGATGCACGAGAGCGAAGAGCTGATCAGGGAGGTTCTGGGTGCGGGCGCCCGTGGTTACCTTCTCAAGTCGGACGCGGTGCGTCAGCTCATTCCTGCGGTTGAAAGCCTCTCTCAAAGAATACCCTACTTTGCCGGGCGTGTGTCGGAGGTCATCCTGGATGGCTTTCTCAAAAAGGGGCAGGCCGCCCTTGAGGGTCCACCGACCGAGCGCCTGACGTCTCGCGAGCGAGAAGTCGTGCAACTTCTCGCCGAAGGCAAGAGCAACAAGCAGATCGCGCGTCTCCTGGACCTCAGCGTCAAGACTGTGGAGACGCATCGCACCGCCGCTATGCGGAAGCTGGAGCTCAACTCCCTGCCTGACCTTGTTCGCTACGCCATCAGGATGCAGATCATCCAAGCGTGAATTCCGGATGTGCCGATAGGCCAGATAAGGCGGCTCTGCATCCTCCGCTGGCCGCCACACCCGGGCTCCGGGGCTCAGGATGTGGGCGCGGACCTGTAATAGGCGTCCACCCGTGCCCCATATTCATCATCGGTGAACGGATCTTCGTCGGCGCCATAGCGAGGAGCCTCTGCGAGCCGTTGCCTGTCGATGTCAACGACATAGCCGCCAAGCCTGATGTCGTAAGCCAGTGCCCGCCACGGGAGCGGATGATAGCTTTCACCGATCCCGAGAAAGCCGCCGAAGCTCATGACCACATAGGCGACCTGGCCTGAGATTTTGTCGACCATGAAATTGTACACGGTCCCAAGCTGCTCGCCCGTCCGGTCGAAGACGGGTGTGCCCTCGACCTTGCTGGAGGCGATCAGGCGCCGCGTCTCCTCGATGGCAACGCCCTCGCCTGAAGGGTCGAGTTCCATGGATCCTGGTTCGCGGAGCGGTGTCTCGTTGGGCAGTCTCGTCGGCATTGCACTCTCCTTGGAGGGGCAACGCTGCCCCCAGCGGGCCGTTCCCGCCAGCAGCGCCCAGGTCTGCACCGTCACGAAAGGACGACCATGGAGCTCGGGTTCACCAACCCGCCTACGGTTCAGGCTGACTGTGGAACCCTTGCGATCACCTTGATCTCGAAGTCGAAGCCGGCGAGCCAGTTCACGCCGACGGCCGTCCAATTGGGATATGGCTTCTGAGGGAACACCTTGCTCCTGACGGACATGACAGCGTCAAATTGCGAGGCAGGGTCCGTGTGAAACGTCGTCACGTCGACGATATCCTCGAGCGTGCAGCCTGCCGCCATGAGCACGGCGGCCAGATTGTCGAACGCCCGTTGGACCTGTCGTTCGAAATCCGGCTCCGGTGACCCGTCCTCGCGGCTGCCCACCTGACCTGAGACGAACAGGAGATCGCCGGTGCGGATGGCGGCCGAGTAGCGGTGCTCGTCATAGAGCGCGTGGCGGTTTGCCGGGAAGATCGCCTGGGGTTTGGACATTCCTGTACTCCTGTTCAATCACGATGAAATCCGAAACCAAGGCGCACCCGACGGGACGTCGGAGCTGCCTTGCCGAGCCAGGAGATAGCAGCCCCCGATTTGCGGGATTAGACGTTGAACTCGGCATGGGTTGATGCAAAATCACCATCAATGAACCGACCCTCTCTCAATGACCTCACCGCCTTCGTGGCCGTTGCCACCCATCGCAGCTTCCGCCGCGCCGCCGATGAACTCGGAACGGCGCCCTCCACCCTGAGCCATGCGATGCGTGGCCTTGAGGATCGGCTAGGGGTGCGCCTCCTCAACCGCACGACCCGCAGCGTCTCGCCGACGGAAGCGGGGCTCGAGCTGCTCGGCCGCTTGCAGGTCGCACTCACGTCGCTGGATGAGGCGCTCGACACCGTCTCCGCCTTCCGAGGCAAGGTGGGAGGCACGGTCCGGATCAATGCCCCGCGGGTGGCCGCCGCCGTTCTCGTCCGCGACGTCCTCCCGCGCATGGCGGAGCGGTTCCCCGATGTGACAGTGGATCTCGTCGTCGAGGGGCGACTGGTCGATATCGTGTCGGCCGGCTTCGATGCCGGTGTTCGTCTGATCGAATCCATCCCGAAGGACATGATTGCAGTGCCCCTCGCCTCTCCTATCGGGTTCGTCTGCGTCGCATCGCCGGCCTATCTCGAGCGCGCCGGTGAGCCGACAACCCCGGACGACCTCCGGCATCATCGCTGCATCGGCCATCGCATGCCGAGCGGCAAGCTGTACCGGTGGGAGTTCCGGTGGGCCGGGCAGGAACTGACGATCGATACGAGCGGACCCGTGGTTCTCGACGATGAGGGCCTGATGGTGGATGCGGCCGCGCAGGGCCTGGGGATCGCGTATGTGGCGAGCTGGGCCGCCGAAGCCGCGCTGGCCGAGGGGCGCCTACGCAGGGTTCTGTCCGCCTGGACGCACGAGCCCGGGCGAGCAGCCGTCTACTATCCGGGACATCGAGCCGTGCCACCGGCACTGCGCGCATTCCTCGATGTCGTCAGGGACGTCAAGACATCATAGAACAGGCTTCTGCATGGAGCCCCTTGAGGGGCCGGAGCGGGTCCATCGGGGCAGACCACAGGAGTTCAATGAGGGCTCGCACCGGCGGCTCTACACCTTCAGCCCGGATGGCTCCAGGCTTCAGCATTTCCATTGCTGTCTGGGCGTACCTCCGACGTCCCGGTCCGAAACGGATGCGCCGGTCAACGAGTCACCGAACTCGCGGTTGCCGTGATCCGATGCGCTCCCCGCTCGAAGCGCGCAAGTTCCTTGCAGGCGGAACGTTCGCTGAAACCCAAGGCTTTGGCCGCATCGCGAATGGGCGGACCGTAGAGGGCCAACGCACGTTCCAGGTTCACAAGGTCAATCCCTCCCGTCAATCCAGACCGGATCGGGCAAGTCCCTCGACCAGGCGCGCCCGGTCCTCGGCGCGCACGAAACAGGATGTTGCTCCGACCCAGTCCCGCGAGATGTCGGGGACGAGCGACTTGAGCCGCCCGAGCAGGTCCGTGGCTGCCTCTCGGTCGCCCAGAAATCCGGCACAGGTCGTACCGATGATCAGCGGATATGCGTGGCCGGACCGCAGGCGATGCGCCTCCCGCGCATAATTCAATCCAAGCTCGTAATTCGCGCCCTGGAAGTAAGCCATGGCATAATAGAACTGAAAGTCGCCGAGGAAAGCCTCGCGCGGGCTCAGTCTGAGGGCGTAGTCGATGCAAGGAATGGCATCCGCCGCGCGGCCCCCATTGGCATGCGCAAGTCCCAACTGGCCGTGTGCGAACGCGGAGTTGGGGTTGATCGCGACAGCCTGGCTGACCGCTGCCATCGCGAGGGCATCGTCCCGCGTCGCATAGGCCGTCATAGTCTGCGCAAGGTAAGCCCACGGTTCCTTATCGTCGGCGGCAATAGCCTTTTGGACGACATCCCTGGCAAGCCTCAGGGCGCACCCCATGTCTTCCCACCCCTGGAACGCGCGCCACATCGTAATCCAACCCTTCATGGCGAGCGCCTGGGCATAGTCGGGGGCCAGTTCGATGGCCCGTTCAAGCAGGGGAAGCATCTTCCGGCTGCTCTCCTCGGACAACTGGGAACACAGAAACACCGCTCGAACGACACATTCCCAGGCATCGAGGCCGTGATGCGGCTTGGGGCTTTCGCGGGCATGCTCTGCCGCCAGAAGTTCCGGCCCGATGCGGCCGACGACGCTTGCGGTGATTTCGTCCTGAATGACGAAGATGTCGCCGAGGTCGCCGTCGTACTTTTCGGCCCAGAGATGGGCTTCGGAAGCCGCATCGATGAGCTGCGCGGTCACCCTCACGCGGTTGCCGGACTTGCGGACGCTTCCCTCGAGGACATAGCGGATCCCGAGCTCGCGACCAATGGCGCGCACATCCACGGGCCTTCCCTTGTAGGTGAACATCGTGTTGCGGGCGATCACGAAGAAGCCCTTCAGCTTGGACAGCGCGGTCGTGATGTCCTCGGTGAGCCCATCGCTGAAGAGGTCCTGCTCCGGGTCGGCGCTCATGGCATTGAACGGCAGCACGGCAATGGATGGCCGGTCCGGCAGTGCGGGCCTGGGCGGGACCGTTCGTGCGGCCATCCCTTCCGGAAGGGGGCGGTACAGTCGCACCGGCCTCTCCATGTTCTTGAGCGCGCGTTCGCCCAAATACTCGTAATCGCAGGCCAGCTTGCCCTGGAGATGGTCGTATGCAGTGCCGGAAATGCAAATGCCGCCTGGATCTGCCACCCCCTGGAGGCGGGCCGCGATGTTGACGCCGTCGCCGTAGAGGTCTCCGTCAACCTCGTGGATCACATCGCCGAGATTGACGCCGATCCGGAAGACGATGCGTCGTTCCGTTGGAATATCGGCCTGGTTCTCGGCAATGTCCTTCTGGATGGCGACCGCGCACGCGACGGCATCGACGACCGAGCTGAACTCCACCAGCGCACCGTCGCCCATCAGCTTGACAATGCGACCGTGACGCTCGGCCAGAAGCGGATCGATCACCTCCCGGCGCAGAACCTTCAGGGCCGACAACGTCCCGGCCTCGTCCTGTTGGACGAGGCGGGAATAACCGACGACGTCAGCGGCCAGGATTGCGGCCAGCCGCCGCTCCGCTCTTGCAGTCGCCATGGCCGTCTCTCCCTCGGGAGATCCGCCGGATGAAGCCGGGCGATTGACGCGACATGCACCGTCCGGCTGCCCGCCACCGCGACCGCGCTGGTTCATCATACCACCGACATGGGCACGTGGCGACGCTTCACGAGAGACCAGCCTTCAGCGGGAGCAGGAACCGCGAAGCGGTCACGGCAAGGGTCTGCCGCGGTCACAAGGGGGCGTTTCGGGACTTCGAACCCACTGGCGCGCTGAACTTGCCGAAGCGGTTTCTTCCGTTGCTGGCGGTGGGAACAATCTGTCTGTCACCGGGTGCCCCAGCCTCAGAATGCTCCGGCTTGGGTCAAACTGAGCCGCTGGGCGTGGTCCTGTGGGGGGCAGCTTACCCTATGGGATACGGACGCTCGGCTTTCGTCCGGAAAGTGCCGGTAGGACGCCTTCAGGATACGATACACGCCCGGTTGGAGGCAACTTCGACGAGCATCAGCGAAGCTTCCGAAACGCTTCGGCAATCTCTGCCTCCATCGCCTGGGCGATGGGCTGGCGGTAATGGATCCTGTCGAAGAACCATGCGACATTCCTGATCTCGGAACGGTCCGTCCGCCAGTCGACCAGTGCCGTCCGTGCGTGACCCTTCCGGGCTGCCTCTGCAATGGCGGTCTTGCACGCCTGCAGGCGATAGGCCTGCTCCGTGCCCTCGGGCGGCAGCGCATTGATGTAAAGCGGCGGCACGACCAGAACGAGCGCCGCATCATCCGGCAGAGAGGCAGCAACCGCTCCGATACGCTCGGCCGCCGGAAAAGACCGCGTTCCGGCCATAGGATCCCTGTCGTAACGCTGAGTGTTCCTATAGGGCCGGGCTCGGAGTTCCTGACGGTGGGCTGCCGCCATCCTGTCGCCTTTCTGGGTGTATTCAGCATCGTAATCCCAGTAGCCGTCCGGCCGGCTCTGCTCGGTGCTCAGGCCCACCAGATAGGAAAGGCGCCGAGGCACCTCCTCCAGAGCCTCCCAGCGCAACAATCCGCGGGCATACTCGAGTGGGCTGGCCGCGTAGAGCCAAAATGGAAACGGCTCCTCATTCGGCAAAGCGGGATCGGACGTGCACCACATCTCGTCGATGCTCACCAGCAGCGCCTTTGCCGGCTCCCGCCGATGGCTCAGGAACCAATCGATCAGAGCAAGCTGCTCCTTCGGCCCTGAGCCTGGAACCGACATCTGGACGAAATCCAAACCGGTCGCCTTCGTCAGCCGCTCCGGCGAGATGAGCTGGATCCGCGAGTTGCCCACGATCATGGCGTTGAAGGCAGAATTGCGACCACGGCTGGCATTCGCCATTCTTGGGGACAAGGCGTGCACCCCTGCGTGGGAAAAGAAGGGCGAGCGGCCCGTGTCATAGGGCTCGACCAGATAAATGATCGCCAATACGAGACCCAGGACGATTGCCGCCGCCGCGACAAGCGTGACTGCGAAGCGCTGCCAGAGCATGCCACCCTGCTTGGCGTAGGCCTCAGAACTGGAAATAGATGAATTCATAGTTCGCATCGTCGCCGATCTTGAACAGCACAACTACAAGCAGGAGCGCGAAGCCGATTGCGATCGCCCGCCGTGGCGGAAGCCGATGCACGAAGGCCCAGGCCGTGGGGCCGAGCGCCGCGACCAGCGCGGCAACCAGGATCGTCCGCCACTTGATGGCCTGGTCGGCGCCCCCCAGGCCGACAAGGCCCTCGTAGACCCGGAGCGCCGCGTCGAAGCTCGTAGCCCGGAAGAGTACCCAGGTGACCATGACGAACAACATCGTCAGAACCCAGCCCAGCGGACGCGGCATCGAGAAGCCGGCTCGGCGCCAGAGTACGCCCGTTCCGAGCGCGAGCCCATGGGCAGCGCCCCAGGCGACGAAGGTCAAGCCCGCACCGTGCCAGAGACCGCCCAAGGTCATGGTGGCGAACAGGGCCCCGAGCTGGACCGCCAGTCCCTTCCGGTTGCCGCCCATGGCCATGTAGAGATAGTCGCGCAGGAAGCGCGACAGGGTCATGTGCCAGCGCCTCCAGAAGTCCTGCAGCGACACGGAGCGGTATGGCGCATCGAAGTTCTGCGGCAGGACGATGCCGAAGAGGAGCGCGAGGCCGAGTGCCATGTCGGTGTAGCCCGAGAAGTCGAAATAGATCTGAAACGTGAAGCCCAGCATCGCCTGCCAGGCCTCGCCTAGCGCAACGGTCTTTCCCGCGGCGGCAGCCTGGAAGATCGGGTTGACGTATTCGGAGAGCGGGTCGCCGAGCAGGGTCTTCTTCGCCAGGCCGCAGACCAGCAGCATCAGCCCGCGCGCAACGCGCTCAAAGGCATCGGGCCTCTGGTAGGGCCGCTCCTCGAACTGGTGCATGATCTCGCTCCAGCGCACCAGGGGCCCTGCGAGTACCTGCGGGAAGAAGGCGATGTAGAGGCCGTAGCGGACGGGGTCATAAAGGGGCGCTTTGCCCTTCTTCAGATCCGTCAGGTACATGATGTGGTGGAAAGTGAAGAACGAGATGCCGAGCGGCAGTGCAATCTCGAAGTGTTGCGTAGGCAGACCCGGGATGTAGGCGGCGAGATCGGCAAAGAAGTTGAAGTACTTGAAGATTGCCAGGACAAGCAGATTGGCGGCAATCGCCAGCGGGATCAGGGCTGAGAGTCCCGACCGCATGAAGGCGTTTGCAATGAGCCAGTTCAGGACGATGGAGCCAATCAGCAGCGGCACGAACCGCCAGTCCCAGTAGCCATAGAAGAACAGCGACAAACCCAGGAGCACGGGCAGCCGCCATGTGGGCCGGAACCGCTCCACGGCCCAATGAGCGAACAGAGCGACCGGCAGGAAGCCGAATAGGAAGACGAACGAGTTGAAGAGCATTCCCGCTTAAGCTTCGTTGAAGAGTCGGAATGCCCGGTTCCGCCTCTTGAGAGCACATTCTTGTGCGAGAAGGCGGGCCCGGCGTCAACTTACGACAGCAGAAGGTGGCGAACGCTGGCCAGGATGCGTGCCATCAGCCGGGCTCTTTGCGCAGGGACAAGCCTTTGTCGGCGTCACCGAGGAGAATGGTCCCCATTTCAGAGGTCGGCGTAAGATTTCGCGTCTTGTCGGACCGAATTGGCCTCAATCCGGTTGCATTGGGCCTGCAATCTCACCCCAGCCAGTCCTGTGGAAGCCACATGGGAGGAAATGCCATGGCGGTAGATGAAACTGAAAAACCCGTTTTCCTGATCAAGAAGCTCGGCGGAATTCTGCTTTTGATCTGCGGCATGGTGCTGACGGCACTCGCGTACAGCGAAGGCTCGACTGGATTGATTGCCCTCGGCATTCTCCTGATTGTGGCAGGCGGTGGCCTGATGGTGCTCAAGATCGCTCGACGCAACCAAGGCATCGAACTCTGATCGAGACCTCCTACCTCCTGAGGGTCGAGAGCGCCACTGACCGAACTTCGCATTGTGGCAAGAGCCCAATGGAGCCCATTGGATAGGCATCCTGGCGTCGTTCCGCAGGATTTTCTTCCCGCCTTCGAGCAGGCTGGGAGCAGGATTAGAGCACCGTTGTGGCGGAGATCCAGGATCCCGTTTTCGGGCGAACCCCTCATCGAGGTGTTCAGCGCCCCGCATGGCCGTGAGGCCTCGACCGTCAGAACGACCCGAAAACCGAGCCCAGGACCAGAACTGCAACAAGAGCGATGATGCAACTGACGATCACGGTCATCACCATGTCCAGGTAGCTCTCGCCGTGGGTCAGGCCGCTGATTTGCAGCAACAGCAGCACCGTGCCGTTGTGGGGGAGAGCGTCCAGTGTCCCGGCGCTCATCGTGGTGATCCGATGCAGCAATTCGGGGTCGATGTCATGCTCAGCGGCAAGACGCATGAAGTCGTCGCCGAAAGCATTGAGGACGATTGCCATCCCTCCGGACGCGGTGCCGGTCAGCCCCGCCAGCACATTCATCGCAACGGAAAGCGAGACCAGTGGCCCTCCCTGAATTGCGAACACCGCATCGCGAACCGTCTCGAACGCCGGCAACGCGGCAACGACCGCGCCAAACCCGACGAGACTGGCGATCATCAGCATCGGCAGGGCTGCGGAATTCGCACCGGCATCCAGGCTTTCGCGGGGCGATGGCAGGCGTCGAAGATTGACGAGCAGGACGGTCAGGTTCGCGGCCGCGAGGGCCACGATGACCGACCAGACGCCGCTCACGGCCCCGATGGTCGTACCGCCCCACTGGGGATCGGACAGGAACGAGAAGTCGAGGCGCGGGAACACGACAAGCGACATCAGGAAGTTGGTGGCGATGACGACGACGAGGGGCAGCGCGGCCAAGGCGAAGGGCGGCCCGCTCTCGGCCCGCTTGCCGTGCGGCAACTCGGCCGGGTCGAAGTCGCCCGCCGGCGCCGCCTGCTCGCGAATCATCTCGTCGACGGCGGGAGCCGTCTCCGCTACCTCAACATAACCTTCGCCAGCCTTGCGCGCGGCCGCCTCGGCGCGGCCGAGCCACCACATGCCGAAGGCGAAGATGATCGCCGACGCGATGAGGCTCAGCCCGGGGGCCGCGAAGGTCGTCGTGCCGAAGTACGGCATCGGAATGGCGTTGTTGACCGAGGGGGTCCCCGGCATCACCGACATGGTGAACGTGAATGCTCCGAGACCGATAGCCGCCGGCATCAACCGGGCCGGAAGGTCCGCGGCCTTGAACATCTCGCGCGCCATCGGCACGAGGACGAAGAAGGCGACGAAGACGCTGACGCCTCCATAGGTGACGACGGCCGAGGCAAGGACGACGGCAAGCATCGTTCGATGCACGCCCAGTTGCTTGGTCAGGAAGCGCGCGATCGAGGTGATCGAACCGCTGTCGTCCATGAGCTTGCCGAACAGCCCGCCGAGCAGGAACATCGGAAACCATTGCGCAACGAACCGTGCAGCCCCGCCCATGAAAGTCTGCGTCCAATGGGCAAGCAGCGGCTCACCGGAAATCAAGGCGGCCAGAAGCGCCGCCGCCGGGGCGACCATAAGGACGCTCCATCCCCGGTATGCCAGCCACATGAGCAGCGCGAGTGCGACCAGTATCCCGATAAGACCCATGGACAAACCTTCCTTCCTGGACCCGGGGTACAGCGGCTCAATTGCCGCTTAGAGCGCAATGGACAGGGTCGCGAGGCCGTAAAGGCCAATGGCCGCTCCGCCCCATTGCAGGACGCGATTGCCCAGTTGTCCATCCTTGAGGCCGGCCAGCAACGTAACGCCGACGCCCGTGCCGATCAGCAGAACCGTCCCGGTCATCAAACCCGCTGCATAAGCGAGACCCGGTGCTCCGGCGGGCATCTCGGCTCCATGGGCATAACCGTGGAAGATGGCGAACAACGCAATGAGACCTGCCCCCGTGAAGAATGACAGAGAGGACAGATAGACGATGGCAAGTCCCAATGCGACGAGGGAGCCGGCGATCCCCACTTCGAAGAACGGGAAATCGAAGCCGACCATCCCGAGAACGGCTGCCCCCGCCATGACGGAAACGAATGTCGACGGCAGAAGCCACAGGGCTCTCCCCCCGATCCCCGCGGCCAATATGCCGACGGAAATCATGGCCATGACATGATCGATCCCGCTGACGGGGTGTGCCATGCCATGCATGAACCCCGCCGCATCACCGTGCCCCGTATGCGCGAGCGTCGCGGTTGGAGCCAACATGACGGCCGAAACCAGGGCCGCAATGAGAGGACGATTCATGGCTTTCTCCTTCTCGCCCAAGGACGGTTCCGGTGGCCTGCTCCTCTCTGAGCCGGTGCGCCAACCGGAAACAGATGAGCCGCGAAGATCTTGCATCGGACCTCCGGCGATCAGGCCGGTCCTGCATGGCGGACACATCTTCTCCCCGCACAGGACGACTGACTATTAGGAGAAACCCCTGGATCGTGCCGGAACAATACCGAGAGCAAGCTATACGAACGCTGAACTGAGGCGAATGCCGGCGGCACGGCGAGTATGATACATAGCCTCCCCACGCGCCCTCGACACGCGGAGAATCCTGTTTAACCACGATCTAATTTTTCAGGACGCCTCAGGACATTTCCCAGATGCGTTCGGGGTTACACCCGATGGACAGTCAACTCCCACGGGATACTCTCTCGGCCTGCGGCGATCTCACACCGTAGCCACGCCAATCGGTTGATGGTCATCCTGCCTCACTTGAGCGCTGTGACCCGGTTTCTGTGGCCTTGGAACCGAGACCTGGAGGAAGCGATGCAACTCACCCCGCGCGAGTTCGACAAACTCCTCATCTACATGATGGCTGATGTCGCCTTGAAACGGAAAGCCATGGGCCTGAAGCTCAATTATCCGGAGGCTGTCGCAGTCATATCCGCCGTTGCACTCGACGGGGCCCGAGCCGGCAAGACGATCGAGGACGTGGCCAAGGAGGCCAGCGAGGCATTGAGCGCGGACGATGTCATGGACGGGATCCCCGATCTTATTCCCATGATACAGGTCGAAGCCATCTTCACCGACGGCAGCCGCCTCGTAACCGTGCACAGGCCGATTCAATAAACAGGACACTTCGCTCGACGAGGAGATGGCAGGATGGGTGGACCGAGGACAGGACCGGCCGTTGCCGCCGATGTAGACCCGGCTGCATCCGACGTACCGGTTGGCGGTTACGTTTGCAGCCCGGCACCGATCACCTTTGACGACGACAGGGCGGTGACGACGCTCAAAGTGCGAAATACTGGCGACCGCCCAATCCAAGTCGGTTCGCACTTCCACTTCTTCGAGGTCAATCCCGCCCTGGAATTCGACCGTCCCGCGGCGTTCGGCCTTCACCTCAACATTCCATCGTCCACCGCAACCCGCTTCGAGCCCGGCGACGAGCGTGAGGTGCAGCTCGTCCCCTACGGCGGCAAGCGTGCCGTCTACGGGTTCAATAACCTCGTCGACGGCCCGACTGCTGGTAAGGACGCTGCCAAACGCAAGTCGAAGTCCGTGGCACTCGCGGAGCAAAGGGGCTTCCGTTCGTCACCGGCAAAGTCCTGATGCGGCTCGTCGGTCAAGATTTCGCGTCGAACTGCTTGCCTGGAGGCTCCTATGCCAACCATCTCGCGACAAGAGTATGTCGGCCTTTTCGGTCCGACCACCGGTGACCGCATCCGCCTGGGAGACACGGGCCTGTTCGTCGAAATCGAGCAGGATCTCCGTGGCGGCTACGGCGACGAGGTTGTCTTCGGCGGCGGCAAGAGCATGCGAGAAGGCATGGGGATCGACAACCAGGTGACACGGCCCGGCGGGGCTCCCGACCTGGTGATCACCAACGTGACCATCATCGACGCGGTCCTGGGCGTGGTGAAGGCCGATGTGGGCGTGAAGGACGGCCGCATCTGCGCCATTGGCAAGGCCGGCAACTCCCAAACGATGGACCGTATTACCCCCGGCCTCGAAATCGGTCTCGCCACCGATGCGATCTCCGGGTCGCATCTGATTCTGACGGCGGGCGGCATCGACTCGCACATTCACTTCATCAGCCCCCAACAGGCTCAGGCGGCCCTCTCGAACGGCACCACCACATTGATCGGTGGCGGCACCGGCCCCTCGGACGGCTCGAATGCCACCACGGTCACGTCGGGTCCTGGAAATATCGCAATGATGCTGCGCGCGTTCGAGAACTGGCCGATCAATGTCGGCATTCTCGGCAAGGGCCACGGACATGGCAAGGCCGCACTGGTCGAGCAGATCGAGGCCGGCGCAGTCGGCTTCAAGTGCCATGAGGACTGGGGAACCACCCCGGCGGTTCTGCGGTCGGCGCTCACAGTCGCGGACGAAATGGACATCCAGGTCTGCATCCACACCGACACGCTCAATGAATCCGGATTCGTCGACGACTCGATTGCAGCCTTCGAAGGCCGCACCGTGCATTCCTTCCATACCGAAGGCTCGGGGGGCGGCCATGCCCCGGACATCATCAAGATCGCCGGCCTCCCCAACGTCCTGCCGTCCTCCACCAATCCCACCCTCCCCTACGGGATCAACTCCCAGGCAGAGCTCTATGACATGATCATGGTGTGCCACCACCTCAGCCCCGACATCCCGTCGGACGTGGCGTTCACCGAAAGCCGGATCCGGGCCGAGACCATTGCGGCGGAGAACGTTCTCCAGGACATGGGCGTCATATCGATGTTCTCGAGCGACTCGCAGGCGATGGGCCGGATCGGCGAGGTGTGGCTGCGGTGCATCCAGACGGCGGATGCGATGAAGACCCAGCGCGGCAAGCTCCCCGAGGATGCCCCGGGCAACGACAACTACCGGGTCCTGCGCTATGTCGCCAAGGTCACCATCAACCCGGCTATCGCCCACGGCATTTCGGAAATGCTCGGGTCCGTCGAGGTCGGCAAGATCGCGGACCTCGTCCTCTGGGAGCCGGCATTCTTCGGGGCGAAGCCGAAGATGATCATCAAGGGCGGCTTCATCAGTTGGGCGGTGATGGGCGATCCCAATGCATCCCTGCCCACGCCGCAGCCGGTCTACTACCGGCCGATGTTCGGTGCCTACGGCAGTGTCCTGGCGGAGACGTGCATCACCTTCGTATCCGGTGCGGCACACGCCGCCGGGGTCGGGGAGCGGCTGGGGCTCAGGCGGCAGATTCATCCGATCAAGAACGTGCGCAAGATCGGCAAGCGCGACATGGTCCGCAACACCGGCACGCCCAACATCGACGTGAACCCCGAGACATTCGCCGTCACCGTCGACGGGAAGCACGCGACCGTGCCTCCATTGAAATCAATCTCGCTGAACCAGAAGTATTTCTTTAGCTGACAGGATTGTCGCATGGTCATCATCGAATCGATCTTGGGCAATATCGGCGATCCGGAATGGGCCGCGCGCCTGAAGGATGCCGAGATAGACGTGATTCAACTCGATCAATGGGAGGCTCAGAAGAGCCGATTCCGGAAAGCAACCGCTAAGGGATCGGTCCTGGCTGTCTCCCTCAGCCGGGACCAACATATCCGTGACGGCGACGTGATGCTGTGGGATCCGCGGGCATCCCTGGCCGTCATTGCCAGGATCGAGCTGCGCGATGTCATGATCGTGCATCTGGACAGCCTCATGCATGTTGCCCCCGAACTGGCGATGCGAACCTGCATCGAACTCGGCCACGCCATGGGCAACCAGCATTGGCCGGCCCTGGTCAAGGGCCATGTCGTCTATGTACCGCTGACGGTTGACCGGAAAGTGATGGATTCGGTCATGAGAACGCACGCCTTCGAGCACGTTCGTTACGAGTTCGCGCCCGGAACGGAGGTCATCTCGTACCTCACGCCTCATGAATCGCGCCGGCTTTTCGGCGGTGCCGAGGGCCCGGTTCACTCGCATGTCCATAACCATGGACAATCGGCGCAGGACCACCGAGAACATCACCATGGCTGATGCCGCTGAGACGGCGCAGGTGGCCGCACTGGCACGCATGCTGCAATTCGGCGACTCAATGGTTCCGATCGGCGGGTTTGCCTTCTCGTCCGGGCTGGAATCGGCGGTTCAGAAAGGAATCGTCACCGATGCGTCGACCCTGCTGGCGTTCACCCGGACGGCAGTAGAGCAAGCCGCTCGCGGCGATGGGATCGCTCTTGTTTCCGCTCATCGTGCGGCAATGGCAGGCGATATGACCGAACTCATTTCCATCGATGAGATGGTCTACGCCCGCAAGCTCTCGGACGAGGCGCGAACCATGTCGGTGCGTATGGGCAGGAAGTTCACCGAGATGGGCGTGCATGTCTTGGGCGCTCCGCTGCTCCACGCGTGGCATGACCGTATCCGGAAGGGACAGGGACACGGATGTTACCCGATTGCGCTGGCGATCAACTTCGCCGTCCAGCACCTGTCCGAGCGTCACGCCTTTGCGGCGCACCAATACGGGGTCGCGGCGCCCATTCTCGGCGCCGCGTTGCGCCTGATGAGGGTGAGCCATCTCGATACGCAGAGGATTCTCTACGAACTGAGTGGGGAGATCGATCCTGCCTACGAACGGGCGGCGAAGGCGCGCCTGACGGACATGTCAGGCTATGCGCCTCTTATGGAGATCCTGGCTGCGGTCCACATCAAGGCACACGTGCGCCTGTTCATGAACTGACGGGAGAGGTGAATGACCAAGAAGATCACGCGGATCGGAATCGGCGGTCCCGTCGGCTCGGGGAAAACCGCAATCGTGGAGGCGATCACCCCGCGGTTGCTCAAGCGCGGCATCAAGGTCCTCATCATCACCAACGACGTGGTCACGACCGAGGATGCCAAGCACGTGCAGCGCTCCCTCAAAGGAGTCCTGTTGCAGGAGCGTATCCTGGGGGTGGAGACCGGCGCGTGTCCCCATACGGCCGTTCGTGAGGATCCGAGCATGAACCTCGCGGCCGTCGAGGACATGGAGGAGCGCTTCCCCGACAGCGACGTGATGCTGATCGAAAGCGGCGGCGACAACCTGACCCTCACCTTCTCGCCGGCGCTCGTCGACTATTTCATCTATGTCATAGATGTTGCGGCAGGAGACAAGATCCCGCGGAAGAACGGACCCGGCATCACGCATTCCGACATCCTGGTCATCAACAAGATCGATCTCGCTCCCTACGTCGGCGCGAGCCTCGACGTGATGCGGGACGACTCGGCCCTGATGCGGGGCAGCAAGCCGTTCCTGTTCACCAACTGCAAGACCGAGGAGGGCATCCCGGAATTGGTCGACATGATCGAACGGGAGTTTCTGTTCGACATCAATGCGGCTGAGCGGGCACCGACATGACGGTGGCGGGCTCATTGCCGTGGGCCGCCGCCGAGGCCCTGGGCGCATCCGTTCCGGAACTGGCTGCGTTCCAGGACGAGCCGGCCCAGATGAAGAGCGGCACGGTCGGCAAGACGGGCTACCTGCGGCTCGGGTTCGAGACCCGTGGCAGCCGGACCATCCTGGCTACCATCGAGCGTCGTGCTCCGTATCTGGCCCAGCGTGCGCTGTACTGCGATCAGGAAATGCCGGATCTGGCGACCGTTTTTCTCATCACGACAACGGGTTGCCTTCTCCAAGGGGATCGCATGGCCCTCGATCTTCAGCTCCGTCGCGGGGCGCAGGCGCATGTCACGTCGCAATCGGCGACCAAGATCCATGGGATGGACGCCAATTACGCGGTCCAGACCCAGACTGTCACGCTGGCCGAGGATACCTATCTCGAACTTGTTCCAGAGCCCATCATCCCTCATCGCCGCGCCCGCTTTGTCAGCAACACGCATGTCTGCGTCGCACCATCGGCCACGCTGCTCCTGTCGGAGATCCTCCAGCCCGGCCGGAAGCACCATCATCCTGACGAGTGCTTCGGCGCGACCGTGATCTCGTTATCGGTCTCGGCGATGCGCCCCGATGGCCGTACGTTGTTTACGGAAAAGCTCGTGATCGAGCCTGAGCGATTTGCAATGCGGCAGATAGGCGTGATGAATGCCTTTGACGTGTTCGGCAACGTGATCCTCTGCACCCCCAAGGACAAGGCGGAGCGCATCCTTGAACGGGTGGACGCCGACGTTCGGACGGACGACGGAGTGGCGTTCGGAGCCTGCCGGCTGCCGAATGACGCGGGCTTGGTCTACAAGGTGCTGGGCCACGATACGGCCCGGGTGAAGGCAAAAGTGCGAGAATTCTGGGGAATCGTGCGCAAGGAAGTCACCGGTGCGGAGCTCCCGCCTCAGTTCCTTTGGCGTTGAGGCGGCTCGCATTTGCGAGGACCAGAAGTTTCTTGGAGGTGGCGATGCAGAAGCTTCTGACGAACTGGGAAAGCCTGTGCACGTCGTCGGCCGTCCTGCGGTTCGTGGACGCCAACTTGCGCGGCACCGGGCAGGTCATGTTGCAGGACAACCCGCTGACCGGCCTCCTCTTCCTCGTCGCCATTGCCTGGGGCTCCTATGCGGCTGGCGTGCCTCACTTGGCGCTCGCGGGCGTGATAGCCATTGTCGTCGCAACCTCGACGGCCTATTGGCTTCGGCTCGACCCTGCATCCATCGCTGCAGGCATTTACGGCTATAACGGCATTCTTGTCGGGCTCGCCCTGGCGACTTTTCTCGCACCCGGAGCACTGCTCTGGGGCTATGTCGTGCTGGGAGCCGTAGTCTCGGCCATTGCCACCTGCGGGATCGCCAACGCCTTGAAGCCCTGGGGTGCCGCTGCCCTGACCTTTCCATTCGTCGTCGTCACATGGCTGCTTCTGCTGGCGTCCTACGGCTTCTCCGGGCTGACGGGCACCGCGCTCCCAACCGCCAGCGTTGTCGTTCCCTTCCAGGCCTACGAGGCAAGCCCGCTCCAGATAGTCGATCTTATCGGAGGAACCCTCCTGAGCATTTCGCAGGTCTTCCTGAAGGCCAGCGGCGTCGCGGCGTTGATTTTTCTCATCGGCCTCGCCGTAAATTCACTCGCGGCGGCTGCGTTCGCCCTCGGGGGTGCAATTCTGGCGGTTCTGACCGCTCATCTCCTGGGTGCCGAGAGCAGCCTGATCACCGGGGGCCTTCTGGGCTTCAGTCCGGTCCTGACGGCGATTGCGCTCGGGACTTTCCTGTATCGGCCAAGTGGTCGCTCCGCCGTCTATGCTGCGGCCGGCACAGTGTTCACGGTGATCGCGCAGTCGGCCCTGAACGTCGCCCTGATGCCATTGGCCATCCCGGCGCTAACGGCCCCCTTCGTGCTCGTAACATGGCTGTTCTTCCTGCCGCGAAGCTGCGTCGAGTCCCCTTCGTCGGCGGCCCCCGATGGCATCGACGCCCGCCCGTCGTGACGCATGCTGTGACCGCTCTGTGCAGATGGACCGGAACCGATCAGTCATAAGCGGGACGGCGTACGGGGAACCTCGGCCTGCGCGACTCGTGGGAACAGGCGCGTCATCGCGATTTGACGAGCCCGGAGAATCCCGCAATCGCCAGAAGGCTCAACATCCATCCCACGAGCGACTGGAAGTGATGGTAATGCAGTGCGGCCTCTCCTGAAGGCTTCAGGGGATCCGGCCGCCAATACGTTTTCTGGTCCATCTCGAGGACCGGCAGCAGCACGTCCAGCGAATAGATCCATGGGTTGAAGCGCGGATAGCTCGACGCCTCCCATTGCCGCCGGAAGCATGCAAGCTGGGTCTCGCCCTTGTCGGAGAGGCCGCTTGCGACATCCTGGCTCGCGGCGAGGAGGCGCTGCTCGGATCGATCGAACCCGCATAGCGTCCATTCCCGCGAGCGCAGGACGACCGGGCTGTTCGGCTTGAAGGCCCCCTGCCGCTCGGCGTATCCGAAAACACCGACGCCGAGAGCCCAGAAGAATGCGAGCCAGGCCAATGCAAGCAGCGGTTCGCGTCCATAGGCGACCGTGACCGCGAGAATGCCGTCCTTGGCGGCAAGTGCCGCCCGCCAGAGGGGATTGCGCGCGCGCTTGCGGCGTGCACGCCGCTGTTGCCGCTCCTTTTCGATGAGGACCGTATTGGCATCCTCGTTGTGCCCCATCTCACGGAACACCGATGCGAGTTGCTCGTAGGGTTGCGGCCAGAAGTCCTCGCCCCAGCGTTCCGGCACCTGCCGCGACAGCCAGTCGAGGCGGCTTTCGGCGTCCACCGGCGCACCGATGAAGGCCCCGTAGCGGCAGCGGTTCAGCAGGAGGTCGCCCTTGCGCGGCCAGCACGGCGCCTCGTCATGGATCGTCCCGAGCGACGCCCCCGTCATGGCAAGGGTCCCATCGATCTGCGCATCCTTCCGAAGGAAGAATGCCCCCTCGACGACCGCACGGCTGATCTGCAAGGCATCATGACCGGGATTGGCGATGACGGTGGAGGTGCAGTTCAGGTCGCCCCCGATCCTTGCACCCAGCAAACGCACCTCGCCATCGATATGGGCAGAGCGCAGCAGGAGGCTGCCACCGATTTCAACCGCCTCTGCTGCAACGGCGACTTCGTCCGGATGGAAGACTGTGGCGCCCGTGCAATCGAGATCGCCTCCGAGGCGTGCGCCTCGCATATTGATGCCGCCGCGAAACTCCGTCCCTCGGAAGAATGCGTTCCGCACCTCGATGCCCTCGGCGTTGAGGGCAAATCCTCCGAGCGCCTTGATGGTGGCGCCGTCGCACACGAGATTGCCGCCGAGATGTGCATCGGTCAGGCGAACCTCGCCGTCGACCTGGGCTCCGCGCAGGTACAGCCCGCCGCGTACGCCGAGCCGCTCCGCCTGAAGGCCGGGCAGTGACGAACCATCGAGGAACGCCCGGTCGATGACGGAGGACGTGAACACCGGAACGGCATCGAAGCGGCAGTCCTTCAGCCAGATGTCGCGCGGCACCCGGCATGCTTCGAGGTCGAGAACGCCCTGGATCCAGGCTCCGCCGATCCTGATGCCCTTCTCGTGCGGCCGGCACCCCTCCTCGCCCCCGAGGATGAGAAAGCGCAGGAATGGGGCCCTGACGGCTCGTGCCGGGTCATCCGATGTCGGCAGCGTGCCGTCTCCGAGGCGATCGAGGTTGCCACTGAGGAGTCGGGCTATGACCTCCTCTTCGGCCGGCAAGAGGGGGCGGAAGGCATCAAGGCGGCCTCCGTCGGGCGACCCTGTCACTGCCTACGGCCCGACGACGCTCCCGGGCGATCGGCCTCGTCACGCGACGTGGCAGGAGCGGGATTCATGATGCCCTTGCCTGCGGCCGGGAGGTGAAGCCAAGCCACGCGGCGCCGTGCACGATGAGATCGAGCCCGAGCAGGAGCCCGAAGATCCAGAATCCGGTTTTCGGGAACTCCGCCAGGACGATGAGCCCTGCCACCACGCCGAACCCGCCTGCCAGCAGAATTACCCGGCCGCCCGTGTGCCAGCGGCGCAATCCCAGGAGGATCCTGACGATGCCCGACACGGCGAGCAGCAGGCCGAGCCCATAGGTGAGCAGCAGTTCGCCCGACCGGCCGGACCGCGCGATCCCGGGAGCGGCGATCATGTCGGCAGATCGGGTCCCTCCGACAAGGACCACGCCGACGGCCACGTAAAGGAGACCAAGCACCAATTGCCACGGAAGGACGCCCGATCCCCTGGTCCAGAGAGCGTGGACGATTTCGAAGGCGCCGACGACAATGGCAGCTCCCCCGATGAAGGCCGGGCTGACGAGCGAGGCAAATGCGACGTCTGCCAGGACGGCAGCCCCCGCCAGGATCATGACGATCCCCAATCCGAGGCGAACCCAGGCGGGAGGTCTCACGGGGTTTCCGATCTCGCTCGTCGATGCTGGCATCGCATCATTCCCCCGATACAGGTTCAGGCGCGCGTGCAGCGACGGCGCTGCCACCGAACACCCGTGCCTTCATGCGTTCGCGGACGGTCTGAACCATCACGTAGAGGACCGGGATCAGCACGAGTCCGACGGCGGTCCCGATCAGCAATCCACCGAACAGGGTCATGCCGATGGAGCGGCGGCTGCCCGCTCCGGCGCCCGTGGCGATGACGAGCGGGATCACGCCCAGGATCGATGCGAAGGCGGTCATGAGAACAGGGCGGTAGCGCTGGCTCGTTCCGGCGAGAGCCGCCTCGCGGATGCCCATCCCCTCCTCCCGCCGCGCCTTGGCGAACTCCACGATCAGGATCGCGTTCTTGGCCGCGAGGCCGATGAGCAGAACCAGGCCGATCTGGGCGTAGATGTCGATCGGGAAACCCACGAAGGCCAAGCTCGCGAGGGCGCCGAGGACCGCCACCGACACCGACAGCATGACGGCGACCGGGACGCTCCAACTCTCGTACTGCGCGACCAGGAACAGGTAGGTGAAGACGATGCCCATCAGGAGAACGATTGCGGTCTGGTTGCCGGCATGCCGCTCCTGGAGGGCCAGGCCCGTCCACTCGAAGCCGAAGCCCGCAGGGAGCGTCTCCTGCGCCACGGCCTCCATTGTGGCGAGCGCCTGCCCGGTGCTCGTGCCAGGGGCCGCCTGGCCGTTGATGGAGGCCGCTGGAAAGAGGTTGTAGCGGCTGATCGCGTTGGGGCCGAAGGATGTCGAGACGGTCACCAGCGTTTGCAGCGGCACGAGTTCGCCGCGCTGGCTGCGCACGTGCAGGCGCTGGACATCCTCGACCCGACCGCGGAACTCCGGCTCGTCCTGGATGCGGACCTGGTACACGCGCGAGAGGATGTTGAAGTCGTCCACGTAGGCTGAGCCGAGATGCGCCTGCAAAGTCGCGAAAATGGTGGCAGGCGATGCGCCGAGAAGCTCGGCCCGCTTGCGGTCGATGTCGAGGTAGACCTGGGGCGCGTCCGCCGTGAAGGTGCTGAACACGCCCGTCAGGCCCAGCGTCTGATTAGCCTTGAAGATCAAGGCCCGCATGACCTCGGCGAGTTCCTCCTGGCTCTGGCCGGCGCGGGCCTGGAGGCGCAGGTCGAATCCTCCCGTCGTGCCGAGCCCCGGAATGGCCGGCGGGTTGAACGGCACGATGGTGGCAGCGGGAAGCCCGGCGAACTGCGTGCGCAGGTGAGCCAGGATGCTGTCGACGCCCTCGGCCGGTCCGCTGCGCTCTCCCCAGGGCTTGAGGGCCACGATCACCATGCCGGCCTCGGCACCGCCGCCGCCGATCAGGCTGCTCCCCGCGATGCCTATGACGTTGGCGACCCCCGGCGTCCCGCGGACGATCCCGGTGATCTCGTCGAGGACGGTCTCCGTGCGTTCAAGGGACGCGGCGTTCGGCAGCTGCACGTTCACGAAGAGATAGCCGAGATCCTCGGAGGGAATGAACCCGGTCGGCAGGATGCGGAACATACCGTAGATGCCGCCGAAGATCGCGACCATCACCACCGAGGCCAGCGCGAGCCGCCGGCCGAGTTGCACCAGGGCGCCGAGATACCAGCCGCGGGACGTGTCGAGCGCCCGGTTGAAGGCGCCGAACACCCGGCCGCGGCTTTCTGTCGGCGGACGCAGCAGCAGGGCGCACAGGGCCGGGCTCAACGTAAGGGCATTGATCGTTGAGAACGTGATCGTGACGAGGATCGTGACGGCGAACTGTCGGTAGAGCTGGCCCGTGATCCCGGCCAGGAACCCGATGGGGACAAACAATGCGGCGAGCACGAGCGTGGTGGCGACGATCGGCCCCGTGACCTGCCGCATCGTGCGCCGGGTCGCCTCGACGACGTCGACCTCTTCCTCCTTCATCACGCGCTGGACGTTCTCGACCACGATGATGGCATCATCCACCACGAGACTGATGGCGAGCACGATCGCGAACAGGGTGATGGTGTTGGCGGAGTAGTCCAGCAGGTAGAGCACGGCGAAGCCGCCGATGAGCGAGACCGGGATCGTCAGGGTCGGGATCAGTGTCGCCCGCCAGTCCTGGAGGAAAAGGTACGTGACCAGGACCACCAGCACGAAGGTGATCATCAGGGTGACGATGATCTCGCGGATCGTCTCGCTCACGAAGTCGGTGGTGTCGAACACGACCGTGTACGCGAGATCCTCCGGGAACTGGGCCGAGAGGCGCTGGATCTCGTCCTGCACCGCCCTGGAGACCGCCAGCGCGTTGGCGTCCGGTGACTGGAACACGACCACCGTCGCACTCGGCTGCCCGTTGAACCTGGAGGTGGAATCGTAGGACTGCGCCCCGAGCTCGACCCTGGCCACGTCCCTGAGACGCACGATCGCCCCATCCGGGTTCGTGCGCACCACGATCGCCTCGAACTCCTCCGGACTCACCAGCCGCCCGCGCGCCATGACCGTCATCTGGAGCTGCTGGCCCGGCTGCGCCGGCGCCGAGCCGATCTGTCCGGCCGAGGCCTGGGCATTCTGTGCCCTGATGGCGGCCGTCAGGTCCGAGGCCGTGATGCCGAGTGCCTGCATGCGGTCCGGATTCATCCATATCCGCATGCTGTAGACCGGACCAAAGATACCCGCCTCGCCGACACCGGCGACACGGGCGAGCGCATCGCGCACGTTGATGGAAGCGTAGTTGCTGATGAAGATCTCGTCATGCGTGCCCTGGGGCGAGTAGATCGCAATCCCCATCAGCATGCTGGTCGAGCGGCTCCGCACCGAGACCCCGGTCTGCGTCACCGCTGGCGGCAGACGCGGCGTCGCCAGCGCAACGCGGTTCTGCACATTCACCTGCGCGATGGCCGGATCGGTGCCGACCGCGAAGGTGACCGTAAGGGAATAGGCGCCGTTGTTGGTGCTCGTGGACGACATGTAGAGCATGTCCTCGACACCGTTGACCTGATCCTCGATGGGAGCCCCAATGCTGTCCATGACGACTTCCGCATTGGCCCCGGGGTAGACAGCACCGACCTGGACCTCGGGCGGCGTTATCGGCGGGAACTGCGCCACCGGGATCTGCGTCAGGGCAAGCATGCCGGCGAGCGTCATCACGACCGCGATGACCATGGCGAAGCGCGGTCTGTCGATGAACAGGGACGAGATCATCGGGACGCCGCTCCCGTGCCTGGATGGGGTACGCCACCCTGCGCCGGCACGACCCGGACGGCGGCGCCCGGTCGGGCGTTCTGGAAGCCCTGCACGATCAGGGTTTCCCCACCCTCGAGTCCCTCCTCCACGGTCCAGTTCTGGCCTATCTGGGTACCCGTCCGAATGCGCCGCACGGCTACCTTGTCGCCATCCTCCAGGATCAGCACGAAGCGACCCTCGCGGTCGAGCTGCACGGCCCCGGCCGGAACCACCGGGCGCCGTCGCGGATCGGACGGGCGGAGCACGACGGTCACGAACTGGCCCGGGACCAGCAGCGCATCCGGGTTCGGGAAGCGGGCCCTGACCGGAAGCGTTCCGGTTGCCGGATCGATTTCGTTGCCGGCGAACTCGATCTCGCCCTTGGCCGGGTAATCGCGCCCGTTGGAGAGACGCAAGGTCGGGACTATTCCCTTGGCGAGCTCTTCCTTGCTCGCATCGTCTGCTGCCCCCCTGAAGTCGAGAACGACGCGGTCGCTGACGGAAAAGACCACCCGGATCGGATCGACCTGCACCACGCGGGCCAATGGCCCTGATGACGGTCCGACGAAGCTTCCCACGGCAAAGGCGGCGGCACCGATCCGTCCGTCGATTGGCGACTTGATCCTCGTATAGCCGAGATTCAGGGTGGCTTGGCGGACGCTTGCCTCGGCCGCCATGACATTGGCCTGGGCCGTGTCGCGGGCGGCTTGAATCTCCTCGAGGGCCGCCTGCGACACGGCCTGGGTCCGGCGCAGTTCCTGGTTGCGTTGCAGTCGTCCCTCGGCATCGCGCAACGCCGCCTCCGCCCCCGCGAGGCTCGCGCGGGCCGCCGCAAGCGCCGCCTCGTAGGCCCCCTCCTCAAGGGTGAAGAGTTCCTCCCACTGGCGAACAGCCTGCCCTTCGGCGAAAGGACGGGCCTCGATAAATCCTTCGACGCGGGCGCGGATGTCGACGGCGTTCACCGCCTCGACCCGCCCGACGAACTCCGATGCCGGAGACACGTCCTCGATCGGGACGGGCATCACGCCGACCGCGGGCAGCGGGGCCTGCGCGAATCCAGGCGGGCCGCACGCCAGGGCGGCAGTCAGTGCGAGGGGTCTGACCGCCTTAGACGGCATGCTCGAACCTCCGGGCCAGCGAACGGCACAGGAGGGCGAGACCCAAGCAGATCGCCGCCATGATCAAGTCAGTGAGAGGCGCGACCGGCGGCCACTCCGCGCCGAGCGCGGTGGCAATCGCGAGCATGACCATCAGGACGGCCGCACCAAGAAGGATCCAGCTCAGAGCATACATGAGCGGGGCCGAGACATTCACCCCGATGCGCAAACGCATGGGTCATCCCTCCTTGTCGGCCAGTGCCGTGCTGCTACCAGCGCCTCCTGCGACGGACCCAGTGGCCCGATACCCAGACCCAGCGTCCGCGGCGGGCGCTCCAGACCCAACGGCCGGGCACCCAGACGAAGCCAGGGCGGGGTCGCGGCCGCCGCTCCCGCCGTCGCGGCGGCGGACGGCGGCCGGGCCTCGGCCTTTGAGGGGGACGATCCGGGCGTGGCTGGGCCTCGGCGTCCATCGGTACGGCGATGCCCAGCGGGGCCGCCAGGACCCCACCGAGCAGCATGGACAGAAGGGAACGACGCGACAGCATTGCGACCTCCTCCTCGGATAGTCAGTGGCTCAGGCTGGCGGCGCAGCCATGGCGCCCGCAGCCTCGACGCCATCGCTCGGGCTTGGCGGGTGCGAACGGGACAGGGCAGCTTGGAGCTTGGCTTCCTGCTCAGGCGACAGCGAGGAGCGGATAACGCGCCCCTTGAAGCCCGACAGCTCGGCCAGGACCTTCTCGGGCTGGGACTTGCGGATCAGCAGGAACAGGGCGGACGTGTCAGGCTTGAGCGTGTCGCCGATCGACTTGATGAAGTCATCGTTGATGCCGTAATCGATCATGCTCCCGGACAGGGCGCCCGAGCCGGCACCGACCGCGCCGCCGACGGCAAGGCCGGCGAGCGGGTTGAGGAACAGCAGGCCGATGAGGCTGCCCCAAAGCGCCCCGCGCAGGCCGCCAGTGGCGGCACCGAGGCTCAGCATGTTCACGCTCTGCTTGATGCGCACGGTGCCGTCCTGGCTGCGGATGGCGACGACGGCATCCTCCAGATCGATCAGGTATTCCTTCTGCAGGCGCGTGAGCTCTGTCAGGACGCGGTCCGCATCGGTCGGGTTGTCGAACCCGACCACCACCAGTTCGGACATTGTATGCCCTCCTTAAACGGCCCAGGGGTCCGGATGGGCGAGCCATGAGAGTACCGGCCCTGGGGCTTGGCGCCATCGGGTATAACCCCGAGATCGCCGAAGGAATGTCATGGGACCGCACCGAAAAATGGCCGCGCCTCCGCCGACGATGATGCAGATGGCGATCTCCGATCGGAACCATCCCGTTCCGGCCCATCCATTGATCAACGGCAGTAGATGTTGCCAAAACGGTCACGATAGGTGCCGTAAGGACATGGACTCCTTGGGGCCGTCGCGCTGCCGACGATCGCCCCGCCGGCCGCGCCGATCGCTCCTCCTGCCAGGGCACCCCCGACCCGGCCCGTTGCCGCGCCGCCGATGGCAGCACCCGCGAGGCCGCCGATCGCTGCCCCGCCGACCGCACGCTCCCCGGGCGTCTCGCAGGCCGTCAACGACAGCACGAGAGCGCCTGCCGCGATGATTGTCATGCTCCGTCTCATTGGGTTTCTCCCTCTCGGTCGTGGGATACGGACCCGCTCGGAGGCGGGACGACAGGAGCTTCCGCCATCGCGGGGCACATTGGTATCGGGACAAACCCCGGAATTGGTCGGGAGGAGCCCCGAAATGGCACTGTTCGGACCGGCTCCGACAGGCTAGGCCATGGAAACGCCCGACTTGGCAGGCAGCCTGGCGGATGTGCCGGGACACCATTGCGCACGTGCTCGCTGGCCCGGCGCGACACCTTGGGTTGCCCCTGTATTAACGCTGGTTTATTTTCAGTGGCTGCTGGCCCGCCGCTTGGATAGCTTGGATAAACTTAGTTCCTGCGCGTAGATCTATCCTGTCCTGTGGAACGTCAGGATCTGGGTTGGAGGTGAACATGCTTCCCTCGGTAAGCCTTGGACTCCCAAAGCTCGGAAGCACCGACCTCGTCGAAACCCGCAGGTCGATCATGCTCATCGCGGCCTCGACGGTCGGCCTCTCCCTCCTGACCACGTGGGCGGTCCTGTTCTGGCATGCCTATGGGGTCCGGCACGAGATCGCCCATCGCGGGCTGATTGCCGCCGTCGCGGCGGCACACGCGGTCGAGCGCGAGGTGCAGGCTATGGGATACCTCCTCAAGGGGCTATCGCAATCGCCGCTGCTCAAGACCGGCGATCTTGAAGGGTTCCATCGCCAACTCCAGGCGACGCCACGGCCGCCTGGAGCATGGTTCATCCTGTGGGATCTCGACAGGCAGATCCTCAATACAGATCGCTCATTCGGAGCGCCGTTGCCCAGGCTGGACGATCTCCCAGGCACCCGGGAGCGACTCGAGGTGGTCCGTGCCGTCGGCCTGAGCATGTCGGACCGCATCAACTCCGCCCTCGCGAGGCAATGGGTCGTCGCGGTCAGCCTTCGCTTGGACGATCCGAGCGGCCGGATGAATCGGGTGTTGACGATCCTGGTGCCGGAGGAGCACCTCAACCAAGCCGTCCGGAACGCCGTCCGCCCGACCGATTGGAAGACGGTACTCTTTGACCGCAAGCTCCAGCCGCTCCTCACCGGTGCGGTCGGATCCGGCTCGGTTCCGTTGCCCGGACTGGCGTCTCTGGTCTCAAGCCGCAACGGACAATTCGAGACTGTCGACGGCCACCTCACCACCTTCGAACAGTCACCCGGGACAGGCTATACGGCCGTTTCCATTCTCCCCGCGGCCATATCAAACGCCCCGGTCCTCGGCGCGCTCTACCAGTCGTCGCTCGCCAGCCTCGCACTCCTCCTGATCGGTGGCATCGCGGTCCGGGCCCTGCTCCGCAACATGGACCCGATCGACTCCCTCAGGTTCACGGCCTTGGCCACGAGAAGCGAGCTCGTGGCAGCCAATGCACGGATGTACAACATCCTCGAGAGCATCACCGACTGCTACTTCACGCTCGACCGCTCCTACAGGATCACGGATACCAACTCGGCGACCTTGAGCTGGTGCGGCCGATCGCGAAGCGAGCTCATCGGGCTATCCTATCTCGACCTCGTCGAGCACCACTCCGCCTGCGCTCAGGCAGTGATGCAGGCGGTCGAACATCGCAGGAAGTATCGGCGCGAGGTTCAGTCCTCCCTGCGGCCCGACCGTTTAATCGACCTGCGCGTGTTCCCCTCTCCCGAGGGTGCCAGCGTGTATTTCAGCGACGTCACCGATCGGGTCCTCGCTCACCGCGCCGCGGTCGAACAGCGGGAGCTCTTCCAAGCTTCGCTCGACGCCCTCACCATGCAGATCGTCATCCTCGACGAACGCGGCTGCATCGTCGCCTCGAACCGGGTCTGGCGCAATTTCATGGAAACGACGGGGCCGGGTATCCCCGCGCATGACATCGGAGCCAGGTATCTCGATATCGTCGTGCCCGGCGAACGGCGGTTCAGCGCGATGGAAGACGTGATCGCGGGCTCCCGTCCCAGCTTCCAAGCACTCTACCAGATCACCTCTCCCGGGGGCGATCGCTGGGTTACGATCCGGGCACATCGCTTTCGGATCGGAGACCAGGCCCGCATCATCGTGTCTCACGAGGACGTCACGGAACTCATGACAGCCAGGGCTTCGGTCTGTGAGCTCTCGGAGCGCTTGCTGACGCTCCAGGACGAAGAACGCCAGCGCATCGCGTCGGAACTCCACGACTCCACAACGCAGTACTTGGTCGCCGTCGGGCTGAACCTGATGAAGGTCGAACGGCTGCTGCCGCAGAGGGATGGGCAACGGCTGCTCGGCGAGATCGACCACCTGCTGGAGGAAGCTCTTAAGGAACTGCGCCTGTTCACCTACCTGCTCCATCCAGCCAGCCTCGACGAGAACAGCTTCCGGGAGGCGGTACGAGCCTTCGTGGATGGATTCGCAGACCGAACCGGTCTTGAGATCGCGTGCCGGATCGACGAGTGTGGGGATGGCTTGCGCATCGACCTTCGTCGGGCCCTGTTCCGGATCGTCCAGGAAGCGCTGTCGAATGTTCATCGCCATGCCGGCGCATCCCGCGTGGCCATTGACCTGCGGCACACGCTCGGGGAGGTTATCCTGTGCGTCGCCGACGATGGGCACGGGATGCAGGCCAAACCTGCTGCATCGAAGGTCGACAAGCCGACCCTCGGAGTGGGCATCCCAGGCATGCGCATCCGCCTGCACCAGTTCGGCGGGACCCTGCGGATCCGGAGCGGGAGATCCGGCACCCTTGTCCGTGCCTGCATTCCCCGCAGCCTGGCGAACCTGGAGGACCAAACCCACTGAAGGAGCGAATGTGAGAACCGGCCCGCTGTGCAGCACGGTGCGCCAGCGATGGCCGATCCGCTCCAGCACTGCCTTCCGTCCATCTCCAGATTCTTCCCGCCCGGTTTCGGGGTTTTGCCCGAGTGTCACGGCGGGCCATCGGAGGTATGAAAGGGAACTGCCGCGAATGGCGCGATCCTCGACCATGACCCGACTTCTGATCGCCGATGACCATGACGTCGTCCGCTCCGGCCTCCACGCCATTCTGAGCGGCCAGCCGGGATGGGAGGTGGTCGCCGAGGCCGAGGACGGCAAGCGCGCCGTCGAACTGGCGGCCGAGACGCAGCCGGACATCGCCATCCTCGATTACCAGCTTCCGGTCATGAACGGGATCGATGCGACCCGTGAGATCCGGGCCTTTCAGCCCCAGACCGAGGTGCTGATCTTCACCATGCACGAGAGCGAGCCGTTGATCCGCGAACTGCTCGAGGCGGGGGCGCGCGGCTACCTGCTCAAGTCGGATGCCCGGCGGTTCCTGATCGCGGCGGTCGAGGCGCTCTCCCGCCACGAGCCGTTCTTCACCGGGCGGGTCTCGGAGGCGCTGCTGAGCGCCTATCTGGCGAGCGGCAAACCGCCGGGCGATGCCCTGACGCATCGGGAGCGAGGCGTGGTGCAGCTCATCGCGGAAGGCTACACGAACAAGGAGGCGGCCACGCTCCTCGGCATCAACCTCAAGACCGTGGAAACCCACCGGGCCGCCGCCATGCGCAAGATCAAGGCGACCTCCTCGGCCGATCTGGTCCGCTATGCCATCCGCAACAAGCTGGTCGAACCGTAGCTCGGCTCCGGTGCGGGCATGACGGAAGGAACCACCCTGCCCGGCCGGATCCAGGAGCCATCCTACCTCGACGCGGTTACGCCGATCATCGCCCTCGCCGTACTGATCGGGGGAGCGATGGCCCTGTTCGGACTCGATGCGACCGAGGGTCCGTTACAGGTGGCTTTGATCCTCGCCGCCATGATCGCCGCCCTGATCGGGCTCCGGAACGGCCATCGATGGGAGGATGTCGAGGCCGTGGGACGCATGGGCATGGCCTCGATGGTCGGCGTCACCTACATCCTGCTCGCGGCAGGCGCTCTCATCGGAACCTGGAACCTGTCGGGCACGATCCCGACCCTCGTGTTCTACGGTCTCCGGCTCTTCCACCCCGATTGGTTCTACCTTGCCGCGGCCGTGGGATGCGCCGTCCTCGCCTTCGGCATCGGCAGCACCTGGGCAACGACCGGGACCATCGGGGTGGGACTGATAGGATTGGCCGCCCTGGTCGGGGTCTCGCCCGTGGTCACGGCAGGTGCCGTCATCTCGGGAACCTTCTTCGGGGCCAAGCTCTCCCCGCTTTCGCCCAGCACCGTCCTGGTCGCCACGCTCACCGGGAACACCGTGCACACCCATCTCCGTTACCAGGCCAAGACATCGGTCCCAACCTTCATCCTCTCTGCCGTACTCTTCGCTGTCATCGGCCTGACGGACGGCATGGATGGCGTCGGCGACGCCGTCATCGCCTCTGAGCTGGCGTCCCTCGACACGCTCTTCGAGATCACGCCGCTCAACCTGTTGCCCCTCGTGGTGCTGTTCACCCTGTCCGCCGTCAGGGTCCCGGCCTCCCCGGCGATCATGGCCGCGGCGCTGTTCGCGGGACTGATGGCGCCGATCCTGCAATCCGAAGCTGTCTTGCGCTTCGTCGGCCCAACCGAGCTGAGCACGCCGGCCGCCTACCTGAAAGGCGTCTGGCAGGCGATGGCGACCGGTTACCAGGCCAACTCGGGCATTCCCGCCGTTGACGGGCTGCTGACACGCGGCGGCATGGACAGCATGCTCATGACCATCTGGCTGATCCTGGGCGCACTGGCCTACGGAAGCCTGCTCAAGGAATTCGGCCTTCTCTCCAAGCTCGTGATGCCGATGGTCCGGCGGTCGCGCACGCCGGGACAGCTCACCGCCGCCGTCGCGGTCACCGCATTCGGGCTCAACGTCATCGTCGGCGACCGTTACGTGGCCGTGATCCTGCCGGCGCGGCTGTTCCGCGAGGAATTCGAGAGACGCGGCCTTCCAGCCACCGTCCTGTCGCATACCATCGCGGATGCCGGAACCGTCACGTCCCCGCTCGTACCCTGGAACTCGTGCGGTGCCTACATGGCGGCCGTGCTCGGGATACCCACCCTGCTCTACCTGCCGTTCTGCTTCTTCAACATCGCAAGTCCCCTGCTGACGCTGGCCATGGCCTTCAAGGCTTCGCGGCGCTCCTAGCGCATCGTGAGAACAAGTGGACCCGGTTTTCGCCCTCAACGATGCGCATTCTATAGAGCGGAGCATCGGACCCCGGGAAGCCCATCAATTCAAGCCGCTTCAGGGTTTCTTCCCCGGTGGATCAGGGTTTGCTCCAATGGCCAGGGAGATCGGTGAGCGCGAACCTCAGAGGCCGCCCCGTTACGGGAACGAGCCTGATTTGGCGCTTGGGATCCAGTTCGGTGCATTGAGGAGCGGACCTTGTTGGCGACCACCAGGGCATGGCTGAAGCGTATCGCGGTCGGCGCTGGCCTCCTCGTGGCGCTGGCCGCCTGTCTTGTCGTCGCCGGTCTCTCGTTCCGGGCCTGGGACGCCATGCGTGCCCCGCCGCTGGAGGCGTGGCACACCTTCGTGCCGGACGAACCCGATGCGGACGCCATCGACGGTCTGGACTGGGCAGGTTACCTCCAGGGTGAGCAGCGGCTGATGGCCGCCGTGAGGCGGGAGGTCTTCCGCGCCCCCGAGGACGGCGCCGCAGTGCCTCTCAGCCGCTATGTCACGGGCAGTCCGGTCGACCCGGGGACCTTCGCAACCGATTGGAACCGATCGTATGTCATGGAGCCTGACGGAGACCCGGTCGGGGCCGCCGTATTCCTGCATGGCCTGACCGATGCCCCGTACAGCCTCCGCAATCTCGCGGCCGTCTACCGCAACCGCGGCTTCGTTGCCATCGGCATCCGCCTGCCGGGCCACGGCACCGTTCCGGCGGCCCTCACCGAGGTGGAATGGGAGGACTGGATGGCAGCCACCCGCCTGGCGGTGCGGGAGGCCGTCCGCCGCGCCGGGGCGGGCAAGCGGCTTCACGTCGTCGGCTTCTCCAACGGCGGCGCCCTGGCCGTGAAATACGCCCTGGACGCCATCGGGCGCGAGGACCTCCCACGGCCCGAGCGTCTCGTCCTGCTCTCGCCGATGGTCGGCATTACGGTCTTCGCCCGCTACGCCGGGCTCGCCGGATTGCCCGCCTTCTTCCCGGCCTTTGCAAGGGCGGCGTGGCTCGACGTGCTGCCGGAGTTCAACCCGTTCAAGTACAATTCCTTCCCCGTCAACGGGGCAAGGCAGGCCTACCAGGTCACCCAGGCACTCCAGGACCAGATCAACCGGGCGACTGCCGACGGCAGCATCTCGGCCCTCCCTCCGATCCATACGTTCCAGTCAGTGGCCGACTTCACCGTCAGCACCCGGGCGATCGTGACGAACCTCTACGCACGCCTTCCGCGAAATGGCAGCGAGCTGACACTGTTCGACCTCAATCGGGCGGTCAAGCTCGGCCCCCTTATCGATCGCTCGGCCGGAACCATCGTCGACCGGATCCTGCCCCCTGCGCCACGCGCTTTCCGGACGACGCTGATCACCAACGCAGACCCGTCTTCCCTGGAAGCTGCCGAGCGGTCCGTGGAAAGCGACGGAACGACCGAGAAGGTCATGGCCCTCGACCTCGCATTTCCGCTGACGGCCTTCTCGCTCTCCCATGTCGCCCTGCCGTTCCCGGAAACGGATCCGCTCTACGGCTCGCAGCCGGACCAGACCGAGGGCTTCGGGATCAACCTCGGCGCACTCACACCGCGCGGAGAACGCGGCGTGCTTGTCGTCCCACTTGACGCGCTGGTGCGGATCTCGTCGAACCCGTTCTACCCTTACGTCGAGCGCAGGGTAGCCGAAGAGATCGACCGAATGCCCCGGCAGGCCCCCTGACCACGCGCGCCCGACGGAGCCACCATAGGGGCACCCGCAGCATGATCGCGGCAGCGACCCGGCCTGACGTGGCGAACGGCCTTGTGCGACGGAGAGGGCGAAGCCTGCCGTCTACCTGCTCTCCGCACGGCGCTTGGCCGCCATATCGCTGTATCGGATGATCGTTTCGCGGATCGTCTCAAGCTGGTGGATGAGCAGGCATCGCCCATGATTGTGCTGGTCGTTGTAGCTTCCCGGGATCTCCATGGACTGGGTGAGGACCACGTTGCGAAAGATGTTTCGCTCGCGCAGGCCGAAATTCACCTGCAGGAACTGCTGCACCTTCTCGTGCCATTCCGCCTGCCGCCGCTGCCATTCCTCGAAATCGGCATCGCTCTCGACCACGGCGTTGAAGACCTGGGAACTCCCCTCGTCGAAATACGAGGACAGTTCGTCCAGCGCACTTTCGGTATCCACGATTCCTCTCAACTCCGACCTGCCGCTCGCGGCATAATCCAGCAGCCACCACATGATCATGGTCCCAGCTATCGCAACGGCAATCGCGAAGGGCAGATACGCGAAGGGACCGTCCGCATCGATCAGGATGCCGAACTTAATCATCGCGAAGTCCAGCAGGCCGCCGGCGGCAAGCGTCAGGGACGGCAGGATATATCGGCGATGCCCGACGGCGGCGGAGAAAGCTGCCGTGAGTTCCTTTATCTGCGCCATTCGATCCGTTCCTACGCCGAGGTCAGGAAGAGGGGATTCGCCCGGTTGCGTGCCACGCCCTCATTCTTGCATGTGTCGTTCGGGAGGCAATTCCCAATGCCCGCAAACAAGATCCCGCTGGCCGGCGCCGGGCTCCCCCTACTCGTTTGGCGGGACGACAGCCCAGGGCGCGCCGCGATGGTGACGGGATGTCGGCCGATGAGACTTCCGGCACGGCCATGGAATCGCCAGGGCGCGTCTGCGGACATTCCCGGCGGTGGATCAGGGACTTCCCCGATTGAAAATGACCGCGCGAGGGGCAAACTCCCTGTCATGCGCAGCGACGCCGGCTGAGTGGCGGGGCCCCCTCGCACGGGAGGTTGCAGGATGGGCGATCTTGCGAGGTCATTCCTGAGGACAGGCCAGGTCGGCTTCTGGGTGCAGGTCGGCATCGGCCTGGTCTCCATCGCCATGGTCATCTCGGCCTTCGTGCTGGATCGCAGGATGGGCATGGGGACACGCGGCACCCCGGCGCTGATCCAATACCTCACCGCCGTAAGCCTGCTCGGGCTGGCGTTTACGACAATCTGGTCCTATCGGTACATCCTGCTCGCGGACCGCATCGCCGATCCGGCACGCGCCCCATCCATAGCCTCCCTGCAGCGGATCGTATGGACGGGCGTCGCGGCGAGTACGATCAGCCTTGTTCTCTCGATGCTGATCATGCTGTTCGAGGCGGTGCAGCTGTTCATGTACTTCCTCGGCGCGCCCCAAGCCGGCATCAACGTGATCCAGACCACGGGCGGGCCGGCGACGTGGGTTTCGGCCGGCGACATCCTCAGCCTGACGGTCGTCGTTCTCATGACTTTCATCGAGGTTCTCGTGCTGGCGCTGGGCCTCTGGCTGCTGTTCACAACCGCAACGTACCCGGCCGAGGAGCCTGCGCCCCACGAGGCACATGACACGGCCCTGTCGCAGTGACCCGAACGGCTCACGATGAACCAGGTCGAACGCGCTTCCCAGGCCGCGACCCCGGAACGCTCGCCGAGGGCAGGCTATTGCGCGTGCCGGCGGCCGGTCTCACAGCCCCGACGATGAACGTGATCTGATCGGCTCCGTCGTGCCTGAAACGGAAAGCGGGCTCATTCATTTCCCAATCCCGGGACCTAGAGCATCGGACCCAAAAGTGGGTCCGATGCTCTAGGTCCAACAAGGAGAGCCTGCCATGAAAACTCCTATCCTCACCGCCGCCCTGATCGCCCTCGCCGGACCTGTTCTGGCCCAGGCGCCCGCCGGCCACGATCAGCACCATCCGGGTGGCACGACCGCAGCGCAGGTCCAGTCGACGCCCCCGGCCCCATCTCAGGCCGCCCCCGCCCAAGCCGGGGCGCAAATGTCCGTGAGCCAGATGATGGGCCAGGATATGATGAACCGAGGAAGAATGGGTGGCCCGGGCCGGGGCATGATGGGCCGGCTCTCGCCCGAGGACATGAACGCCTTCATCGACGCTCACATCGCGGCGATCCATGCCGGACTGAAGCTGTCCGCCGACCAGGAAAAGCTGTGGCCTCCCGTCGAGACCGCGATCAGAAACCTCGCCACACTTCACGCCAGCCATATGCAGGGGATGCGCCAGACCCGCGGAATGATGGCGAGCGACCCGGTCGGCCTGCTCAGGGCCATGGCCGACCGGATGAGCCAGGGGGCGGACGCGATGCGCAAGCTCGCGGATGCCGCATCACCGCTCTACGCTACTCTCGACGAGGCCCAGAAGCGACGGCTGCAGGTGCTCGTCCGCATGGGCGGCCGAGGCATGATGGGGCCTGGGATGATGGGCCGGGGAATGATGGGTCCTGGTGGCGCCATGATGCCTGGCGGGTTCGGAGACGACGACGAGGGCGATGACCAGGACAACCGCTGAGACGACGGCCGTGGTGCCGCAGAACCCAGCGCGTGAGGACTCCCCGAGTGGCAAGGCTGGGGAATGAGGCCTTGACCTTGCCATCATGGGAAGGTGCAGGGTGTGCGCATCATCCAGACGAACCGGAGAATCCACCATGTGCGGATGCAGCACACACTCCCCTCAGCCAAATCGGGCCGTGGCGCGCCACCCCGACGCCGTGACCCTGCGGGTCGAGGACATGACCTGCGGCCACTGCGCCGGAGCGATCAAGAAGGCCATTGAGGCCGGCCTGCCTGGCACTCGGGTCGAAGCCGATCCAGCCTCCAAGCTCGTGTCGGTCCTCGGCACTGACGATTTGAGTTCAATCAAGGCCCTCGTGACCGAGGCCGGCTATACGCCGACCGCAGTGTAAGGAGTCATCATGCTCGACCGCCGCCACTTCCTCGCCGTTCTCGGAGCCTCCAGCGCGGCCCTCGCAACGGGCCGCGCCTTTGCGCAGACGGCCCTGCCGAAGATTGTCGTGACCAAGGATCCCAACTGCGGCTGCTGCGGCGGCTGGGTCGACCACATGAAGGCGGCCGGCTTCCCGGTAGAGGTCGTCACAACGCCTGAGGTGAACCGGGTCAAGGATCGCCTCGGCGTGCCGAAGGAACTCGCCTCCTGCCATACGGCGGAGATTGGTGGCTACGTGATCGAGGGCCACGTACCGGCAGACGCCATCAAGCGCCTGCTGGCCGAGAAACCCCAGGGGAAAGGTCTTGCCGTTCCCGGCATGCCGGTCGGCTCGCCAGGGATGGAAGTCCCAGGAGCAGATCCCGACACCTACGAGGTCGTCCTGTTTGGTCCCTCGGGCCAGACCACCTTCGCCCGCTACCAAGGCGCGCGACAGGTCTGAGGGCCGGGGCTGATTGCATCCGCCCCGGCCCTGTCATCAATGCCCCAGCGGCTTCCACTCCGGATGATCGAAATGGTCGCCATAGGCATTCAGGGCCTGCACGATGGCGACCGCGCCTTGCTCCTGCGCGCCCTTCTCCTTCATGGCGTTAACGCCATCCAGAACCTGCGCAAGCGCCATATGGAGCTGCAGGTCGGCCTCTTCGGGCAGCTTGCAATTCGCCACGATGTAATCGACCTGCTCCTGAACCTGATCGCCGAGCGCGGAGAATTCGGCCGCGCCGTACCGGCCCGCGTGGATCATCGGCAGGGCGGCGTCCAATGCCGCATGGATCCGGCTCATTCCCGTCCGCAGGGCTTCGTCCGTCTGCCACTTCTGGCCGTTGTTAAGCGTCAGCTCCATAGCGTGCCCGTCGTATCCGTGCGGCGCAGCGGCGGAAACGGTCCCGGCGAACCCGACTGCTAGGCCGAGTGCTACCAGAGCGGCGGCAAGGGATTTGTTCATCACCATGATTGGATCTCCTGTTTCGTCGTTCGATGGGCTGGTTTGTGTTTCCGCTCAGCGAAGCCGCGCCTGGACGAGCTCACCGGTAGCCCGGGCATAGATGGCCTTGATCGGGAAACCGCTGTCGTTCACCGCCCGGACCTCGTAGCAGCCATGCTCGACTCGGATTCGGTCGATGCGGTAGCCGAGCTCTTCGAGCCCCCTGGTCACTTTGCTTGCGGCGACGATCCGGCCATCAGGGCTGCGCGTGCAGCGGCTGTCCGGGCCATCCGCCAGGACTGGGGTCGCAAGGCCTGCGGCGAGAAGGGCTGACGTCATGATGATCGTGCGCATGTCGGTCTCCTGTTGTCCTGATCCGAACGGCATGTCCGGATCCATGGAGGCGAGACTAACGAGGCGCCGCTTTCCGCCCGCTGTTGATCCATGTCAGCGAATTGTCAGGTGCGTGGGAGCATTCTCGCCCTATGAGCAAGACCCGCCGCGCCCTCATCGTCCTCGGCCTCGCCGCAGCGCTGCTGCCGGCCGATGCAAGGGCGGACCGCGAGCGCGACTATGACCGTGCCCGTCGTGCCGTCGAACGGGGCGAAGCTCTCGCCCTCGCCGACATCCTGTCCCGGGTGCAGGCCGATCTCGGCGGCGAGGTCGTCGGCGTGGAATTCGAGCGAAAGCGCGACCGCTGGGTCTACGAATTCAAGGTGATCGATCCGGCCGGGCGCCTGTGGGAGGTCTATGTCGACGCCGCGTCGGCCGCGATCCTCAAGCGAGAGGGCCACTGATGCGCATTCTTCTCGTCGAGGACGATCCTCGCATCGCCCGCAAGGTGGAAGCCGTCCTGACGGACGCGGGCTACGCCGTCGACCAGGTTACCGACGGCGACGAGGCCTGGTTCCGCGGCGACACGGAAGACTATGATCTGGCCGTTCTCGATCTCGGCCTGCCGAGGCTGGACGGCCTTACCGTGCTCCGGAAGTGGCGCGCGGCCGGCCGCGACCTGCCGGTGCTGATCCTGACCGCACGGGGCGCCTGGGCGGAGCGGGTCGAGGGCATCGATGCCGGCGCCGACGACTACCTTGCCAAGCCTTTCGCCATGGAGGAACTGCTGGCCCGCGTGCGTGCCCTCCTGCGCCGGGCGGCCGGCCGCTCCGCGCCAGTCTTCACCTCAGGGACTGTCGCGCTCGATACCCGCAAAATGCGGGTCACGGTCGACGACGTGCCGCTCAACCTCTCGCCGCTGGAATACCGCTGCCTGAGCTACCTCATGCACCATGCCGGGCGGGTGATCCCGCCGACGGAACTGATGGAGCATCTGTACGCGCACGACCACGACCGCGATCCGAACGCCCTGGAGGTGCTCGTCGGGCGCCTGCGCCGCAAGCTCGGCGTCGACCTGATCGAGACCCGCCGCGGCTTCGGCTATCTCGTGCCGGAGCCTGCACCGACATGAGTCAGGGATCACTTAAGCTGCGCCTTCTTGCGGCGGGCACGGCCTCGATCATCTGCGCCCTGGTCCTGGCGGGACTTGGCCTGTTGCTGCTGTTCGAGCGGCACGTGGAGCGGCGCATGGCGGCCGAGCTCGGCTCGCACCTCAACCAGCTCGTGAGCAGCCTCGCCCGGACCGGAGACGGCACGCTCGACATCGGCGTGCCGCCGGCCGAGTCGCGTTTTCTCAAACCCCTGAGCGGGCTCTACTGGCAGATTGCCGAGGAGGGAGCCGACACCGTGCTCCGCTCCCGCTCGCTCTGGGATGCCACGCTGCCCGTGCCGCCCGACGTGCCGGCCGCCGGGGAGATCCACCAGCATACGATCCCCGGTCCCGGCGGCGCCTCGCTGCTGGCGGTCGAGCGGCGGATCGCCCTGCCGGCAAGCCTCGGAAGCGGGACGATCCGCGCCGTGGTGGCCGTGGACCGCGCCGAGGTGCATGCCGCCGGCCTGGCGTTTGCCTCCGACCTCATCCCTTCGCTCGCTCTTCTCGGAGCCGTCCTGATTGCCGCCGCCTGGATCCAGGTCAGTATCGGCTTGCGTCCGCTCGATGCGGTGCGCCGCCGCCTGGCGCAGGTCCGCTCCGGCGCGGCGGCTCGGCTCGGCGAGGCCTTCCCGGACGAGGTTCGCCCTCTTGCCACCGAGGTCGATCACCTGCTCGACGAACAGGAAAAGGCCATCTCCCGAGCGCGGGCGCGGGCGGCGGATCTGGCGCACGGCCTGAAGACGCCGCTGACGGTGCTGAGCGCCGACGCGGAGGAGCTGCGCACCCGCGGGGACACCCGCCTTGCCGATGAGATCGAAACCGTCACGGCCGGCATGCGGCGTCATGTCGAACGTGAGCTGGTGCGGGCGAGGACAGGGCTTCGGGCTCTGTCAGGGCCGGCCCAGCCGGTCCATCCCATCGCCGATCAGGTGGTCGGCGTGCTTCGGCGAACCCCGCACGGACAGAATCTGACATGGGAGATCGATGCCACTGATGCTCTCAAGGTCCAAATGGACGCTCAGGACCTCACCGAGATTCTCGGCAACCTGGCCGAGAACGCAGCGACCTGGGCGGCCCGCACCGTGCGGATCGAGGGTCGGCGCGACGGGAGCGCGATCGTGCTTCGGGTCGAGGACGACGGTCCAGGTGTGCCGGGGGACAGAGTCGAAGCCGTGCTCGCCCGCGGCGGTCGCCTGGACGAAACCCGGCCGGGCACCGGACTGGGGCTCGCCATCGTCGGCGACCTGGTGGAAGCCTATGGCGGCTCGCTTTCCCTGCGGCGCTCGGCGCTCGGCGGCCTTCTCGCGGAGATCCGGCTGCCGGGCGCAGGCTGAGGCAAGCGGGTTCAGGGCGCCCGCTTCCTTCCCGTGATCATCGCCTTCACCAGGTTCTCGCCATGCTCCAGGCCGGAGAAGGCGACGCCCGCAATATGCAGGACGATGAGCCCGACGGTCGCGTAGACCAGTGCCTCGTGGAGATCCTCCACCCCTTGCGAACCCCAGAACGCATCGGTGGTCATGGCGAAGCCGGTTGCCGCAATGCCGGCGATCATGACGAGCAGCGCCACGACCATGACGCCGCCTGCCGGGTTATGACCGAGATGGCGCGGCGCCTGCCACCGGAGGGACTGGCGCAGATAAGTGGCGACTGCCCGCGGGGAGCGGACGAAGTCGCTGAACCGGGCATGCCGGGATCCGACGAAGCCCCATACGATCCGCAACCCGACGAGAGCCGCGATGGCATAGCCCACGCGGATGTGCAGCCACTTGATCTCGTCCCCGGTCACGAAGGCGAACACGAACAGGCCGACCAGGCTCCAATGGAAGATCCGGACGAACGGGTCCCAGACGCGGACGGTTTTCGTCCGGGGTGAAGCGGTGGCAGCCGCCGGCATCACGCCGGCGGCCTCGACCGCATGTTTGCTCGCGGTCATGGCTTCACTCCTTGGCGACGATCTCACCGGAAGTGGGATCGACGAACAGCTCCGTGCGGGCGTTGTTTGCGTCGAGCGCGTAGATCTCGCCGCAGGCCTTGGCGATCTTGGCCTTCTGGACCTTGTAGCCTTGGGCCTCGGCCTTGGCCTTGAGGGCATCGACCGAGAGCCACTGGCTTTGGGGCGCCGTGGTGCAGGGCCGCCCGAGGCTGCTCGCCTGGGCTGAGAAGGCGCCGGCCAAGACGGCGGCGGTTGCAAAGGCGATGGCGGTATAGCGCATGGGTTTCTCCTGTTGGATCCCGCGCCGATGGTGGCGCCTGGAATGCCGGGAGAGTGGCGCAAGCCTGCTGTCAGGCCGCTGTGGACGGCTGTCAGCGAGATGACAGGTTGGACGGCGTAGAAAGCGGCTCTGTCGAAACGTCGGGCTGGGCATGCCGGCTCGGAACGACTGCCCAGCCACGCGGAAGGGAGCCACCGATGCCGCGATACTCGAAGACCCTCATCATACTCCACTGGGGCATGGCCCTGCTGATCCTGGCTGCATGGTTCACCGCTGAGAGTGGACGGCAGGTCCGCCTCAATCCACCCCTGCTGCACTTCTCGCTCGGGCTCGCGGTTCTCCTTCTCGTCATGCCGCGACTGATCGCACGCCGGTGGGGCAGCCATGCCCGCATCGAGGATCCGCAGGGTCCCTGGCTCAACCTTGCGGCCAAGGTCGGGCACGCGTTGCTCTACCTCTTCATGATCGGACTGCCCCTGACCGGCTGGTACGCGGCCTCGCGGCTGGGCGTCCCGGTTTCGTTCTTCGGCCTCTCTCTCCCCGCCATCGCAGCGACCGCTCAGGGCGCACCCGGGCCCATCGCGGAAATCCATGAGACCGGCGGCACGATCGTCCTGGTCCTGTCAGGTCTCCACGCGCTGATCGCCCTGTGGCACCAGTTCGTGCTCCGGGACGGAACGATGGAGCGGATGAATCCGGTCTAGGTGCGGGGCGCCGCCTGGGGAACGATTTTCGGCCGCAGGCTTTGCAGTTTAGATCGGCTCCAAATTAGTTTAGAATAATTCCAAACAAGCGCTCGACCGATTCAACGGGATCCCCACAGGCGCCTCGAGGAGCCGCTCATGCCGTTGCTTTCCGCCTCGCACCCCGCCAACAGCGCCTTGCCCATAGAGGAGGATGCGCCTCACCACGAGGAGAGCGTTCACGGTCATGCTTCCTTCGAACCCTGGGCGATGGCCCGAATGGGCGTGGCCCTGCTGGGAGCTGCGGTTCTGTGGTTTCGGGTCCATGGGCCCTTTGTACCGGCCATCGTGATTGGCCTCGGAACCCTCGCGTTCTCCGGCTGGCCGATGTTCAAGAAGGCTTTCGAGAACCTCTTGGCCCGGCGCATGACCATGGAACTCTCCATGTCCATCGCCATCCTGGCGGCCGCGGCGATCTCCGAGTTCTTCACGGCTGTCGTCGTCATGCTGTTCGTGCTCGTCGCCGAGGAGCTGGAGCACCTGACCGTGTCCCGCGGCCGCCTCGCCATCAAGGACCTGATCGACTTCGTGCCCCGCGAGGCGCGGGTGCGGCGCAACGGCGAGATCCTGACCGTACCGGTCGACCGCATCGCCGCAGGAGATACGGTGCTCGTCAGCCCCGGCGAGAAGGTGCCGGTCGACGGCACGGTGGCGGATGGCCATTCCTATGTCGACCAGTCGCGCATCACAGGTGAGTCGATGCCGGCGGAAAAGTCCGAGGGCGCCAGCGTTTATGCAGGCTCCATCAACCAGATGGGCGCCTTGGAAGTCCGGGCTGAACGGATCGGCCGCGACACCAGCTACGGCCGCATCGTCGAGGCCGTGGAACATGCCGAGCAGACCCGCGCCCCAGTGCAGCGCTTGGCGGATCAACTGGCCGGGTACCTCGTGTATTTCGCCGTGGCGGCGGCGCTCATCACCTATGCCCTGACCCGCGACGTGCGCGACACGATCTCGGTCATCATCGTGGCCGGCGCCTGCGGCATCGCCGCCGGAACGCCGCTCGCCATTCTCGGCGGCATCGGTCGCGCGGCACGCCTCGGCTCCATCATCAAGGGCGGCGTTCACCTTGAAACGTTGGGACGCATCGACACGGTCGTGCTCGACAAGACGGGTACGCTCACCCTCGGCGAACCTGCCGTGCAGGCGGTCAATCCCGCTGTTGGCGCCGATCCGCAGATGCTTCTGCGCCTTGCCGCCGCGGCCGAGCTGCATTCGGAGCATCCGCTCGCCCGCGCCGTCGTGTCGGAGGCCGCGAAGCAAGCCGTCGCGGTTCCCGAACCTGAAAGCTTCCTTTACACCATGGGGCGCGGCATCACGGCGACCGTCGAGGGACGCACCGTCCTCGTCGGCAACCGGAAGCTCCTTGCCGAAGCCGGAATCGAGGTACCGGTCCGCGTGGACGGCCAGGTCGGCTCCGACATCGTCGTCGCCACCGATGGGCGTTATCTCGGAGAGATCGTCGTTGCGGACACGATCCGGCCCGAGGCCCGTCAGGCCATCGATGCCCTGCATGGCCTGAAGGTCCGCACGCTTCTTCTCACCGGGGACACAGCGGCGGTAGGCCGGAGCGTGGCCCAGGAGCTCGGCATCGACGAGGTCGTCTCCGACATGCTGCCGGAGGATAAGCTCGCGAAAGTCCGCGGGCTGGTTGCAGGCGGCCATGCGGTCGCCATGGTGGGCGACGGCGTGAACGACGCCCCTGCCCTCACGGCCGCCAACCTCGGCATCGCCATGGGCTCGGGCACCGACATTGCGAAGGAGAGCGCGGACGTCGTGCTGATCGGCAACGACCTCGGCAAGCTGGTCGAGACCCTGCGGATTGCGCGGCGGACGCGCACCATCATCTGGCAGAACTTCGCCGGCACCATCGGGGTGGATGCACTCGGCATCGCCCTTGCGGCCTTCGGTTTCCTCAATCCGCTTTTGGCGGCCTTCATCCACGTCGGTTCGGAGCTTGCCTTCATCCTGAACTCGGCCCGGCTGTTGCCTGCCGGAGGGAAATCGGGCACACCGGACCGCAGGTGACCTGGACCGTTCCAAGGAGGGCCGCATGCATCCGCTCCACCGCGAGACCCACCTGATCCAGCGGATCGGCTGGCTGCGCGCGGCCGTGCTTGGCGCCAACGACGGCATCATCTCGACCGCAAGCCTGATGGTCGGCGTCGCCGCCGCCTCCACCTCGGCCAGCGAGGTGCTCGTGGCGGGCGTCGCCGGGCTCGTGGCCGGCGCGATGTCGATGGCCGCCGGCGAGTACGTCTCGGTGAGCTCGCAAGCCGATACGGAGAACGCCGACTTGGCGCGCGAACGGAGCGAACTCGCGGAACAGCCTGAAGCGGAATTGGACGAACTCACGCAGATCTATGTGGATCGCGGCGTCGAGCCGGTGCTGGCCCGCCAGGTCGCGCAGCAGATGATGGCGAAGGATGCCTTCGCAGCCCACGCCCGGGACGAACTCGGGCTGTCGGAGCATGTGGTCGCCCGCCCGATTCAGGCCGCGCTGACCTCGGCCGTGACCTTCGCGGTGGGAGCGGCCCTGCCGCTTCTGATCGCCATCGCGGCCCCGTCGGGTTGGACGACATACGCCGTATCCGCAGGCTCTCTCGTTGGCTTGGCCATCCTGGGCGCCCTCGGGGCCCGGGCGGGTGGAGCGTCCATTCTCAAGCCCACCGCGCGGGTCACGTTCTGGGGCGCGTTCGCGATGGTGGCCACCGCCATCATCGGCTCGCTCGTCGGGCACGCGGTCTAGCGCATCGTGCGAAAAAGTGGACCCGGTTTTTCGCAATCAACGATGCGCTCTTCATAGAGCGGAGCATCGGATTCGATCCCAAAAGTGGACGCCACTTTTGGGTCCGATGCTCTAGGTGTTTGATCCCGGGGTTTGATGGAGCAGTCTTTTCCGCGGCATGGAAGGAAGCACTATGGGCCAGGTTCTTC
>JAEWKH010000059.1 GCA_023386155.1 Pseudomonadota bacterium
TAGACGATGACGGACCGGATGGACTTTCCCTCGTGCATGAGGTCGAAGGCGGTGTTGATCTCGTCGAGCGGCATGGTGTGGGTGATCAGGTCGTCGATGTTGATCTTGCCCTCCATGTACCAGTCGACGATCTTCGGCACGTCCGTGCGCCCGCGCGCGCCGCCGAACGCCGTGCCGCGCCACACGCGGCCGGTCACCAGCTGGAACGGCCGCGTGGCGATCTCCCGGCCCGCCTCCGCCACCCCGATGATGATGCTCTCGCCCCAGCCGCGGTGGCAGCATTCCAGCGCCTGGCGCATCACATTCACGTTGCCGGTCGCGTCGAACGAGAAGTCGGCCCCGCCGCCGGTGAGATCAATGATCGCCTGCACCACCTTGTCGGACCCGACCTCGTTCGGGTTGAGGAAGTCGGTCATGCCGAACTTCTCGGCCATGGCGCGCTTGCCCGGGTTGATGTCGACCCCGATGATCTTGTCCGCCCCGACCATGCGCGCGCCCTGGATCACGTTGAGCCCGATGCCGCCAAGCCCGAACACCACCACATTGGCGCCCGGCCACACCTTGGCCGTGTAGATCACCGCCCCGATGCCGGTGGTGACCCCGCAGCCGATGTAGCAGATCTTGTCGAAGGGCGCGTCCGCGCGCACCTTGGCCAGCGCAATCTCCGGCAGCACGGTGAAGTTGGCGAAGGTCGAGCAGCCCATGTAGTGGAACACGGTCTCGCCGTCGCAGCGGAAGCGGCTCGTGCCGTCGGGCATCACGCCCTGGCCTTGCGTCGCCCGGATCGCGGTGCACAGGTTGGTGCGCCGCGACAGGCAGGATTTGCAGTTGCGGCATTCGGGCGTGTAGAGCTCGATGAAGTGCTAGCCCACTAACAAAATGGTCACGCCCGGGCCGACCTCGCGCACGATGCCGGCGCCCTCATGGCCGAGGATGGCCGGGAACTTGCCCTCGGAATCGAGCCCCGAGAGGGTGTAGGCGTCGGTGTGGCACACGCCCGTGGCCATCACCTCCACCAGCACCTCGCCGGACTTCGGCCCCTCGAGGCGGATGGTCTCGATGCTGAGCGGCTTGCCTGCCTCCCACGCCACCGCTGCCCGCGTCTCCATGGCGATCCCCTTTCCGTAACCGTGCTCGGAATGCTCGAGCGGGACCGCCTGAATGTAGCAAAAATCAGCCCACCTCACTACAGGGATGATAGGGCGGAGCGCTACGTCGGAAGGGTCAGCGGTTCAGGGGAAGCATTCCACGTCGGCCTCCGCCTGCGCGCGGCGGAGTTCGGCGACAAGGTCTCGCATCAGGGGATTGTTGCGGAACAGTTCCGCGCTCTCTCCGGTCCGCTGGCCAACGCTGAGAGCGGTTTCGGCCTGAACGTAGCGTTCATATGGCAGGATCGACGCGATCACGTCGATGGAGCACGAGCACCGCTCCAGGGCCAGGCGCGTTTCTCCATTGGCCGCCATGCAGGCGAAAACATAATCGGCACGGGCTGTCGTCGGGTAGTCGTTGCTTTCCTCATCCTGCGCAATGGCCGGACAGGTCATCACAAGTCCCAGGATGAGACAGCCTCCCGAGGCAATAGTCGCCCAAGACATGCTCGCTTCCCCGCAGGATCCAAGCGCAGCATATCAAATATCCCGCTCCATGCGAATGCGGGACTGATGGCCGATCGTGGCGGTTTCCATAAATCGGACCGTCGAAGCGCATGAGAGCCGCTTCAGATCGTGCGGTCTTCCTGCAGGCCCGGGGGCATGCATTTCCAGCTGGCGATCCGCCACCCGGGATGGGTATTCGTCCACTCCGCCATCTTGGACTGTGCCCCCACCATGCACCCAAAATCGCTGACGGTCTCGAAGGCGAAGCTCAACCGTTCCTCCCTGCAGCTATCGGGAGAAGAGATCATGCATACAAGGAAAATCAACGTCATGGCCAACTCCTGATCTATCCGGCGGCCGGCACCCGACGACCGCTGCCGTCGGAGCTCAGTCTCTCTGACCTGCTCTTCCCTCTCAGCTCAGAAGCCTCAACACCCTCGACCAGTAATAGTTCAGAGCTGCCAGACGGCTTGCGGACGGGGCCAGACGTCATGAAGCCAAACCATATCACTGAGCCTGCGCCAGATAGCGGCCTCGAAATGCTTCGACGGCCTCCTTGTCCCGGCGCTCGCCATGGCTCAGGCCGACGCGGATGTCCTTGACGATCTGAACGGGAGAGCCCGAAAGGACGATGATGCGGTTCGCCATTCGAATGGCGTCCCGGCTGTCGTGCGTGACGAAGAGGACGGTGGCGGGCCTCTGCGCCAGCATCCCGCTCAGGAGTTCGCGCAACCGATCGGCAGTCGCCTCATCCAGCGAGACGAAGGGCTCGTCCATCAGAAGAATGTCGGGATCGATGGCGAAGGCCCGGGCGAGCGCGACGCGACGCTGCATGCCGAGGGAAAGACGCTCCGGATAGACATCGAGGGTATCGGACATGCCCATGCCGGCGAGAAGATCGATCGCCGTTCTCCGCGCGTCCTCCGTTCGCGGCAGAGGCAGCAGGATATTCTCAAGCACCGTCCGCCACGGCAGCAGGCGCGGCGTCTGAAAGACGTAACCGATGCGCGGTTCCTGCACGCCGTGAAATGCGATCCGGCCGGCATAATCCGGATCAAGCCCCGATATCGTGTTCAGCAAGGTCGTCTTCCCGATGCCGGACGGGCCGAGCAGGCAGACGAACGTGCCCGGGTCGACCACGAGGCGAAACTCCCTGAAGAGCCGGCGCATCGGTGCGCTGCCCGAGGCGGGATAGCTTTTGTCGAAAATCTCGATATCGAGCCCGCTCATCGTCGCCATCGGTTGAGCCTGCGCTCCCATGGCTGGAGGATGAGAAATTCGATCATCTGGATGACGGCGACGAAAGCGAGGGCGTAGGCCAGGATCGTGGAGACATCGAACACCTGGAAAGCCGCGCTGATGACGAAGCCTACCCCGCTGCTCCGGCCGAGGAGCTCGACCACGAGAACGATCTTCCACACGAGCGCGAGCCCTGACCGGATGGCTCCCATGAAGTATGGAGCCAATTGCGGCAGGATCACGTGTCGCAGGGTTCGCCACCGGCCGAACCTGTAGACCGAAGCCATTTCGAGAAGATCGCGGTCCAGTGCACGCCCTCCCTCCCGGAGGGTCACCGCCACGTTGGGAATCTTGTTGATCGCAACGGCCGTGATGGCGGCCGCCTCGTTGAGCCCGAGCCAGATGTAACAGAGGACGATGACGACGAGGGCCGGGAGATTCAGGAAAAGGATCAGCCAGGGATCGAAAAGACGGTCCAGGAGCCGGATGCGGCCGAGTGCGATGCCGATGGCCGTCCCGATGACCATCGCCAGGACGAAGCTCGCGAGAACGCGCGCCAGGGTGATCCCGATATTGGCGAAGAGGGCTCCGTCGAGGCCAGCCTCGATCAGCGTTTCGCCAACCTGCCCAGGGCCCGGGAACAGGCGTGGATCTGAGAAGGACGCCACCACCTGCCAGGCGACGCCCAAAGCGATGATCGACAGCGCTGACCATGCGAGTTGCGTTGCGCTCCTGGGCAGGCGCTTTCTCATCTCATGCCTTCGGCGCCCAGAACAGGGAGGGATCGAAACGGGTTTTGGGGCCGACCAGCTCCGCCCCTCCGAGCTCGCTGAGAATGGCAAAGAGCCGCTCCGCCGCCCGCGTCTCGGCTTCGCTCCACGGCGTTGGAATTCCCGCCCTGAAGTAATCCTTCAGCCGCCCGAACTCGGCATCCGACTCGGCGCCCATCGCAGGCCTGAGACGCTCCCATGCGGCATCCTCAGACTTGAGGATCTGGTTTGCGCCGCTCACAGCGCGGAAGAAACCCGCCACCTGGTCCGGCTTGGCGCGCAGAAGCTCTTCGCGCCACACGAACCCGACGAGCGGAGGCGGGGGCGCCACGCCGAGGCTGGCCATGACATCGACCATATCGATCAGGGGCTGATATCCGGCGGCATCGAGGCGGGCTGCGAAGTTCCAGAACGTCAGGACGCCATCCAGGCGGCCGAGCCTCAGTTGCTCGGACAGCAGCGGCGGAGCGCCATAGATCGGCTCGACGATGTCCACGAGATCGGCCCGGAGCGTGTTCCGGGAGAAAGCGCGCAGGAGCAGCCAGCTCTTGTCGAGAGCGCTGCCGGCAACTCCAAGCCGCTTCCCCTTCAAATCTGCAAGTGTCCTGAAACCCCGATCCCCTGGCACCATCAGCGCCCCCAGGGCGTTCGAATAGGGGCAGAACCGAAGCTCATCGCCCTGCGCCCGCTGTCGCATGGCCCAGAGCCAGTCGCTGACGATCAGGTCCACGGCACCGGCCTGCAGAGCGACGGTCAAAGCCTGGTTGGAGGCAAGCTCCAGCCGCTCGAACGTCACGCCCTCCCTGATGTCGGCCTTCTCTCCGGCAATGGTATCGAGAAGCCAATTGACAGTCCCGAATTTGAGCGACCCGACCTTGAGCGGCTCGGCGGTCTGGGCGATCCCCTTCGATGCCAGAGGCATGACGGCCAGGGCGGCAAAACTACCAAGGAGTGTACGCCGAGTTCGATCCATCGGAACCTCCTTGCCTCGACCGGCGGTTCACCGGCCAGGCCGAACGAGTCTTGAAGGGCCATCGTCCATGCCGCGGTCCAGAACGGCCCCGGCTGCATGCATCGCCCCGAGCAACGTGCGGCAAGTTCCCAATCCTCAGGTCGGAAGATTACGACGAGCCGTGAACCATCTCAAGGCCAACCCGTGCAACCGCCTCCGAGCATGCGGTGATTCATGCCTGATGATCGGGCTGTTGCAAGCCGCCGATCTGTCCTTGTGCGGCTCATCGCCTATTTGACGTCATGAAGCGGAGAATGCTGAAATCGTCCCCGGCCGGTGGGAACCATGGAAAATCATGTGGCGGCTTTGCAAGGACCAGGGTCGGGGTTGATGGCGCAGCCTGCCCTCCGCATTGAGGGGTTGAGCCACTCCTTCGGCCCGCGCAAGGCACTCGACCGGGCAAGCTTGACAGTACCTGCGGGCTCGTTCACCGCGCTGCTGGGTTTGAACGGCGCGGGCAAGACAACCCTCTTCTCCCTGGTGACCCGACTCTACGACAGCACCTCCGGCACGATCCAGGTCTTCGGCTTCGATGTTCGGCGGGAAGCCCCTGAGGCCCTGTCCCGGCTCGGCATCGTCTTTCAGGCGCGCACGCTCGACCTCGATCTTTCCGTGCGCCAGAGCCTGCTCTACCACGCTGCCCTGCACGGGATCGGCCGAAGGCGGGCCCAGGCGCGGGTTACCCATGTGCTTGAGAAGTTCGAACTTGTCGACCGGCTTCACGACAAGGTGCGCAACCTTTCCGGCGGGCAGATGCGCCGGCTGGAAATCGCCCGCGCACTGATCCACGATCCCGCGCTCCTTCTGCTCGATGAGCCGACAGTCGGCCTCGACGTGGAGGCGCGTCAGGGACTGATCAGGGAAGTGCGCCGCCTCGTTGCCGAGGAGGGCAACGGGATCCTGTGGGCGACCCATCTGCTCGATGAGATTCAGGCGACAGATCGCCTCGTCGTGCTTCACAGGGGACGCATCCTCGCGCAGGGATCCGTTCCGGAGGTGCTGGCCCAGGCGGAAGCCCATGACGTACAAACCGCCTTTCTGAAGCTGATCGATGCGTTCGAAGAGGCTGCTGCCGGGCAGGAGGCTGCTGAATGAGTGCCCGGAAGCGAACGAACGCCCTTTCACTGCGCGGCTATGGGGTCTGCTTTGCCGGCATCGTCTGGCGCGAAGCGCTACGGTTCGTCAGCCAGAGAGGGAGGTTCCTGTCGGCGCTCGTCAGGCCGCTCGTCTGGCTGTTCATCTTCGCGGCCGGGCTCAGGTCCGTCCTCGGCGTCTCTATCATCCCGCCTTACGAGACCTACGTGCTTTACGAGGTCTATATAACCCCCGGCCTCGTCGCCATGATCCAGCTCTTCAATGGGCTGCAATCGTCGCTCTCGATGGTCTATGACCGCGAGGTCGGCGCCATGCGGATCCTGCTGGTGAGCCCTTATCCCCGTTGGTTCCTGCTCCTCGCGAAACTCATCGCAGGCGTCTTCGTCTCCATCCTGCAGGTCTATGCCTTCCTCCTGGTCGCGTATTTCTGGGAGATCGAGCCTCCCCTGATGGGCTATCTCACTCTCCTGCCGGTTCTCGTGATGACCGGTCTGATGATGGGGGCGATGGGGCTCCTTCTATCCTCCCTGTTCCGGCAGCTCGAGAACTTCGCCAGCGTCATGAACTTCGTGATATTTCCCATGTTCTTCGCGTCATCGGCTCTCTATCCGCTTTGGCGCATCCAGGAAGCGAGCCCCACTCTCTATGAAATATGTCGCCTCAATCCCTTCACCCACGCCGTAGAGGCCATCCGTTTTGCCCTCTACGCAAAATTCGACGGGGCCTCTCTCGCGATCGTCGCGGGCGCAACGGCGGCTTTTCTCACTTTGTCGCTATTTGCGTATAATCCTTCCAAGGGCCTCATCGCCCGGCGCGGCGGGCCGGCGATGGCTGATTGAGAATGCCGGAGGAACTCATGCCCCTACGCTGGCGCAGCATATTTGGCCTGGCCTTCGTTGGAGTGCTGTCAACGCACGCAGCGCTCGCCGCCGAAGCGGACTGGCCCTGCATCCAGCGCCGGGTCGCGGAGCTGAGCGTGACCCAGATGTGGGCTGGACCGCCGATCGAACCGGCAGCGAACCGGTGGCGCGATGATCCGGAAATCGCGTCACTTGTCCGGACCTTGGCCTCCCGCCGGACAGACCTCGACAAGGCGAGCGCAGCGATTGAGAATCTCGGCAAGACAGCAGGGCCGGAGAAGGACGAGAAGCTGACATTGCTCTTTGCAGGACTCTTCGAACTCATCAATGCGGAGAGACGTCGCCTTATCGGCGGCATCGAGCGATATGCAAGGAAGCAGAGGGAGCTTGCCCGCGAAATAAGCGAAACGAGCAGCTCTCTCAGGCAGGATTCCAGGCCCGCCGCGGAGCGGACCGCCCTCGAGCAGAGGCTGTATTGGGCGACCCGCATCTATGATGAACGGAACCGGGCGCTGACATATGTCTGCGAAAGCCCGATTCTATTGGAGCAACGGGCTTATGCGCTCGCCCAGGAGATCTCGCGCCATCTCAAGTGAACTCGGCTCGCATGATCATGGGCCGGTGACGGGCCGGTCCTGTTCATCGATCAGAGGAACTCCATATTGCAGGAGAATGGATTGAATCTCAGCCTTATGGGATTCGAGAAAATCGTTGAGCCGGTGCTTCCATTCGGTCTCCCCGTGACGCAATCCAAGCGTAATGCGATAGGTCATCGGAACTGTCTTGATCTCGTGGAGCAGCGGTACGATCGCAAGCGGCGCGGCAGCCTTCCGCACGTAGTATCCCGCAATCGGGCCCCACAGGATTCCGGCATCCACGTCACCCGCCGCGATGTCCCGAAGCATTTCCTCGGCGGGCGACTCGTAGCGGCGGTCGACCATGAGGGCATAAGGCCTTGCATGCGCCATCAGCCCGTTCGTTGCCATGATCGTGGCCGGCGGAGCCCCCGCGATGATGCCGAGACGCTTGCCCTTGAGGCGGGCATCGTCGAGCGAATCGATGCCGTCGAGGCCACGATCCTTCGGGTAGACCAAGACCCACGCCGACCTGTAGTAAGGGTTGGTATTCTGGATCACTTCGCTTGCCGCGACGTAGCCCATCACGACATCGCACCGGTTGGCGCCCAATGTGTTGCGAACGAACCCCGTCGCCTGGGGGAACCAGGTATATTCCAGCGGCAGCTTGAGATCGGCCGCAAGAAGCTCGGCGAGCTTGTTTTCGAACCCCTCGCCAGCCACGTTCGAGAACGGCATGTTCGCAGGATCCGCGCACACGCGCAAAGCCGTTCTCGACACCAAATCCGCCGGTTGCGCGGCGACCAAGCTCGGCGATATGACGAGAGAAGCCAGTAAGACAGCTGCTGCTGCGGCCAGATCAGCTGCGCCCGAGGCATGAATCTTCATTTTGCGTCGCCACTTTGGGTTTGTCTTCTCGTTTTGCGGGACGTCCTCGAGGGATGACGCCGTCTGCACGCGCTTTCAGGTAGATGTAGAGATCATCGATGTAACACATGACGTTTACGTTGTCGGCGAATGCCGGCATGACCTGGTTTTCTGCAACGCCAACCTTCTGGCGCCCGTTGACCACCACGTTCATGAACTCCTCGTAGGTGAGAGTCTTCAGCGAATGCGCCAGCGCCGGCGCATAGGAACTTCCGTCGCCGTTCGGGCCATGGCAGGTGTGGCAGTCTGCATGGTATCGGCGGTAACCGCTGTAGGTGTACCAGTCCACCGTTCCGTCCGATCCGACGTGATAGGTCGGCGTCCCCGCGGCTGTCATGTATTTCCCGTCTTCTCCCTTGGTGCCCTCTTCGGCAGATTGAAGGGGCTCAGGGACAAGCCCGACAACTGCCATTGCTGCGAGAGCCGCAGCTATGCCCCATCCGTACCTTATAGCCATCCCGTGTCTCTCCGGCTTGAACCTGTCGAATTCCTTAAGCACCTGGCCAGAAGGGGACCTGCACTTTCGGGATCATCCGATGCTTCTTCTTGAGATGAGAGCATCTCGTGAAGACCCGGAGGTCCGCACGAGATGCAAGCGGCAGAGGGATGAGAGCACTCGGCATCGGAACCGGGCGCCCCTCGACCAAGCCTCAGGTTCATTGCGTCGGCAGGGCGAATACGGTCAGGGTGCCGCCAAGCGTGGTATAGTTGGCGAGCGCCGCATAACCGCCGACCGCACCGAGGCCAGCCGTCTCAATAGCCCGGGTGCCGGTCTCCTGGCGTCCAGGATTGACGGCTGTCTGCCAGGCCCCGGCCCCCTCCTCGCCGAGCAGGCCCGCCGCAAGGCCGATACCGGCCCAGCCGCCCACGCCGGACAGCACCGCGATGTACTGTCTTCCCTTATGCTCATAGGTCGTTACGTTGCCGATGATGCCGGACGGTGTCTTGAATTTGTAGAGTTCCTTGCCCGTCTGGGCATCGACAGCTTTCAGATAGCCTTCGAGCGTTCCATAGAACACGACATCACCTGCCGTCGCCAAGGCGCCGGACCAGACCGAGAACGGCTCCTTGTTCGTCCACACGATCTTACCCGTCCTGGCATCCCACGCGATGAAGTTGCCCATGTTGGTTTCGCCCTGAGGCGGGAACATGGAGAGGATCGCCCCGACGTAGGGCTGACCGGCCGTGTAGCTGACACGGAACGGCTCGTAATCCATGCAAACGTGGTTGGTCGGAACATAGAAGAGTCCCGTCCGCGGCGAGAACGCTGCGGGCTGCTGGTCCTTCGTGCCGAGCGCGGCAGGGCAGACATGCTTCGTGTTGACGTCCTCTCCCTGCTGCTCGGTCGAGAACTGGGACACGACCATCGGGCGTCCATAGGTCGGACTGTTCTTATCCATGTCGACCTTGGAGACCCAGTTGACGGCCGGATCGTACTTCTCCGCGACAAGCAATTCACCATTGGTACGGTCCAGGGTATAAGCAAGCCCGTTGCGGTCGAAGTGAACCAGGAGCTTACGCGGGCGGCCGCCGATTTCCTGATCGACCAGGATCATCTCGTTCACGCCGTCATAGTCCCACTCGTCATGCGGGGTCATCTGGTAGAACCAACGGGCCATTCCGGTATCCGCGTCGCGGGCCATGATGGTCATGGACCACCTGTTGTCGCCGGGACGCTGCTTCGGATTCCAGGTCGAGGGGTTGGCCGTGCCATAGTACACGAGGTTCAGCTCGGGATCGTAGGAGTACCATCCCCACGTCGTCGACCCGCCGATCTTCCACTGCTCTCCCTGCCAGCTCTTGAGGCTTGAATCCTTGCCGATCGGCTTGCCGAGATGAGTCGTCTTTTCCGGGTCGACCAACATTTCGTCGTCGGGTCCGGTCGAGTAGGCACGCCAGACCTGCTTGCCCGTCTTCATGTCATAGGCCGTCACGTGTCCGCGCACGCCGAATTCACCACCCGAGATGCCGACGAGCACCTTATCCTTCACGGGCATGACGGTCGCCGTATTGGTCTCGCCCTTTTTCGGGTCGCCATTGACGACGGACCAGACCACCTCGCCCGACTTCGCATCCAGCGCGACGAGCGTCGTGTCGGCCTGGTGCAGGAAGATCTTTCCATCCGCATAGGCAACGCCACGGTAAACCGTGTCGCAGCACATGACCGGAATGACGTTCGGATCCTGCTTGGGTTCGTACCTCCATAGGATCTTGCCATCGCTGTTCAGGTCGAGAGCATAGACGATGTTGGGGAATGGAGTGTGGACATACATCACATCCCCGATCACGAGAGGTCCACCTTCGTGGCCCCGGAGAACACCTGTCGAGAACTGCCAGACAGGCTGCAGCTTGCCGGCATTCTCCTTTGTGATCTGATTGAGCTTGGAGAAACGGGTGTTCGCATAATCACCCGTTTGTATGACCCATTGCTTCGGATCCTGGGTCAGCTTCATCAGCTCTTCGTTTGCTGCAGCTGGCCAAAACGCAGAGGCCGTGCCGAGCAGCACGGTCGCAAGAACGACTCTTCGCATTTGTTTCCTCCCAATGGACGCATTCTGCCAAGATGCGGCCAGCAACATGCCGGCCGCTCACGCGACGTACTCATGGGATCATTCGGCTTCGGTAGCGTTTGGGGGCCGGATGCGGCGTCGTGCCAAGAGAGCCACGGGCTCCGCTTGGCTGGCGTCGGACGGCGGAGCGAACGCCAGCCCGGTTCAACCGAAGATTAGCCTAATGTAGAATAATTCGCCTTACTAAGCAATTTGTTTGCTTTCGGCCACATGGGCGCCCTGTACTCACGTTGCGCGCGGCTCCCGTCGGCGAATTCTTCTCATCGTCCTCCATCACCTCATTGCGGAAAGCCGGTCGGCCTCCTCTATCGCACTCATGCAATCGGCCTCCTTGCCCTCGCGATCGAAGGCGCGAGCCCGATCGAGAGCCGCCATTGCCTGGCGCATCGTGTCCGGACCTGAAGCCTTCTCACCCTGCGCGATCTGCGCACTTGTGGGCTGGCCCTGCGTCTGCGCGCGGGCATCCGACGGGGACGTCGCCCGACCCTGAGCGGCCGTATTCATCGCGGGCGTCGCCTGGGTTTCCGCAGCCTCCCCCGCCTTTGGCACCTGGCGGGGCGAAGCGGTGGGACCGGAAGCGGCCGTCGCGCTCCCCTGCCCCTGGATCGTACCGGTCGAGCTGACGGCTCCCCCTTGCGCGGTCTGGGAGCCGCCGGAACCGGTTGGTCCGGAACCTGCGTCACGGCTGGCCAGTTGCTTCGAAACCGCGTCGATCCGGCCGGTGCAAGGCCCCGCTGCGGCGGCTCCAGCACTCGCTGCCAAGGCTATGACGCTGACAAGCAAGAAAGTGTTCGCCCTCATATGCGCTCCTCCTTCCAAGGAATTGCACTGAGAGACAATCGACCTCTCAAACTGACGGTTCCATCAACGCTTCGCGCACGCCGTCTTTTTAGCCCGCGCAGACAACGTTATCTCGATATCGGCCATTGGCCGTGACAGCTGAAGCCGCTCTGCGGCCCTCTTACTTCGGCCCGACGACGACACCCCAGGGATACCCTCCGACCTTGACGCTTTTCAGCACCTTCTCGGCATCGACGTCGATGATCGAAACGTCGTTGGAGACGCCGTTGGTCGAGATCAGGAGCCTCTCGTCGGGCGTCATGGCAAGCTGCCAGACACGCTGGCCGACGAGCAGATATTTCTCGACCTCGAATGTTTCGGCGTTCACGACCGCCACCCGGTTCGCGGGCCCCAGGGCCACGAAGGCTCTCTTTCCATCCTTGGTCAGCCGCACCCCGACCGGCTGGATCGCCTCCTTCGTGATCCCCGGAATGGAAAACTCGATCTTCTTGATGACCCGGCGACTGGCGGGATCGATCACGCTGACCGTTCCTCCGACCTCGGAGGAGACCCACAGCGTCTTCCCGTCGGTCGAGAACTCGGCGATACGCGGTCGCGCATCGACCAGCACGTTCCCGATGACCTGATGGCTCGCCGTATCGATGAAATGGGCCATGTTGGTGGTCTCGGAGGTGTTGACGAGAACCGCCCCGTCCGGACTGATGCCCATTCCCTCCGGTTCGACCCCGACCGGCACTTCGGCCAGCACCCGGTTCGTCTCCACATCGACCACCGTGACCATGTTGTCGTCCTCATTGGCGATGTAGAGCGGGTTCCCCTTCGGATGCAGGACGAAGAGTTCCGGATCGGGGCCGGACCGAAGGTTGCGCACCACCTTGCCGGTTGCCGTGTCCACCACGTCCACCCGGTTGTCGTCGCTCGCGCAGACATAGAGCCACTTGCCGTCGAGACTCAGGGTAATTCCCCGCGGGCGGCGGCCGACCTTCCAAGTGGAGACCACGGCAAGCTTGTCCGAATCGATGACCGAGATGGTGTTGTCCTTTTCGTTCGAGACATAGATCGTATAGGCCCCTGCTTCGGCGGCGGCACCCAGCCAGGCAGCTCCGATGACGGTCAGCACTGTCCTTCGGTCGACGAAACTCCACGACATCGCGATCCTCCCAGGCTCTCATTGGAGCTTGCACTCGGTCTCGGGCTGATCGAAGCCGAGCGTATCGAGCGGCGTGCGCTGGTGCAGGAATCCCTGCTCCGGAGCAACCGAAACGAGAAAGCGGGGCTGCACGAGGAGCAGCGGCTGACGGAGTTGCTGATCCCATGGCCGGAAGCTCAGCGAGACCCCTTTGTAAGCCGGGAGGCCAAACTCGGCTCCCCGGATGAACTGCCTCACTGCGCCGGGATCCGTCCCCTTGGTCTGGGTGACGGCCTCGCCGATGGCCCGCACGGCCATCCAGACCTGGTAATCGAGAGGACGCATCAGACGATCGGCCGTACGTCGGAAGCGGGTCTGGGCCTGCGCCGCGCCCCATACCTCGAAGGTCGGATGCCAGGTCGTGGCGACCAGACCCTGCGTACCGACGACGAGCCGCGGATCCCAGGTCCGGTAAGCAAGGTAATCGCCGAAATCCCCGGCCTCGTCGGCCACAACGGCGATGTCGTAATCGAGGTTCTGCGTGAAGGTGAGCGCTCCTGCGGTGGTCGGGCTGTCGGCCTTGGCGCGCGCCAATGGACCGAATTCCCACGGCTTCTCGGCAGCGATCACGAGTCCGAACTTGCGCGATGCTCGCTTCATGGCCTCGGCATAGAGCCGATCCCCCGGCTGCGGGCCGACGACCAGGAAGAGCCGTCGCCACCGCTTCAGGGCCAGGAATTGTGCGAGCGCATCGGTCAGCATGGCCCGGCTCGGCGCCACGTGAAAGACATTGGAGCGGCAATCGGCACCCCGCAGCCGGTCATCGGGCGCACGGACATTGAACAACACCACGTTCTCGCCCTTGAGCGCGTCGGCAACCGCCAGCACTTCGTCGGCATCGAGATTGACGACCAGGAAACCGACACCGGTTGCTGCGAGGGCGCGGGCTGCCGCGACCGCGTCCTGCCCCTCTTCCAGCGCCTCCTCCTGGAGGATGTAGCGGTGACCGGTAAACTGTCCCGTCGTGTTGTTGTCGCGCACGGCTAATTGCCCGCCGGCAATTCCCTCGTTCTCGGGCACGGGATCGAACTCGTACAGCGGCGGAGCCGGCAACTGGCGGGTGATGAGCGCGATATGAATCTCGACGGGATCCCGCGCCTGCGCCCATGCAGGAAGGACGGACAAGGCAAGAGAAGCGCAAAGGCTTAAGATCATCAGGCTCATGGCCTGGCAAAGCTGCAGCTGTTGCCTTGAGCGAAGCGGTCCCATGGGAAGGCGCCCTGTTCACGCGAGGCCGAAGCGCATGGCCGAGAAACGCAGACTCTGCTGCACTGTCACTTCGGCTGGTGAGATCGATTATTGCACGATAGCTCCGCTAGACAAGGCTGCCATATCTTCCCATTCCTGCCGGCCGTTCACTTTTCAGGCATGCTCCTTCCGTCATGGAGTCGATCCGCGCCGCCTGGAGACGCGTGGATCGGGCCGGACGGCAGCGTGCGGCCCTCGCGGTCCTGATCGATCTCCTCCGTTGTACGATCGCCTTGTTGTTCTTATTCAGCCGGAGCGGCAGGCGTGACGCCGGTGACCTGTGCGGAGGGCTCCTCGCTGAGCCAGCGATAGAGCACGCCGCCAAGCGCGCCGCCGATCAGCGGCGCGACCCAGAACATCCAGAGCTGCGCCAAGGCCCAGCCGCCCACGAACAGGGCCGGGCCCGTGCTGCGGGCCGGGTTGACGGACGTGTTGGTGATCGGAATGCCGACGAGATGGATCAGCGTCAGGGCGAGACCGATGGCGATGGGGGCGAAGCCGACGGGAGCCTTGCCGTGGGTGGCGCCCATGATGATGAACAGGAACATCATGGTCAGCACCACCTCGGCGATGAAGCCGGAGATCATGCTGTACTGGCCCGGCGAATGGGCACCGTAGCCGTTGGCTGCGAAGCCCTTTGCAAGGTCGAAGCCGGGGGCTCCGCTGGCGATGGCGTAAAGGACCGCCGCCGCGACGATGGCCCCGACAACCTGCGCCACCACGTAGGGCAGGATATCCTGCTTCGGGAAGCGCCCGCCCGCCGCCAGTCCCACGGTCACCGCCGGGTTGAGGTGGCAGCCGGAAATATGGCCGATGGCGTAGGCCATGGTCAGCACCGACAGGCCGAACGCGAGCGACACGCCGAGAAGGCCGATGCCTACCTCAGGGAAAGCCGCGGCGATCACCGCGCTGCCACAACCGGCGAAGGTGAGCCAGAAAGTGCCGATGCCTTCAGCGACGCAGCGGTGGATGTTCCGGCTGTTGTGCAGGTCCATGAGCTCCTCCCTAGGGTTACGCAACCACGCGGGCACGGGAGCGACGTCGACAAGACTGTCGATCAAAGGCGGCTCGTCGGAGCCCAGGTCGAACGCAGGAACTTTCGCTTATGCCGGCATGATACTCTCTCCCGCCCCGGCAGGAAAGCCGCGACAGCCATTGCCGGAATCGGGCGCAAGGTCCATCGGATCAGGCGAATGCCCTACGCCTGCATGGCCCCGTTTCTGCAGCCGGGGCGGATGGCGATCCTGCGCTATTCCCGTTTCTGCGAAGGCAGGATCGATCCAACGAGACTGCGGGCCGTGTCGGCGATGACATTGCCCGAATCGGGATCGCCCTTGGCAAGCGCCCCCATGAAATTACGGGCCTGCTTGAGGGTGATATGCGGCGGGAGCGGCGGGACATTCGGATCCGTCACCATGTCGAGAACGAACGGCCGATCGGCGGCAAGCGCTCTGTCCCAGGCAGCCCCGACCTGATCCGGATCCTCCACCCGCAGGCCGTCGAGCCCGATCGACTTCGCGAACTCGGCATAGGGCACATCGGGGAGAGCCTGAGAAGGCTCCCACTTCGGGTCACCGGACTGGATCCGCTCCTCCCAGGTGACATAGGCGAGATCCCGGTTGTTCAGCACCATGACGATCAGCCTTGGATCGGCCCATAGGTTCCAGTACTTCGCGATGGTGACAAGCTCCGTCAGGCCGTTCATCTGCATGGCGCCGTCTCCGACCAGCGCGACGACCGGCCGGTCGGGATGGGCGAACTTCGCCGCAATCGCATAGGGCACCGCACATCCCATCGTCGCGAGGGTGCCCGAAACCGAGCCCATCATCCCGCGCCTGAATTCAAGGTTCCGCGCATACCAGACGGTCGTCGTGCCGCTGTCCGCCGTCACGATGCAGCGGTCCGGCAATCGCCGCGACAGCTCGAAGGCCACCCGCTGCGGATTGATCGGATGGGCTGGCGTCATGGCCATGCCGCAGATCTGTTCACGGGAGGCGGAGACGCTCGTCTCGATCTTCTCGCGCCATGAGCGCTCCGGCTTTTCCCGGAGTAGCGGCAGGAGAGCCGCCAGGGTCGCGGCCGCGTCGCCGACGAGATTGACCTCCATGGGATAGCGCAGGCCCAACATGCCGGGATCGAGATCGATCTGCACGCCTCTGGCCTGCCCCTCCTTCGGCAGGAACTCCGTATACGGAAAACTGGAGCCGACCATGAGGAGCGTGTCGCATTCCCGCATCAGGTCCCAGCTGGCCTTCGTTCCCAAGAGCCCGATCGACCCTGTGCAGAATGCCAGATCGTCGGGGACGGCCGCCTTGCCCAGGAGCGCCTTCGCAATCCCGGCACCCAGTCGCTCCGCGACGGCGATGACCTCGTCCGTGGCGCCGAGCGCCCCTGCCCCGACCAGGATCGCCACCCGTTCGCCCGCATTCAGCACCTCCGCCGCACGGTCGAGAGCCGCTGCACCCGGAACGACAGGCGAAAGCTCGAGCCCCACGCCCGAATGCGTCATCCCATGCTCGCGGGACGGTTGGACCATGGCCTCCGCCTGCAGGTCGTTGGGCAGAATCACGCAGGTGACCCTCCGCTCGGCCTTGGCGATGCGATAGGCCCGGTCGAGCAGGTGCCGGACCTGCTCCGGCGTGAAAGCCGTCTCCACATAGGCGCCAGCCACATCCTTGAAGAGCGACTGCAAGTCGAGATCCTGCTGGTAATGGGACCCGATCGCGGTCCGGGCCTGCTGCCCGACGAGGGCCAGCACCGGCTGGTGATCGAGCCTGGCATCGTAGAGACCGTTGAGCAGATGGATCGCGCCGGGACCGGAGGTGGCGATGCAAACGCCGACCTCGCCGGTGAACTTCGCCTCGGCACAGGCCATCAGGCCCGCCATCTCCTCGTGCCGCACCTGCACGAAGTCGATGGCGTCTTCCATCCGTGCAAGAGCGCCGATCAAGCCGCCGATTCCATCTCCCGGATAGCCATAGACGCGGCGCACGCCCCAAGCGTGCAAGCGCTGCCAGATGAAATCAGCCACAGTGTCCGCCATGATGGGCTCCTCTCAGAGACCATCGGGAAACACATGCCTCTCACGCATGGTTGCATGTCGGGGCATCAAGGATGAAATCGCCTGCCGGCATGGCACCCTGCTGCATGGGAGACCACCGGGCATAGCCATGGGCCGCGGGAACAAACCACTGGCGAGGGGCCGCACCCGGCCTCATAATCGATGGGTTGCGACCGCTACGGGTCGAGGGCTCCCGATGATCGCCTTGCCTTCCGTCTTGCCGCACCCGCTCCCTGCCCTCGCCTTTCCAGCCGGTTCCCGGCGGGATCCGCTGAAGCGCATCCGGCCATGACCAGGCGTCGTCTTCGGCTCACCGGCCTTTTTCAGAAGTACTTTCTCGTGCTGTTCCTGGCCGTGGTCATTCCGCTCGCGACGAACGGCGTCAGCGAGGCCTGGTTCGGCTACCGCGATCAACGGGCGACGCTCGATCAGATGCTGGACGTCGAGGCGAGGTCCGCAGCCGCCAAGATCCAGGGCTTCCTCGACGGGATCACCAGTCAGCTCGGCTGGCTGGTTCAGCTTCCCTGGACCGATGAGCCGGACGAACGGCGCCGGATCGACGCCCTTCGCCTGCTGCGGCAGGTCCCCGCCATCGTCAGCCTCACCCTGGTCGACGGCGCCGGGCGCGAACGGGTGTATGTCTCGCGCATCGGGTTGAACCGGACCGAGAGCCGTGTGGACCGCTCGGCCAACGAGGCCGTGGCCGGAGCCCGCTCCGGGCAGCTCTGGTATGGCGAGGTCCGCCACTATCGCGATTCCGAGCCCTATCTCACCATGGCGATCGCCGGCAATCGGCCATCCGTCGGCGTGGTCGTCGCCGAAGTGAACCTGAAACTGATCTGGGATGTGATCTCAGCCATCGAGGTCGGGGAGACGGGCTACGCGTTCGTGCTGGACGGTCCGGGCCGGCTCGTCGCCCATCCGGATATCAGCCTCGTCCTGCGAGGGGCGGACGAGGCCACGCTTGCTCCGTTCCGGGCCATCCGGGATGCGGTCAGGCACGCCGGGTCGGATGTCGCCACGAGCCGGGACGGACAGGGGAAGGCGGTTGCGGCGGCGGCGGCGCCGATCGCGGGCCCGGACTGGACGGTCATCGTCGAGCAGCCCCTTTCCGAGGCCTTTCGCTCCATTTATGCCGCCCTGTGGCGGACGGGAGGCCTGCTGCTCGCCGGTGCCGCCTTCGCGGGCCTGTTGGCCTATGTCCTGGCCAGCCGGATGACCGAGCCGATCCGGCGGCTCGAAGAGGGGACCGAGCGCATCGGTGCCGGACATTTCGAGCACCGGATCCATATCGCAACAGGCGATGAGCTCCAGCGGCTGGCCGACAGCTTCAACACCATGGCGACCGAGCTCGCCGTCTCGCAGGAGCGCCAGGAACGGATCGCCAAGCTCAAACGGTTCCTCGCTCCGCAGGTCGCCGAGCTGGTCGACCGCAAGGGCGACGACGGCGTGCTGGAGGGACGCCGCACCGAGGTGGTGGTGGTCTTCTGCGATCTGCGCGGGTTCACGCCGTTCTCGGCAAAGGCCACGCCCGATGAAGTGATGACCGTGCTGTCGGAATATTACGATGCCCTTGGCCGGATCATCACGCAATATGCCGCAACGCTGACGAGCTTCTCCGGAGACGGCCTGATGGTGCTCCTGAACGCTCCCGTTCCGATCGCGGAGCCGGCCCTCCGGGCGGTCGACATGGCGATGGCGATGCAGAGGAGCGTGCAGGACCTCATCGTCGGCTGGCGAGAGCGGGGTCACGGGATCGGGTTCGGGCTGGGCCTTGCCATGGGCCCCGCCACGGTCGGGCGGATCGGGTATGAAAGCCGGTTCGACTACACGGCCATCGGCAGCGTCGTAAACCTCGCCGCCCGTTTGTGCGCCTCCGCGGCGAACGGGGAGATCCTGGCCGATGCCACCATCGCCGAGGCCGTGAGCGGCAGGCGCGCCATGGTCAAACTGGGGATGCACCCCATCAAGGGCTACTCCGAGAACTTGCCCGTATACGGAATCCCCTTCGAAGGGGAACCGCGCGAGGCTTGAGCCGATCCTCTGAGCGTCGCGCCAGAATAGGCGAATATTCCCTCGGTTTCGGGACGCAAGCATTGCCGCTATCATGCCATGGGGCTGACGGTTCATACAGGCGCATCGGGGTGCCATGCGATGATTGTCGGAAGCAAAGCCCTCTTCAGGTTTCAGGCCCTCTGGCGTTCGCGGACGCTAATTCCATGAGGCGGCGCGACTTCATAACAGCGGTCGGCGGCGCGGCGGCGTTGGCGCTCCCCGTGCGCGCCCAGCCGCTGACGGTGCCATTGATCGGTTATATCGGACCCGAGTCCCCCGGACCCTTCGCCAGCCGGCTCAAGGCCTTCCGCGAAGGCCTGGGCGAGACCGGGTTTTCCGAGAGCCGCAATGTCGCGATCGAGTATCGCTGGGCGCAGGGCCAGTACAATCGGCTGCCCGCGCTCGCGGCCGATCTGGTCAGCCGTCAGCCTGCCGTCATCGTCGCGTCCGGCGGCGCCCCGGCGGCGCTTGCGGCCAAATCGGCAACCGGCACGATAACAATCGTCTTCGAGATGGGCGGCGACCCTGTCGCGCTCGGAGTCGTGGACAGCCTGTCACGGCCGGGGGGCAACCTCACGGGCGTATCGAGCCTGAGCGTGGAAGTCTCGCGCAAGCGGCTGGAATGCATGCGCGAACTGCTGCCGGACGCGACCGCATTCGCCGTCGCCGTCAACCCCACCAGCCCGACCGCCGATTCCCAGTTGAGGAATCTCCATGCGGCGGCGAACGCCCTCGGGGTGCAGCTTCATGTTCTGAACATCAGCGACGAACGAGAGTTCGAGGCCATGTTCGCAACCGTCTCCGGGCTCAAGACAGGCGGGCTCGTGTTCACCTCCGATCCCTATTTCGCGTTCCGCAGCCAGAGGCTTGCCACGCTGGCGACTCGTTACGGCGTGCCTGCCATCACGCAATCGCGCGATTTCCCGGATGCGGGCGGCCTGATGAGCTATGGGGGCGACTTCATGCAGTCGCACCGCCGCGCCGGCATCTATACGGGACGAATCCTCAACGGCGAGAAGCCTGCCGACCTTCCGGTCCAGCTGGTCACGAAAGTGGAAATGTTCGTGAACCTGAAAGCCGCCGGCTCCCTGGGCGTTACGGTGCCGTCCTCGCTGATCAGCAGCGCCGATGTGGTGATCGAGTGAAAACCTGGCAGAAAGCCGGGTCCGGCACTAGCGCATCGTGCGAAAAAGTGGACCCGGTTTTTCGCAAAAGCGATGCGCCAGCTGAGGGAAGAAGCATCGGATCCGATCCCAAAAGTGGGTCCACTTTTGGGTCCGATGCTTTAAGCGCATCGGTCCGAGCTTACGCGATGCCCAGGCGGGTCGGCCTCCACGCCGCTGCTGTCCATGTCCTGTCCGCCCCCGGTGGTCGCGTCAGCGCAACGTGTAGAGATATGCCGCGACGTGCCTCGCCTCGGCCTGGGAGATGCCCGTGACGGGCATGGCCGTCTTGGGGGCGATGGAGTGGGGATTCTCGATCCATTGGATGAGCGTTTCCGGCGCATTGGCGGCGACCCCGCCGATATAGACCCGGGCGGCAAATCCCTGGAGGCTCGGCCCGACGCGGCCCTGGGCGCCGGGAACACCGGGGATGATATGGCAGCCGGCACAGCCATAGCGCTGCGCAAGACGACGCCCCAGGTCAGGATCGCCCATGGTGAGCGTAACGGCGCGGTGGCGGGCATCCCGGTCGAGCTTCACCCGGTATCCTGCATAGATGCCGGCTCCGGTCAGCAGAACCAGGGCGAGAGCGATCCAGACCGAGCGCGGACGGAAGCGAAGCGGCGCCGGAACGCGGACGCTCCGCAGGTGAGCTTCAGGATTGAACGGGCGGCGTTGCCCCCGATCCGAGCCCGGCCCGGGGCCGTCCCGTCCGAAGCCAAGCACGAACCTTGCCACGCCCATGACCCGAATAGCCGCCGGCAGCATGGTCCTAGCGCGCCGCATGAGCGTACTTTCCCCGATATGGCCTGGGTCCCGACCGGGCGATCCACAGGCCGGCCAGGATCAGGGCCGCTCCGGCATAGACCATCCCGGCCGGGATCCACATGAACAGGCCGGCCAGTTGCTGATCCTCGAGCGGCGTGAGGCCCCATTCGGCAGCCTGGGAGGTCTGTAGCGGATAGATGGGCTTTCGAAAGAACGCGAGCAGGATGCCGAGGAAGCCTGTCTGGAGCGATGTCACGAACAGGTAGAACACCGACGCGCCATAGGTGCGCTCCCGTCCCGTCAGGAGCGCCCGCCAGAACAGAAGGGCCGTCACGAAGAAACTGAGATGCTGGAGCCAATGGATCCAGGGATCCTCGAGGGCCGCTTCGTAGAATTTGGGAGCGTGCCAGATCCAGAGCGCCGCCGCATGAAGCACGGTGGCCGTCAGGGGATTGGTGAGCCGAATCCATGTTCCTGCAACGAAAGGCGATTGCCCCCACCCGCCGATGCGGCGGCGGACAGGCCCTGGGAACGCCCAGAGCATGGCCACCGGGCGGCCGACGACAAGAAGCGGCGCCGCGGCGGTCATGAGGATCTCGTGCTCGATCATGTGAGCGACGAACAGCCGCTCCCCCAGCCAGTGGAGCGGCGCGACAAGCGCAAGGACGAGCAGCAGCCAGCCCGAGGCGAAGCAAAGGGCCTGCCACAGCCTGATGCCTCGTCCAATGCCGGCCCGACTCCAGAGGCGCACCGTGCCGATCATATAAAGGGAACCTGAAACCGCGAGAGGAACGGTGACCCACGGATTCCAGGTCCAGGTGGTGCCGGTGTCGGTCCAATGCACATGGCCTGAATGGGCCTGCGCCTCGCCGGCCAGCAGAAGCAGCAACAGGATCGAAGCGGCTCTCATCGTTCGCACCCGTGGAAGACGGGGCCAGCCGCGCCGTGGAGCAGGATGACGATCGTGAACAGAAGCGCGATGGCGATTCCCATGAGAGCCAGGAACCGGTGCGGCCGCCCAGCCCGGGTCGAGTCGGGCAACGGCGTCGGCGCCGCGCTTGCATAGGCGCGCCAGGAAAAGAACCCGCCGAGCAGGCTGATCGCCGCCATGGCCAGCGCGAAGATGGGGATGAGCGGCATCGGATGGGCGCAGACCCAGGGGACGGCCGCGTAGTTGAACTGCGTGCTGGTCAGCCAGGCTAGCGGCCCGGCATAGATGCCGGCGGATGGCAGGCCACGTGTGATCAATCCTGCCATGGCCTCACCACCATCTCGGGAACCAGTAGAGAATGACGTAGATCGGCGGCCACGTGGCGATGACGAAGTACCAGTAGAACGCGTTGTCGCTCACGTCCGAGAAGCGCTTGCCATGCCCGTGCCGGGTGAACATCAGCACCGTGAGAACGATGGTGTCGCCCAGATCCGTGAGAAGATGAAGCGTATGCAGGCCGAGAAGAAGCCATACCACGGACCCGTAGGCATTCTGGTCCCAACGCACGTGAAGCGTGCCGAACTCGAATACGCGGATGACCAGCAGGACGATGCCGACCAGGCTCATGATCACGAGATTGCGCCGGGTCCGCGAAAGGTCCTCGCGCTCTCCGTCCCGCTTCGCACGCTGGTTGGGCCAGATGCTGACGAGCAGGACGAGAGTGAAGAGGCTCGCCCAGAGAAGCTCGGGCGGCGGCGCGCTCAGCGGCCAGTTGCCGTTGATGAAGACGAGATAGAAATACATGCCCACGGCAAGGACGAAGCCCATGCCTTCGGCGGCGGCGAAACCCACCGTTCCCCACCAGATCGGGCTGCGCGAGCCGTACGCATAGCCCGGCATGTGTCTGGCGCTCAGCACGATCCGGTGCGGCAGCAGGGTGTTGCTGGAGCGAGCATCCGGGGTCATTTCTCGTCCTCCATGCTCGGCTTCGGCCAGAACCACCCGATGAGGGTCACCGCAAGCGGAACGCTGCCCCACACCAGTGCCCAGGGGGTGAACATGGAGCCCACGAACAGGATGGTGGCGGCGATCGCCGTCATGAAGGGCCAGATCGAAGGCTCAGGGGAGGTTTCCCTCAGATCCGCCCGCCCATGCGTGATCGTGGAAACGATCTGCTCCCGGTTCTCGACGCTCAGTCCTGCGACAACGGGAAGGCTGTTGCGGTTGGCCCACAGGGGCTCGCGGTTCGTCACGACGGGGATGCGGTCGAAGTTCTGCGGCATCGGCGGGGAGGCCGCCGCCCATTCGAGCGTGCCGGCATCCCACGGGTTAGGACCAGACGCAGGACCGCGACGGGCGCTGGAGACGATGTTGTAGAGGAAGAGGACGAAGCTCGCGAAGAACAGGGCCGCTCCGACGGACGTGAGAAGGTTCAGGGTCCCCCAGCCCATCTCCGGCAGGTAGGTATAGACCCGGCGCGGCATGCCCATCAGGCCCGTGATGTGCATGGGGAAGAAGGTGGCGTTGAAGCCGACGAAGGCGAGCCCGAAATGCCACCTGCCCAGCCGCTCGCTCATCATGCGCCCGGTGAATTTCGGGAACCAGTAATACACCGCAGCCATCAGCGGAAAGACGTTGCCGCCGATGAGCACGTAGTGAAAATGCGCGACCACGAAGAAGGTGTCGTGAACCTGCGTGTCGAGCGGAACGGAGGCCAGCATGATTCCCGACAGGCCGCCGGCCACGAAGATGAAGAAGAAGCCGAAGATGAAGAGGAGCGGCGTGCGGAACACCGGCCGGCCGTCCCACAGGGTCGCGATCCAGCAGAAGATCTGAATGCCGTTCGGGATGGCGATCAGCATGCTGGATGCGGTGAAGAAGCTGGCGCCGAGTTGCGGCAGGCCGGTGGTGAACATGTGGTGCACCCACAGGCCGAAGGACAGGAACCCGACCGCGATGAGCGACAGCACGAGGGCGATGTAGCCGAAGACCTGGCGGCGGGCGAAGGTGACCACGATGGCCGAGACCCACCCCGTGGCCGGCAGGAAAATGATGTAAACTTCCGGATGGCCGAAGAACCAGAACAGGTGCTGAAAGAGCAGTGCGTCTCCGCCCTCCGCCGGATTGTATAAATGCGTCCCCACGAGCCGGTCCATCATGAGCGTGGCGGAAGCAGTGACCACGGCCGGCAAGGCGAAGATGATGACGAAGGAATTGACGAGCTCCGCCCAGACGAAGAGGGGAATGCGATCCAGGGTCATGCCCGGCGCGCGGAGCTTGAAAACCGTCGTGATGATGGAGATCGCCACCGCGATGCCCGAAACCTCCGTGAAGGTGATCATCTGCGCCCAGAAATCCGCCCGCTTGCCCGGAGAGAATTCCGGGCCCGAGAGCGGAACATAGGCGAACCACCCGACATCCGGACCGATGTTGAGCATGAAGGCGACCCAGATCATGAGGCCGCCGAAGAGATAGACGTAATAGGAAAAGGCGTTCAGGCGCGGGAAGGCGATGTTGCGGGTGCCCACCATGAGCGGCACGAGATAGACCGCGAAGGCTTCCCCGATCGGCACCCCGAAGAGGAACATCATCGTGGTGCCATGCATGGTGAAGAGCTGGTTGTAGAGATCCGGTCCGATCAGCCTGTTCTCGGGCAGGGCCAGCTGCATGCGCATGACGACAGCCGACAGACCGCCCAGGAACAGGAACATGATGGCCGTGGCGATGAAGCGACGGCCGATAACCTTATGATCCACGGTGGACAATGCGCCGATGAGGCCCTTCTCCGTGCCCCAGGTCCTGGCCAGTCGAGCCGTCAGCTCCGGACCGTCCACCTGATCGTCGCGCAGTTCGTCCGGGCTCGGAGGCGCATCCGCTTCGCTCTCCACGCCGGGAAGACCGCCGCGCTCGCCCGTGGCGAGGCGTGAGCCTTCGGGAACGGCATCGAGATCGTGGGATGCTATCGCCCGGGTCACTTCAGCCCCTCCAGATAACTTGCCAGAAGCTGAACCTCATCGGGCTCGAGCTGGATCGTCGGCATGTTCACCCCGGGTTTGACGCCGTGCGGATCGACGATCCAGGCCGCGATGTTGCCCCGCGTGGTTTCCAGAGTGCCCGCTCCGATGTAGCGGCGGCTTCCCACATGGGTAAGGTCCGGCGCGACCTTGCCGCCGGCATCCGTGCCGCGGATCTGGTGGCACATGATGCAGGGCCTGGAGAGGAAGACCTCCATGCCGCGCTGACGCTCCGGATCATTCGGCGGCATGGCGAATGACGCCTGTTGCGCGCGCCAGCGCTCGAAATCCTCCTTCGGCTCCGCAATGACGAGCATGCCCATATGGGCATGCTGAAGGCCGCAGAACTCCGCGCATTGACCGCGATACGTTCCGGGTCGGTCCGCCTGGATCTGAATCTGGTTCTGGCGCCCGGTGATCGCATCCATCTTTCCGGTGAGACTCGGGACCCAGAACGAGTGGATCACATCGGAGGATTCGAGCTTGATCAGCACAGGCTCGCCAACCGGAATATGGATCTCGTTGGCCGTGGTGAAGACGCGGCTCGGCTGGGGATCTTCGTAGGTGACCTTCCACCACCATTGCTGCCCGGTGACCAGCAACGTCAATGCCCCATCCTTATGGGCGAACAGCACCTTCTGGGCCGCATAGCTCAGGCCCGTCAGGGAAACGACTGTCACGAGGGTCAGGGCGATGGCGACGGAGATCGTGACGGTCATCCGCCGCTCTGTCCGGGAATCCGTCTCCAACGGATCCGCATCGGCCGCGCGCCTCCTGCGCAGCGCCAGGACGAGGGCGATCATGGTCAGGACCCATACCGTGGCCAGGACGGACACGAAGATCCAGAACATGTCGGCGAGCGTACGTGCCGAGGGCCCATGGGCGTCGAGCGCCGATTGCCAGCTTTGGCAGCCTCCGAGGGGAAGGACGGCAAGGAAGAGGAATGGGCCGATCCTTCTCATCTTCGCCTCACTGAGGCATCTGAGCCGATGGCGGAACCTGCCCGCCATCGATCACTTCGCCCGGCGGCCTGCGCTGCTCGGCCGGGCCCGGGCTCATGGCATCCCTGCGGCTCGGCGCTGCCGGCTTGGGCACGTTGCGCCCCATGGAGCGGATATAGGCGGCGATCTGCCAGATCTGATCGTCGGGGATCTTGCCGCGGAACGAAGGCATGCCGTTCGGCCGGCCCTCGCGGATCGTCTGCACGATGTTCTCGATCTGCCCGCCATAGATCCAGCGATCATCCATGAGCGCGGGGCCGGAATCGCCACCGCCATTGGCATGGCAGCCATTGCAGTTGAACCACGCATAGAGCCGCTGTCCCTGCGAGATATGATAAGCGTTCTCCTCGTATTCCTTGGCTAGGCCGGATCTCTGCTCTGTCGGGCCACCGGGCCCGGCGGACAGGGGCACCATCGCGATCTTCTCGCTCGACTCGGCCGTGATCGGATTGGCGCGGAATTCGCGATCCTCCCGCTCGCAGGCGGCAAGGGCGAGGGCGGCAAGGAACAGAAGCGGAAGCCGTCTCACGGCCCGCGCCCAGCCTGCTTCCTGCCGCCATCGAGGCGAGGAACCCCGTAGGCGGCGAGAACGGCATCGACATCCGGCCGCCGCCGGGCGAGTGCCGCATCGATCTCCTGGCGCAGCGCCTCATCCTCCTTCCTCACGGCCATGGAAATATCGAACGCCATGGGAAGCTGCGGCCCATCGAAGATCGGACTCACGGGTGCAATCTTCAGCGGGACGCCTTCGCGCCCAGCAAAGTACCCGCCGAGGGGTCCCCAGACGATGGCGACGTCGATCTCTGCATCCGCCAGAGCCTTGAGAATGCGCGCGGGCGGATTGGGATCGCTGTAGTCGCCGTAGATCATGAAGCCGCGCACATTGTCCACGATGCCGCGACGGGAGAGCGCGTGCGCCGGCGGCGTGTTCGAACCGTCGTCACCGATGAGGTGCACGCCGATCTTCACCTCGTGAAGAACCGGATCGTCGAACGACACGATATCGGGGCCATCGGCACGGGTCACGAACACATAGGACGAGCGGTAATACGGCGCAGTCGTACGCACGCCTTCGAGATTGGCCGGGAGGCCCGGCACCAGATCGCAGGCCTCGGCCTTCAGGGTGTTGCGCAGGAAGCCGCGACGCTGCGCCCACCAGACATAGTGGAGCTCCGCGCCGATTTCCTGGGCAATCAGTGAAACGATCCTGTTCTCGAACCCTTCGCCCGCCTCGTTGGAGAACGGCAGGTTGTTGGGATCGGCGCAGACGCGAAGCTCGCGGGCCTGAACGCCGCCGGCGATCGTCAACAGTCCGGCAAGAACGGCCACTCTAAGGAAGCTTGAACACATAGAGCGTTCCTCCCTTGGTGGTGACGTTCTTCAAGTCCCGCATGGCATTGACGAAGCCCTTGGCAGCCGTTCCGTCACGCGGGTCGAGATCATTGGACACGATGGCTCCGGCCCAGCCGCCGACGCCTGACAGGATCGCCACATATTGCTTGCCGTCCGGCCCGCGATAGGTGGTCGGCTGGCCGATGATGCCTGAATCGGTCTTGAACTGCCACAGAACCTCGCCGCTGCGGGCATGGACGGCCTTGAACCAACTGTCCATGGTTCCGTAGAACACGACATCGCCTGCCGTGGCGATCGCGCCGCTCCACAGCGGAAAGCGCTCATTGATGGTCCAGAGTTCCTTGCCTTCCCGGATATCCCAGGCGGTGAACTCGCCCATGTGGCCACCGGGCCCCGGATACATGCGGACTTCGGCGCCGACATAGGGCGTTCCGGCGATGTAGTTGGGCTCGACGCTCTCCCAGTCCATGCACATGTTCATGTGTGGAATGTAGAGGATCCCGGTCTTGTGGGAGAAAGCGCTCGGGTTCCAGTCCTTCGCCCCGGGAGCGGTGGGGCAGATGTCGCGCACCACGCGGTTGTTCACCGGTTCCTTCTCGGAGTTGTACTGGATTCGCCCCGTCTTGAGGTCCACGCCGGTCACGGCCGTGAGCGCATGGAAGGGTTTCGCGGAGAGCACCTCGCCCGTGGTCCGGTCGATCACATAGAGAAAGCCCGTCCGTCCCGGATGGACAAGAACCTTGCGGGGCTTTCCTTCCCATTCCATGTCGAGCAGGATCAGCTCGTTGATGGTGTCCCAGTCATGGAGATCGTGGGGCGCGGTCTGATAGAACCAGCGCGCCTCGCCGGTGTCCGGATCGCGGGCGAAGATGCCCGCCGTCCACTTGTTGTCGCCGGGACGCTGGTTGGCGTTCCAGGGCCCCGGGTTGCCCGTCCCGTGATAGAGAAGGTTGAGTTCCGGGTCATAGGACAGCCAGCCCCAGACCGTTCCCCCGCCCTGCTGCCAGGCATCCGGCGGCCAAGTGGTCACGCCGAGATCCTTGCCCTTGTCGCTGTCATAGAAAGGCTTGAAGCTCGGGCCGATCCTCACGTCCTGATCCGGACCGGTGTTGTAAGCTTTCCAGACGCTCTGCCCGGAATTGATATCGAGCGCCTGAATCCAGCCTCGCACCCCGTATTCGCCGCCCGAGATGCCGACGATCACCTTGTCCTTCACGACCAGGGGAGCCATCGTCATGGTCTCGCCCCGGTTGATGTCGCCGAGCTTGGTCCTCCAGACCTCCTCCCCGGTATCCGCGTTCACCGCCACCACATGGGCATCGAGCGTCGTGAAGACGATCCGGCCGTTGGCAAAGGTGGGGCCGCGGTTGACCACGTCACAGCAGGCCACGCCCTGCGCGGCCGCGGCCGGCTTCGGGTTGTACTGCCACTTCAGCGGCGCGCCGGGCTGGGTCAGGTCCAGGGCATAGAGGATGTTGGGATAGGGAGAGAGCACGTACATCGTGCCGCCGATCACGAGCGGGGCCGATTCCTGCCCTTTGTTGACCCCGGTCGAGAAGGTGAAGGCCACCTGGAGGTTCTTGACGGTTTCGGTGTTGATCTCGGACAGGTCGCTGTAGCGGGTGGATGCATAATTCTTCTGCGGGATCATCCACTGTCCGTCTTCGGGCGCAGAGGCGAAGGATGGCGCCGCGGGCTGCGGGGAGGATGGCTGGGCTTGAATCGGGGAAGACGGCTGAAGAACCAGTGCAAGGGCCAATGCAAGGGCCGGGACGAAGGCAAGGCGAGATCCACCCAAGATGGTTCTCCGGAACGCTTGGACGCGCCATTTCGGCTGCGATTCTTAACTGATCAGCTTCCGCTATGTTCCCGAGAATGTGATCCCGCTCTCAGGGAACCCCATTGGAACCTTCAGCGCCAGGATTCCCGAACAGGAATGCCGTACTCGTTGGACGCTGCAACGAGAATAGCGGCGCCGGCTGCCGCCAGAAACCCGATCAGGAGAAGCGTGACCAGAAAGCCTGGATCGCGAAAAATTCGAAAGTCCTTTCGCAATGAGCTGGCGGGCGGCTCTGCCATCGTCGATCACCGGGAAGGGTCGTACCGTTGAGGCAACCGGAAAGATCAGACCTTGTTCCGGCATTCTCCTCTGTAAAGTGTGCATCGTTGTGCGAGGGGAACCGGGTCGATTTATCGATGACGCCGCCCGTCGGGACTGCGCGATACGCCAGGACGGAGAAGGGCTTCACGGGCATTATCCTTTTGTCAAACTTTTCTGTTCAACGCAGTATGACGGCCTGTTGGCCTGGCAGAACCCGAGGGAGAACGGGATGACATCGAAGCCGTGCATCGTTCTGGGTGTCCCCGTGCAGGAGGGCGCCGGCCGGCTCGGCTGTGACATGGGCCCGAGCGCGTTTCGGACGGCCGGCCTGATCACCGAGCTGCAAAACCTCGGCTATGCCGTGGAGGACCGAGGCAACATCGCGCCCCGGCCGCTCCGGAACGCCCGGCATCCGAACCCGGCCATCAAGGCGCTGCCGGAAACCGTCGCCTGGACAGAAGCCATCTCGGAGGCGGCCTATCAGGCAAGCGGCGCCGGGATGCCGATCTTCGTCGGTGGCGACCACAGCCTCTCGGCCGGTTCGATGACCGGGCTCGCCCGCCGCGCAGCGGAGGAAGGCCGGGAATTCTTCGTTCTGTGGCTCGACTCGCATCCGGACTTCCATAGCCTGGACACGACCACGAGCGGCAACCTGCACGGCGTGCCGATGGCCTATGCAACAGGTCTTCCCGGGTTCGAGGGCTACTTTCCCGCGCCTGCCGCTCCGATCAAGCCGCAGAACGTCTGCATGATGGGCATCCGCAGCGTCGATCCTGCCGAGCGTTCGGCCTTACAGACGGCAGGGGTGACGGTTCACGACATGCGGTCCATCGACGAGAACGGTGTCGTGTCGCTTCTCGATGCTTTCCTGAAGCGTGTCGCGGCGGCCAACGGGGTTCTCCATGTGAGTCTCGACGTGGACTTCCTCGACCCCGTGATCGCGCCCGGCGTCGGCACCACCGTTCCCGGCGGCGCGACCTTCCGCGAGGCGCATCTCATCATGGAGATCCTTCACGACAGCGGTCTCGTGGGCAGCCTCGATCTGGTCGAACTGAATCCGTTCCTCGACGAGCGCGGCCGCACGGCCCTGCTCATGGTCGATCTCGTCGCGAGCCTTATGGGGCGGCGGGTGCTGGATCGTCCCACGCAGAGCTATCGTTACACGCCCAGGTTCGGTTGAGCCGTTGCCAGAGGTCGGCGCGATGCTCCAGGAAGGACACAGGAGCACGCGCTTGCCATGACGCCATCAGCCCCGAGGCGACGGCTGTTCGTCATCGCGCATGCGGTGCCTAATCCTCACGGAAGGCCCGGTTGAAGCTGTCCATCACGGGGCGCAGCATGTAGCCGGCTGCGGTGAACCTGCCGGTCTTGATCAGGACCTCGACCGGCATGCCGGCCATGACCTCGACGCCCGGCAGAGAGGACAGGGAACTCTCGTCGAGGCGGATGCGCGCGGTGTAATAGGTGCGCTCGGTGGCCTTGTCCGTCAGCCGGTCGGCCGAGACATAAGTGAGCGTGCCGTCCACCGGCGGGACGCGGCGGTGCTTATAGGGCATGAGTCTGACCTGGGCCGGCTGCCCGGGGTGGACGACGTCGATGTCGTCGGGCCTCACCTGGGCGGTGATGATCAGGCGGTCGTGCTTCGGCACGAGGTCGAGCAATGGCTGTCCTTCCGCGACGACGCCGCCGGGCGTCCGGACCCTGAGATCGGTCACGACACCGTCCTCCGGCGCACGCACCTGCGTCCGTGTGAGGACATCCTGAGCCGCCTCGGAGCGTTCCGAGAGCTGGAACACGAGCGCCTGGACTTCACGCAGGCTCTGGGCGATCTCGGCCTCCCGGTCGCTGCGCAGCTTGAGGATCTGGGCATTGGCTTCGCCCACGCCCTGTTCGGCCCGCGCCATCTCTTCCTGCGCCTGGCCCCGCCTTCCGTCGATCTCGGCCTGCTCCCGTTCGAGCTGCAGCTTGCGCGGCTGGGCGATGACGCCCCTGGCAACGAGCGGCGCGATGGACTCCATCTCTCTCTTGATGATTTCGGCCCGCTTCTCCGCAGCGCTCACCTGATAGCGCAGCCCCAGCATCTGGCGCGAAATCTGCTGCTGCCGCTGCACCAGCACGGCGAGTTGCGACTGATAGAGCTGGCGGCGGCTGGTGAAGATGCGCTGCTGGCCGGATAGGATCTCGGCAAGAGCGGGATCCTTTTCCGCCGTCCAGCGCAAGGGGAGCGGGAACAGGATGGTGTCGTGCCCGTCACGTTCGGCGAGAAGCCGCGCCTCGCGGGCCTGCGCCTCGCGGAGCTGGCCCTGGAGCGCCTGCGCCGTCGCCCTGGCCCTGGTGTCGTCGAGCTGGATCAGCGGTTGGCCGGCCGTCACGGCATCGCCGTCCTTCACGAGGATCTTGGCAACGATGCCTCCTTCGAGATGCTGCACGACCTTGCGGCTGCTCTCGGCCTCGACCGATCCTATCGCGATGGCGGCGCTTTCGAGCGGCGCGGTGGTCGACCAGATCCCGAAGCCGCCGATGAACACCACCACGAGCCCGAAGGCGGTCGCCGTCAGCCACCTGATCCGCTGGAACGGCGTGGGCGGCGGCGGCGGCAGAATATCGGAGAGGTCGATGACGGGAGAGGTCTTGGCCATCACGCAACTCCCTTGGCGACCTGCTGGCCAGGCGCAGTGATCATCGGGCCTTCGTTGACTTTCGGCATGCGCGCCCCAGGCTTCGATTTGGCCTGCTGCACGACCCTGATCGCCGTCCGTCCCTGGGCGATCTTCTCGGCGATCTCGCGTCGCTCGCCATAGGCGTTGACCATGCCGTTGTCGAGCACGAGCACATTGTCGGCGACGGACAGGATGCCGAGACGCTGGGCGATGATGATGATCGTCGCGCCACGGGACTTCATCTCGTCGATGGCCCGTCGCAGCGCTTCCTCGCCTTCGGGATCGAGGCTGGCATTGGGCTCGTCGAGAACGATAAGGCGCGGGTCGCCGAAGAACGCGCGCGCGAGCCCCAGCTTCTGGCGCTGACCGCCGGAGAGCCTCGCGCCGCCTTCGCCGATATGGGTGTCGTAGCCCCTGGGCAGGCGCATGACGATGTCGTGCAGATCCACCAGCCGGGCGGCCGCGATGATGTCGGCGGAGTTCGCCTCGGACAGGCGCGAGATGTTCTCCGCAACGGTGCCGGCGAAGAGCTCGACATCCTGAGGCAGGTAGCCGAAGTAGCGGTGGCCGCCGGAGGCCATCCACACGCCGATATCGGCGCCGTCGAGGCGCACATGCCCCGTGGTCGGCGGAACGGTTCCGGCGATCAGGCGGCCGAGGGTGGATTTTCCGGCCCCCGAGGGGCCGACGACACCGAGCACCTTGCCGGCGCAGACCATCATCGAAAGGCGGCGCACGATGGGCTCGGTCGATCCGGGCGGCACGTAGGTGAGCTGCTCGACCTCGAGGAGACCGCTCGGCGCGGGCAGCTCCATGCCCTTCACGGGCGGCGGAGCGGCCTGCATGATGCGCCGGATGCGGTCATAGGCGAGCCGCACATTGGTGACGGCCTTCCAGGTGCCGATCGCGCCCTCGACGGGCCCGAGCGAGCGGCCGAGCAGGATCGAGGCGGCGAAGATCGCGGCCGGGCTGACATCGTGCCGGATGACGAGGAACGAGGCCGCGGCCATCACGAGCACCTGAGCGAGAAAGCGGACGAAGCGCGCCAGCGCCTGGATCGTGGAGGCGCGCGCGCCTGCCGACAGCTGAGCCGCCTTGGCGTGCGCATGTTCGTCGGACAGGATGCGCGCCACGCCGGGCAACATGCCCATGGCGGTGATCGCTTCCACGTTGCGCATCAGCGACTCGAAGCGATGCTGGCTTTCGGACGAGGCCGCGGCGGCGCGTGCGAAGGGGGCCCGCGTCACGGTCTCGTTCAACCATGCAAAGCCGAACAGGATGAGGGAAGCCACGATGCCGATGGCGCCCAGCAGGGGGTGAACCAGGGTCATGGCCAGCAGGAAGATGGGCGTCCACGGCAGATCGAAGAGCGCCGTGCATGCAGAGCCCCCGAAGAACTGGCGCAGGGTGCCGAGGTCGCGCCATGCCTGCGCGGCTCCCGCAGGGTCGGCCCGCAACGCCGCCTGCACCGCCGCGGTGAGCACGGAGGCCTGCAGGCGCTCTTCGAGCCATGCCCCGACCCGGGCGAGCATCTCGCGCCGCAGGGCCTCGATGACGGCATGGAGCGCTAGCGCGAAGATGACGATGAGGGTGAGCATGAAGAGCGTGTCGAGGCTCTGGCTCGACAGCACATGGTCGTAGACCTGCAGCAGGTAGAGCGGCATGGTCAGGGCCAGCAGATTGACGAAGAAGCTCAAGCCCGCGACGAGGGCCAGAGAGTAACGACAGAGCCGGAAGGCTTGCTCCACTTCGGTCTGGTGGCGGACCTTCATCCAGTTCATGGCCATACGCGGTCTCCAGGCGCGTCAGTCGGGATCGGGCAGGCGCTCGCACGATCGGGGAAGGTTGCGCGAGCGCCGATCCGGGGCCGTGAGAATGTCATGACCCCGGATTGCCGTTTCCGGCGCTCAGACTCCGAAGCTGAAGTCGAAATCGCCGAAGTCGAACGTGAACGTCAGGCTCGCGTCCTGCGTTGCGTCCATCGTCTGGTCCAGATCGATCGTCACCGCCTGGTCCTGCGTGGAGGTGGCGTCGGAGTCATTGTCCTGGGTGAAGGTGAAGTCGCCGACGTCCTGATCGGAGGCCGCCGTTCCGCCACCACCCTGCTCCACATTGGCCATGGCATTGCCGCCGGCTGTGCCGCCGTTGGCTCCCGCATTGCCGCCGGTCGCGGAGCCGCCGACCGTGTTGCCGCCGGACGTATCGCCGCCCGTCGCCGCACCGGAGGCGGAGTCGCCGCCGGTCGTATCGCCCGCGGTTGCCGTGCCGGCGCCGCCGGCGCCGCCCGTGCCCGCGCCGCCTGTGCC
>JAEWKH010000065.1 GCA_023386155.1 Pseudomonadota bacterium
GAAGAACCTGGCCCATAGTGCTTCCTTCCATGCCGCGGAAAAGACTGCTCCATCAAACCCCGGGATCAAACACCTAGAGCATCGGACCCAAAAGTGGCGTCCACTTTTGGGATCGAATCCGATGCTCAATTTCTAAACTGGCGCATCGTTCGGCGCGGAAAACCGGGACCACTTTTCGCTAGCGCGGCCCGCTGGGTCCGCACGATGCGCTAGCGCTTGCAAGGATCTCGCCGAGTGATTAGCTCTTACGCTGAACGGCGAGATCCTTCTACCCAGTGACGTTCCAAGTCAAAATCGCCCAAGGCCTGAAAGCGGTTCCCTCCGCCGACTGGGACGCATGTACCGTCGAGACCGGCTCTGGTGACGACGATCCGTTCAACCCGTTCGTATCTCACGCCTTTCTGTCCGCCCTGGAGGATTCCGGCTGTGTCGGGAGCAAGACCGGCTGGGCGCCGGTCCATGTCCTCGTCGAGGACGAGGCGGAAAAACTCCTGGGCGCGGCTCCCTGTTATCTCAAGTCCCATTCCATGGGCGAATACGTCTTCGACCATTCCTGGGCGGATGCCTATTCCCGCGCGGGCGGGCGTTACTATCCCAAGCTCCTGGTCGCGGTTCCGTTCACGCCGGTCACCGGCCCTCGCCTCCTCGTTCCGGGCGGGCCTCGGGCGGCGGAGATCCGTTCCTACCTGATCGCCGGCCTCAGGGCCCTGCGCGACCAGACGGGCGCCTCCTCCATTCACGCCACCTTCCTTCAGGAAGCGGACCTCGCGGCGCTGACTTCGGAGAATTTCCTGCGGCGGGACGACCAGCAGTTCCACTGGTTCAACGACGGCTACGGCACCTTCGACGACTTCCTCGCGGCGCTGGCTTCCCGCAAGCGCAAGGCGATCCGGCGCGAGCGGCGCGATGCCCTGGCGAACGGCATTTCCATCGAGTGGGTGACGGGCCAGGACATCACCGAGGCCCATTGGGACGCCTTCTTCGCCTTCTACATGGACACGGGCTCACGCAAATGGGGGCGGCCGTATCTCAACCGCCGCTTCTTCTCCCTCGTCGGCGAGCGCATGGCCGACCGGGTCCTGCTCGTCATGGCGAAGCGCAACGGACGCTACATCGCGGGGGCCATCAACTTCATCGGCGACAAGCGCCTCTATGGCCGCAACTGGGGCTGCATCGAGGATCACCCCTTCCTGCATTTCGAGGTCTGCTATTACCAGGCGATCGACTTCGCCATCGCCCGCGGCCTCGACCGGGTCGAGGCCGGGGCGCAGGGCGAGCACAAGCTCGCGCGCGGCTACAGGCCCGTGATCACGTCCTCGGCCCACGACATCGCCGACGCATCGCTGCGCCGGGCGGTGCAGGCCTACCTGGACCAGGAGCGCCTCTATGTGTCCGAAGCGGCTGAAGAGTTGACGGAGGCCACCCCGTTCCGGCACCGGGAGCAGGATTAGCGGTCTATTCAGGGCGCAGGTCTGTTCTGCCGCGCGGCTCGAACGTAGGCCGTGAAGCCTTCCAGATATTTGCGCAGCTGCTCCTCGATCTTCTGATCGGCGAAGGTTCCGTCCTGGTTGAATACAGTCTGCGCGCGCGACACCATCAGGCGCCCTTCCGCCCAGAAATCGGTTCTCAGCGTGCGCAGGACCGGAAGCCACGCATTCTGGGACAGGATCGTGCCGAAGCCTCCGGGCGATGCGCCGATCACGGCGACCGGCTTGCTGCCGAAGACGCGCTTGATGTCCGAGTCCGGCCGGGAGAGCCAGTCGATGGCGTTCTTGAACACGCCCGGGATGGAATTGTTGTATTCCGGCGTGACGAGAAGCAGCCCGTCCGCAGCGGCCACGGCATCCTTCAGCTCCGCAACGCGGGGCGGAATGCCCTCATTGACCTCGACGTCCGCATCATAAAGGGGAATTCCCCGGATGGTCTCGACGATGAGTTCCGCATTCTCGGGCATCAGGCCCGCCGCGTTCCTGAGCAGGGCGGAGTTGTACGAAGCCTGGCGCAAACTTCCCGAGATACCGATCAGTTTCGTCACGTCGACCTCATTTTCCACCAGAAACACAGCCGGCAGGGCGCCTGCTTCGCGCAGGCTAGGATTCGGGCCTCATGGAGTCAAACAGGCCTGCCACTACGTTAGCCCGGACAAGCAAAAAGCCGCGTCGGATGCGATCCGACGCGGCTTGATAGGCTAACGGAAAGGCAGCTGACTGCCTCAGAGACTGGCGATGATCGCGTCAATTCCTTCCATGATCGCGGCAGGCGACGTGCCGACCGCATTCAGGCCGATATTGAGCAGCCAGTAGCAGCCGATGAGGATCACGGGCACGAGGATCCAGCCCAGGACTTCCTCGAACCACACGCGCCGGCGACGGCGCTGATAGCGTTTCTCGCGCCATGACAGCTTCGCCGGTGCTTGCAGGGTCGGGGACGCCTCCAGGGGGCCCTTGTGGATATCACTCGTCATGCTCGAACCAATGGAACTTTCGGAACGGTGCGGACACCTCCACCCCCATTACCATCGGATCCCTTCGGTTTCACAGCCTTTTTCGCCTTCGAGGAAGCCGCCTTGGACTTGGGCTTCTTCTTGGCGGCATTCGTCACGTCCTTCTCGGGCTTCGGCTTCACCGGCCCTTCGACGTATTCGAAGCCGAGGCTCCGCAGACCGGCCTCGTCCGTCTTGACCACCACGCGGACAGCCCCGCCGTTCTTGAGGCGGCCGAAGAGGACTTCATCGGCCAGCGGCGTCTTGATGGTGGACTGGATCAGGCGGCCCATCGGACGGGCCCCCATGGCCTCGTCGTAGCCATGTTCGACCAGCCAGTCGCGAGCCTCGTCGGTGAGTTCGATCGAGACGTTGCGGTCGGCCAGCTGGGCATCGAGCTGCATGACGAACTTGTCGACCACCTTCTGGACCACGTCCTTCGGCAGATGGGCGAAGGAGATGACCGCATCGAGGCGGTTGCGGAACTCGGGCGTGAACAGCTTGTTGATCGCCTCCGTATCGTCCCCCTCGCGCTTGCTGCGGGTGAAGCCGTAGGCGGCACGGGCCATGTCGGCCGCGCCCGCGTTCGTGGTCATGATGATGATCACGTTACGGAAATCGACCTGCTTGCCGTTATGGTCCGTCAGTTTCCCGTGGTCCATGACCTGGAGCAGGATGTTGAACAGGTCCGGATGAGCCTTCTCGATCTCGTCGAGCAGGAGCACGCAATGCGGGTGCTGATCGATTCCGTCGGTCAGGAGACCGCCCTGGTCGAAGCCCACATAGCCGGGAGGCGCGCCGATCAGGCGGCTGACCGTATGCCGTTCCATGTACTCGGACATGTCGAAGCGCAGGAGTTCGACACCGAGCGACGCGGCGAGCTGCTTGGCGACCTCCGTCTTGCCGACGCCCGTGGGGCCAGCGAAGAGATAGGAGCCGATAGGCTTTTCCGCATCCCGCAGGCCGGCACGGGCCAGCTTGATCGCCGAGGACAGGGCCTCGATGGCCTTGTCCTGTCCATACACGACCCGCTTCAGGGTGTCCTTCAGGTGCGCGAGCACCTCCGCATCGTCCTTCGACACGGATTTGGGCGGGATGCGCGCCATGGTGGCGATGGTGGTCTCGATTTCCTTCACGCCGATGGTCTTCTTCCGGCGGCCTTCGGGCAGGAGCATCTGCGACGCGCCGGTCTCGTCGATCACATCGATAGCCTTGTCCGGAAGCTTGCGGTCGTTGATGTAGCGGGCCGACAGCTCCACCGCCGCCTTCACGGCGTCGTTGGTGTATTTCAGCTTGTGGAAGTCCTCGAAATAGGGCTTCAGGCCCTTCACGATCTCGATGGCATCCGGCACTGACGGCTCGTTGACGTCGATCTTCTGGAAGCGACGCACGAGGGCCCGGTCCTTCTCGAAATACTGGCGGTATTCCTTGTAGGTCGTGGAGCCGATGCAGCGGAGGCTGCCCTGGGCCAGGGCAGGCTTCAGCAGGTTCGAGGCATCCATCGCGCCCCCGGAAGTGGCCCCGGCGCCGATCACCGTATGGATCTCATCGATGAACATGATGGCGTTCGGGTGCGCCTCGATCTCCTTCATGACCTGCTTCAGGCGCTCCTCGAAGTCGCCGCGGTAGCGGGTGCCGGCCAGGAGCGTGCCCATGTCGAGCGCGAAGACGGTAGCGCCCTTGAGCACCTCCGGAACCTCACCCTGGACGATCTTGCGAGCCAGCCCTTCCGCGATGGCGGTCTTGCCGACGCCCGGATCGCCGACGAGGAGCGGGTTGTTCTTCTGGCGGCGGCACAGGACCTGGATGGTGCGCTGGACTTCGGATTCGCGGCCGATCAGCGGATCGATCCGGCCCTCCTTCGCCTTCTTGTTGAGGTTGACGCAGTAAGCCTCGAGCGCGTCGCCCTTTTTCTTCTGGCGCGAGTCGCCCTCGTCCTGGGTCGGGCGCTCGGAGGACGATTCCTCCTCGGTCCCGCGCGGCGAGCGACTCTCCGTGAGGCCAGGACGCTTGGCGATACCGTGGCTGATATAGTTGACCGCATCGTAGCGGGTCATGTCCTGCTCCTGCAGGAAGTAGGCGGCATGGCTCTCGCGCTCGGCGAAGATGGCCACGAGCACGTTCGCGCCGGTCACCTCGTCGCGACCGGAAGACTGGACATGGATCACCGCCCGCTGGATCACGCGCTGGAAGCCGGCTGTCGGCTTGGAATCCTGCCGCCCGTCGGCCACGAGATTGGCAAGTTCGCTATCGACGTAATCGACCAGGTTGCGGCGAAGAATTTCGAGATCGACATTGCAGGCCCGCATGACGGCCGCAGCATCCTGGTCGTCGATCAGGGCCAGGAGAAGGTGTTCGAGAGTTGCGTATTCATGGCGGCGCTCGCCGGCGAGAGCGAGAGCTCGATGAAGGGCTTGTTCAAGACTGCGAGAAAAGCTCGGCAACGGCTTGTCCTTTTATGAGACGGGGCTCGGCTAATTCTTTTCCATGACGCATTGCAGAGGATGCTGGTGCTTCCGGGCGAAATCCATCACCTGGGTCACCTTGGTCTCGGCAATTTCGTAGGTAAAAACTCCACATTCCCCAACGCCGTTCTGATGCACATGCAACATGATCCGGGTCGCATCCTCGCGGTTCTTGTTGAAGAACCGCTCCAGCACATGCACCACGAACTCCATCGGGGTGTAATCATCGTTCAAAAGAAGAACGCGGTAAAGGTTCGGCCGTTTCGTGCGCGGCTTGGTTTTCGTGATGATGGCCGTGTTCGAGCGGCCGCCATCATCGCCTCCAGGGGGCTGTGACCCGCCGGCAGCGGAAATCGGAGACGACTCCGACAGGGTCAAAGTACCTTGAGCTAACCGCAGCATCGTCGGACGACCGCCCCTTCTTCTGTTCTCGGCCTTGGCCTCCGGCCCGTCCCGGACCATCGGCACCGAGCCAAATGTATAGTCGCTCCATTCGGTTCGCTAGATCAACAGATGGGTGGTCGCAGCCGGGAAGAAAAGAGCGACATCTTGATCAAGCCAGAGCGAGCGCGGCGGGCACCGGACGCCCGGCCTTGGGCGCATGGCAGCCCCCCAACGCAAAACGCCCGGGACAGGCCCGGGCGCTTCGTGAGAGAAGACAGGATCTCCTGGCTCAGGCAGCCGACTTGGAGAGGAGCCCTTCGAAGGGCTTCATCGTCTCCGTGGCCAGGTTCGAGTAGAGGGTGCCCATCCTGGTGGTCTGGCCGACGAGGCTGTCATAGGCGCTCTTCACGAAAGCCGTCTGAATCTCCACAGCCTTGTCGAGGGTCTGCACGCCAAGCAGCTTCTCGACGGTGGCCGAGGTCTGCTCGAAGGACTTGCGGGCGAAATCGGCCGTCTCGGCTGCGATCGCCTGGCTGTTGCTGGAGAAAGCGCCGAGCGCCTTCGCGGTGGCATCCAGGTTGTCCTGGCCGAACTTCTGAATCTGGGTAAAAGACTGGAGCATTGTGAACCTCGGCAATAAGGCGTTAAATGTCGGTTGGCGCCGCTGGATAGCCAACGAACCCAATATGTGCACCGCACAAAAATTTGTCAAGTTTTATTGTGCATCGCACAAAATCAAAGCCATTCGAAATACCTCCGTTAACCGCCCCGTAACCGCAACCTCTTACGGTTGCAGGATGTGTTGCGCCGGCAACGGTTCCATCGAGAGAGCCGGGCGCACGAGCCTAAAACCAAACGAAACAGGGATTTCTGCAGCATGAATTCGGTTTGGACGGGACGCCGAAAGACATGGGCACTCATTGGTATTGTTGCGTCAGTTGCCGTTGCGATAGCTTCCCCGGCAGACGCGGCTCCCCGCAAGGTCAAGTCGTCGGGGGGCTATAGCCCCCTCACCGCCTCCATCGTCGTCGATTCCAAGACCGGCAAGGTCCTGCAGGGCGAGAACATCGACGCGCCACGCATCCCGGCCTCGCTCACGAAGGTGATGAGCCTCTATCTCCTTTTCGAGCAGCTCGAGCGCGGCCGCATGCGCCTCGACACTCCTCTCACCGTCTCGGAATATGCCGCAAGCCAGCCGCCGACAAAGCTCGGCCTGCGCCCCGGCTCGACCATCGAGGTCGACGATGCCATCAAGGCCATGGTCACCCTGTCGGCCAACGACGTCTCCGTCGTCGTGGCCGAGAACATCGCCGGCTCCGAGGACGCTTTCGCCCAGATGATGACCCGCAAGGCCAGGGAGCTCGGCATGAGCTCGACGGCCTTCTACAACCCGCATGGCCTTCCGCACGAGCCGCCGAACATCACCACGGCCCGTGACCTGTCGGTCCTTGGCCGCGCCATCCAGGACCGTTTTCCGCGATACTTCGCCTATTTCCAGACCCAGTCGTTCCAATTCGGCAAGCGCACCATCCGCGGCCACAATCGGTTGCTCGGCAAGGTCGAGGGCGTGGACGGCATCAAGACCGGCTACACCCGTCTGTCGGGCTTCAACCTCCTGACCTCGGTCAACACCGACAACCGCAGCATCGTCGCCGTGGTGCTCGGCGGCAGGTCCGGCTCTTCACGCGACCAGAAGATGGCGTCCCTGATCGAAAATCATCTGCCCCGAGCCTATGCGGGCGCCCGGACGGCACCTGCCGTCGTCGAGAGCCAGCCCGCCATGGTGGCCGCCGCTCCGGCTCCGCGGCCGGTCGAGTCCACCTCCGGCGCGGCTCCGGTGAAAGTCGCCTCGGCGACCGCCCAGGCTGCCGTCGCGCAGGCTTCGACGCCCCAGGTCCCCGAGCGCAAACCGCTCGACCTGAACACCTTGCGGCCGGTGGTTGCCTCGGCAGCGGGCGCCAGTTCCACCACCACGCCTTCCTCCGTCCGCTGGCAGAAAGGCCAGGAGCCTCTTCCTCTGAACGCGCAGGCCTACGCCGCGCTTCCTGAACCGGCGCCGATCCCGGCCTCCCAGAAGGCTGCGCTGCAGGCCAAGATCGAGGCCAAGGCAGACGAGACCGCGACGGTCAGGACGGCCTCCGTCAAGACAGAAGCCGCCAAGGCCGAGACCGCCGAGCCCAGGAAAACCGTGACGGGCTGGGTGATCCAGCTCGGGGCTACGGACGACGAGGACAAGGCCAAGGCTATTCTCGATACGGCTCGCAGCCGCTTCGGGAAGGTCCTGGGCAAGGCCGCCCCCTTCACCGAGAAGGTAACCGTCGATGGAAGCACTCTCTATCGCGCCCGCTTCTCCGGCTTCTCCGAGTCCAACGATGCGGCCAATGCCTGCAAGCAGCTCAAGAAGGGTGGCGTGAACTGCTTCGCGTCCCGCGGCTGACAGCCGACAGCAAGATCGTTCTGCGGCGGTGCGTTGTACTTGCGCCGCCGCAGCAAGACCAACCGGATCGCGCGTGGAGTATCAGCGATGTCGGCCCAGCAGAACTTCTCTCGCCTCGTTCACGCGAGCCGCGAGGTACGCCGTCCCTCCCTGATCGGGATGGAGTCTCTTCATGAGCGTCCGGTGCGCTTTTCGGATCTCGTCGACGCTCGCGCCCGGCTGAAGACCCAGGATCTGGTAAGCTTCCTCTTTCGTCATTACGCCCGAATGCGCATGGGTGCGCGTCCGCGTGTCACGATCTCCCTGAGCGTTTTCACGCCAGCCGGAAAACCGGCGATCAAAATAAGCCTCTAGGAGGGGGACGCCCTGAGGGTCGTGGGCGCAGCATTCGTCGTAGAGCTGCCGCAGGCTTTCAGGGTCGAGGCTCGACAGGCGTCGCCCTGCGAGCGCTCCGACCAGGACGCTGCCCTCGACGGCGCCGGTCGCGTGATCGATCTCCATCTCGACCATGGCGGACCGGATGCGGGAGAATCGGCCGGTCGTCTGCTGGAACTTCCGCCAGGGTCCGGGAAGGTTCAGGGCCTCCCATCCGAGTGCCCAGGCGCCGAACCCGCCGAGCAGGAGGGCCATGTCGAAGCGGCCCCTGATGCCCAGAAGCACGGCCGCGCCGAGAGCCGCAATCCCGGCCACGGTCTTGACGCTCTTTGCCAGCACCTTCGCGTCGGTGCGCGCATAAGCCTTGGCGAGCCACCAAAGAAGGGCAACGGCCGCGATTCCATAAAGCAACATCATCGTTTTCTTCCCCACCCCAACATGTGGGCCGGGATGGGGCCGATGTAAATCGCCGGTTTGAAGAATGGCGGCCGCGGCGAAGTCCTATTCGGGCCGCTTCGGAATATCGAGCCCGCGCTGGACGGCAGGACGAGCGAGGCCGCGCTCCAGCCAGGCCGGCACCCGCCTGAGGCTGTCGAACTCCACCAGTTCTCCAGCGCCGTAGAAGCCGATCAGGTTGCGGACCCAGCCGAGCAGGGAGATGTCGGCGATGGTGTAGTCCTCACCCATGATCCAGTCCCGGCCTTCGAGCCTCGTCTCAAGCACGCCGAGCAGGCGCTTGGATTCATTGCGGTATCGCTCGAGCGGCCGCTTGTCCTCGATCTCCCGCCCGGCGAATTTGTGGAAGAAGCCGAGCTGACCGAACATCGGTCCCACGGCCGCCATCTGGAAGAACACCCACTGGATGGTCTCGTAGCGCCGGGCCGGATCCAAGGGCAGGAACTTGCCGGTCTTCTCGGCGAGATACAGGAGGATCGCGCCGGATTCGAACAGAGGCAGTGGCTTTCCACCCGGCCCGTCGGGATCGATGATGGACGGGATCTTGCCGTTCGGGTTCAGGGACAGGAATTCGGGGGTCCATGTCTCGTTCTGGCCGATATTGATAAAATGCGGCTCGTAGGGCAGCCCGGTCTCCTCCAGCATGATGGAGACCTTGACCCCGTTGGGCGTGGGCGTGGAATAGAGCTGGATCCGCTCGGGGTGCTGGGCCGGCCAGCGGCTCGCGATCGGGAAGGCGGAAAGATCGGCCATGGAAACTCCATCATGGTGAGTCGTGATGGAGCGATGCTAGAGGGGCCAGTCCACCTTGCAAGCGCGAGACCGCCGCTTGTCCTGATAAGTTTCAGTGCAGCAGGGCGACCCGGCTACGCTGGCTTTCTCGTTCCCAGGTCTGGACGACGATGCCGTTGACGCCGGAATCGTGCAGCCGGTCGCTCAGGTCGATGAAATGGCGCTCGGTCGCTTCGACATCGATCCCGATCTCATCGTCCTCCACATGCTCGAGTTCGGATGCGGCATAGCGCTCGTAAGCTGCCGACATCTCGGCATAGGCGAAGGCGACGGGCAGTGTGCGGAAGATGGTGGAGAATTCCTCGTCCAGCTCGCCCGTGGCAAGGTCCCTCATCTGGACCAGATAGCCGTCATCGTGCTCGCAGACTTCATAGCGCCAGTGCCGGCCTTCGGATGCACACATCAGCATCGGAACCTCCACTCAACTGTACTGCTGAGCCAATGCTGTTCGAGGCGGCGTGGTTCCAGCACAATCCCCTGCAAAAAAGTCTAACGGCGTCCCATGGCTTCCGCCCGGATACGGCCGCCGATCCGCACCTGGGTGCTGTTGCCCAGATCGATGAAGCCCTGGTTGGCCCGCAGGGAATCCTCCTTGGCCGTCGCCGACCGGGATACTTCGAACCGATCCCTGCATTCGGGCGGAACCTGAAGGCGAACGCCCGGCGGCACGTCAGGCATGCGGCACTCTTTCGCAAGGACAGGACCGCCGGCGGAAATCAGAATCGCGAAAGACGCGCAGAGAATCCTCATCGAACCAACTCCAACGACTCACACAAGTTACAGAAGGCCCAAATCGGCCAGCTCGCGGCGCATGTCCTCCGGCATCACGGCAAGATCGCCCGTTTTCAGGTCGATGTCACGCGGGGCCTCCTTGGCAGCGAGATAGCGCCAGCCCTGGAACGGCCTGAAGGACCGCGGCTCCACGGCGACGACCTTCGACTCCAGCACCAGACGGCAGCGGCCGATCCCGTCCGCGTCGGTGAAGGGGCGGATGTCCAGCAGCTTCTGGCGGGCGGCAACCTGTCCCTTGATCACCCAGAACAGGGAGCCGCCATCCAGAAGCTCGTCGACCCGCTTGGGCACCATGCGGGTGGTGTGCGTCTGCTCGTAGTCGCGGCCGAGGCGCCGGTGCAAGGCGCGATTCTCCTCGATCCATTCCTCGAGGTCCGTAATGGAGTCGCAGCCGACGCAGAGCTTGATCAGGTGAAGTGCCATATCCGTCTCAACCACGCGCCGCCCGGCCTGTCACCCGGCAATGCGCCACAGGTCATTCCTCCGTCTTGAGCACGATCAGGCGCGCGCCTTCCGCCACCTGCGCGCCCGGCTCGGCGGCGATCTCCGCCACCTCGGCATCGGAGGGCGCGACCAGCACGTGCTCCATCTTCATCGCCTCCACGATGGCAAGCCGCTGGCCCTTCTCGACCCGGTCGCCGGGCTGCACGAAGACGGCGATGAGCTTGCCATGCATCGGCGCCTTGACCGTGCCGCCTTCGTCCATGTGCTCGAGATCGACATCGAAGGGATCGTAGGGCTGCACGAGCGTCTGGCGACCGTTGCGGATGATGTAGACCCCGTGCGGGGCCACTACCTCCTGATCGATCTCCGCATCGGCCCAGGGATCGCGCGCGCCGAATGCGACGGTGCTCGCGCCCGGCTGCTCGCGACTGAACACCTCACGGGCCTCGACGCGCTCGCCATCGACGCGCAACGGCACGCCGACGCTGCGAAGTCCCAGAAGCTGATAGCCGTCCGGGATCGACCACGGCGAGGACGGCTCGTCGCTCTTCTGCAACTCGTTCATGCGCAGGCGTTCGATCTCACGGGAGATCAGCGCGGACGCGCCGAATGAGACAGCGACTTCATCGACAGGCTGCGGGCCAACGCCGAGGGCATCGAGATTGCGATCAATAAAACCAGTATCGAACTGCCCTGCCCTGAACCCCTCGGCTTCGCACAGCTTCTTCAGGAAGGCCGCATTGGTCTTCGGACCGGCGACGATCGTTTGCCCCAGCGCCTCGGCCAGCTTGTCCAGGGCCTCCTCGCGGGTCGCGCCATGGGCAATGACCTTCGCGATCATGGGATCGTAATAGGGCGTGACCTCGGCCCCGGCCTCGACGCCGGTATCGATGCGGATGCCCTCGCCCTCTGGAAATTCCAGGGCCCAGAGCTTGCCCGTGGACGGCAGGAACTCCTTTTCCGGGTCCTCCGCGTAAAGGCGCGCCTCGACTGCATGGCCGTCGATGGAAAGATCGCCTTGCGCGAAAGGCAGCGCCTCGCCCGCGGCGGCCCGGAACTGCAGTTCCACGAGGTCGAGTCCCGTGATCGCTTCCGTCACCGGATGCTCCACCTGCAAGCGGGTGTTCATCTCCATGAAGTAGAACCGGTCGGGACGCAGCCCCTCCCGGCCGTCGGCGATGAACTCGACGGTGCCCGCCCCCACATAGCCGACCGCGCGAGCGGCCTCGACGGCCGCCTGTCCCATCGCCTGGCGCATCTCGGGCGTCATGCCCGGAGCCGGCGCCTCCTCGATCACCTTCTGGTGGCGGCGCTGGAGCGAGCAGTCGCGCTCGAACAGATGCACCACGTTGCCGTGACCGTCGGCGAAAACCTGGATCTCGATGTGGCGCGGGGAAAGAATGTACTTTTCCACCAGCACGCGCGGATCGCCGAAGGAGCTCTGCGCCTCCCGCTGGGCGCTCTCCAACGCCGCGTCGAAATCGGCCGCCTTCTCGACCCGCCGCATGCCCTTGCCACCGCCGCCGGCGACCGCCTTGATGAGAACCGGATAGCCGATCTCATATGCCTTCTGGCGCAGGAAATCCGGATCCTGCTTGGACCCGTGATAGCCGGGCACCACCGGCACGCCCGCCTGCTGCACGAGCGATTTGGCCGCGTCCTTCAGGCCCATGGCCTTGATGGCGGAGGCCGGGGGCCCAACGAAGACGATTCCGTTCTGGGCACAGGCCTCCGCGAACTCGGCCCGCTCGGACAGGAAGCCATAGCCGGGGTGGATCGATGCCGCCTTCGTGCGCCTGGCGACCTCGATGATCCTGTCGATCTGGAGATAGCTCTCGCGGGCGGGCGGCGGGCCGATCGGGTGGGCCTCGTCGGCCATCTGCACGAAGAGCGAACCCGCATCGGCCTCCGAATAGACCGCGATGGTCCGCATCCCCAGCTGCCGGGCGGTGCGGATGATGCGACAGGCGATCTCGCCACGATTGGCAATCAGGACACTCTCGAGCATTTCCATCCCTTACCAGATTTCCCGTCCGGGTTTTCGGAAACCTAGAGCAAACCTCATGCGACTTGTCACGCCTGAACATTATGCGACTCAAGAGGCTGGCCGAGAATGCGCTGGCAGGTCGTTAGTCTGCCGCAAGGCGGTGACGCTGGTCGAGTTCAGCAACTTCCCTCCCCTGGCCCTCCCCACAAGGGGGAGGGAACCGCTCGCAAATCCGTCATTGGGTACTCCGAAGCCCGACGGGCTCCTCTCCCTTGAGGGTTACGTGCCGCTCCGGATGCAACTTTGTGCATTTCCCCCCTTGCTGACACGCTGGATCCACGCTAGCTTTTTATTGCAAATCGTTTGCAACTGCAGAAAGCTCCCATGGATCAGCCCGCCCCGATTTCCCTCGTACAGAAAGCCGCCTGGCGGCGCTCTTCGGAACAGGCATCTCTCCCGGAGGTGAATCGCTCCATCGCCGTGCGGCCGGGGTCGACCTGGCGGCGGGCCGCGGCGTTCCTGGGGCCGGGCTATCTGGTGGCCGTGGGCTACATGGATCCGGGCAACTGGGCGACCTCCCTCGCCGGAGGCTCGAAATACGGCTACGCCCTGCTCTCGGTCGCCCTGATCTCCAACATCATGGCGATCGTCCTGCAATCCCTCTGCGCCCGGCTGGCGGTCGCCACAGGCCGCGACCTCGCCCAGGCCTGCCGGGATGCCTACCCGAAGCCCGTTGCATGGGGCCTGTGGGTGCTAGCGGAACTGGCCATCTGCGCCACGGACCTTGCGGAGGTCATTGGTACGGCGATCGGCCTCAACCTGCTCTTCGGGATCCCGCTCGAAATCGGCGTCGTCATCACGGCACTCGACGTGTTCCTGATTCTCTATCTCCAGAATCTCGGCTTCCGCTGGGTCGAGGCCTTTATCATCACCCTACTCGGCGTGATCGCCGTGTGCTTCGGCATCCAGATCGCCATGGCCGATCCGGACTGGGCGGGCGTGATCACGGGCTTTGCGCCGACGACCGAGATCGTCACCAATCCGGACATGCTCTATCTCGCGCTCGGAATCCTGGGCGCGACGGTGATGCCGCATAACCTGTACCTGCATTCCGGCATCGTGCAGACGCGAGCCTATGGGGACACGCTGGAGGAACGGCGGGAGGCCCTGCGCTTCGCAACACTCGACTCGACCATCGCCCTGATGTTCGCGTTGACGATCAATGCGTCCCTCCTCATCCTCGCGGCCGCCGCCTTCCACCACACCGGCCGGACCGAGATCGCGGAACTCGGCGAGGCGCATACCCTCCTCCAGCCAATCCTCGGCAGCGCCGTCGCGCCGATGCTCTTCGGCCTGTCGCTTCTCTGCTGCGGGCTCAACTCCACGGTCACGGCGACCATGGCCGGCCAGATTGTCATGGAGGGCTTCATCAATTTCAGGATGGCGCCCTGGATGCGCCGCCTCATCACGCGCGGCATCGCCATCGTTCCGGCGGCCGCCGTCACCATCGCCTATGGCGAGAGCGGCACGGCGAAGCTCCTGATCCTGAGCCAGGTGGTCCTGAGCCTCCAGCTTCCCTTCGCGGTCATCCCGCTCGTGACCATGACCGCCTCGAAGGCCAAAATGGGAGCCTTGGTCACCCCGCGCTGGCTCACCATTTTCGCCGCCGCGATCGCCGCCGTGATCGTCGTGCTGAACCTGAAGCTCCTGGTGGACTTCGTGATCGGATAACGGGGGGCTCACACCACGTCTGTCATGGCCGGGCTTGTCCCGGCCAGCCCCGCCTTCAATCCGGCTCGGTTTCCCTCTGTCCTCATCCTGAGGAGCAGCCGCAGGCTGCGTCTCGAAGGAGGATCCAGTGCGCTCTGGACCCTCCTTCGAGACGGTCGCTGCGCGACCTCCTCAGGATGAGGTGAGAGGGTGGTGAAAGCGGGATCGCCGGCGCGGGACCCCGGCTCAAGTCCGGGGAGGTGATGACCCGCGTAATTGGACTGCCTCAGGCATCCTTGAGGCGTCCGAGCGCCTCTTCCATCTTCGCCTTGCGGGTCAGCGCCTCTTCGCGGCGTTCGCGCTGCTCCTCGACGACTTCCTCTGGGGCGCGCTTGATGAAATCCGCGTTTCCGAGCTTCGCGTCGATCTTGGCCACGTCCGCATCGAGCTTCTGGATCTCCTTGGCGAGGCGGGCGCGCTCGGCATCGAGATCGATGACTCCCTCCAGCGGCAAGGCCGCCCCTTCGCCGCGGATGAGAAGCTGGATCGAGCTCTTCGGAGCCGCGTCGGCGAAGGAGATGTCGGAAACGCGCGCGAGGCGCTTCACGATATCGCCCCAGCGTCCCGCGCGGGCCTTCACGTCGGCGGAGGACGCCACGAGCACGAGCGGGATCTGCGCCCCGGCCGGGACGTTCGTCTCGGAGCGGGCGGAGCGGATCTCGGTAACGAGATCCACCACCCAGCCGATCTCGGCCTCGGCATCCGGATCGACCAGATGGTCGAGATTCGACCAGGGGGCCAGCGCCAGGATGGTCTCGCGCTTCGGACCCTCCTGCCCCTTCACCGCCCACAGCTCCTCCGTGAGGAACGGCATGATCGGATGGAGAAGCTTGCAGATCTCGTCCAGGATGAAGGCGATGGTGGCGCGGGTCTCATCCTTCGCAGGAGAATCCGCGCCTTGCAGCACGGGCTTGGAAAGCTCGAGCGTCCAGTCGCAGAACACGTTCCACACGAAGCGGTAAGCCGCACCCGCCGCCTCGTTGAACTTGTAGCTCTGGATTCCCGACGCGACCTCATCGATCGCCTTGGCGCACTCGCTGAGCGCCCATTTGTTGAGCGTCTCCTTCACCGCCTTCGGATCGAAGCCCGCGACGCGCTTGCACTCGTTCATCTCCGCGAACCGAGCCGCGTTCCAGATCTTGGTCGCGAAGTTGCGGTAGTTTTCGACACGCTGGACCGACAGCTTGATGTCGCGCCCCTGCGCGGCCATCGAGGTCAGCGTCATGCGCAGCGCGTCCGCGCCATACTGCTCCACCACGTCGAGCGGATCGATGACGTTGCCTTTCGACTTGGACATCTTCGCGCCCTTCTCGTCACGGACAAGGGCGTGGATATAGACCGTGTCGAAGGGCACTTCCTCCATGAAATGCAGGCCCATCATCATCATCCGGGCGACCCAGAAGAAGATGATGTCGAAACCGGTGACGAGGGTATTCGTCGGATAGTAGCGCTTCAGCTCCGGCGTATCGTCAGGCCAGCCGAGCGTGGAGAACGGCCACAGCGCCGAGGAGAACCAGGTATCGAGCACGTCCTCGTCGCGCTTGAGAGAAACGTCGCGACCGTTCTTGGCGCGCGCTTCCGCTTTCGCCTCCTCCTCGCTCATGGCGACGAAGACATTGCCCTGGTCGTCATACCAGGCCGGGATCTGATGTCCCCACCAGAGCTGACGCGAGACACACCAGGGCTCGATGTTCTCGAGCCACTGGAAATAGGTCTTCTCCCAGTTCTCTGGCACGAACTTGGTCTGGCCCTTGCGCACGGCGCCGAGGGCGCGCTCGGCAAGCGGCTTCACGTTCACGTACCACTGATCCGTGAGGTACGGCTCGATCACCACGTTCGAGCGGTCGCCATGCGGCACGGTGTGGGTGTGCGGCTCGATCTGGACGAGGAGTTCCCGCTCCTCCAGCATCAGGACGATGCGCTGGCGCGCCTCGAAGCGTCCGACGCCATCGAGGGCCAGCACGGCCTTGAGATCGTCCGTCTGCTCGAGCCCCTGCAGGAAGGCCTCGTTGCCGGCGATCGCCAGCTGAGCCTCGGTGCCGAAGATGTTGATGAGCGGCAGCTTGTGGCGCTTGCCGACCTCGAAGTCGTTGAAGTCGTGCGCAGGCGTGATCTTCACCGCGCCGGTGCCCTTCTCGGGATCGGAATACTCGTCGGCCACGATGGGGATGCGGCGGCCGACCAGCGGCAGGATGGCGAACTTGCCGACTAGGTCCTTGTAGCGCTCGTCCTCGGGGTGGACGGCCACGGCCACGTCGCCGAGCATGGTCTCGGGGCGCGTCGTGGCCACGGTGATGGACCGGTCGGGCATGCCCTCGATGGCATAGCGGATGTGCCAGAGGTTGCCCTTCACCTCGACCTGCTGGACCTCCAGGTCCGAGATCGCCGTCTGGAACTTGGGGTCCCAGTTCACGAGGCGCTTGTCCTTGTAGATGAGGCCCTGATTGTACAGGTCGACGAAGACCTTCAGGACGGCGCGGGAC
>JAEWKH010000124.1 GCA_023386155.1 Pseudomonadota bacterium
ACTTCCGCAGCACCACGCCGATGGCGTTCCTGCGCGCGCTGCGCCTGAAGCGCGCCCATGAGATCCTCCTGCTGTCGGACCCCAAGACCGTCACGGTCACCGAGATCGCCCTGCAATGCGGCTTCGGCCACATGGGCGAGTTCGCAACGGCCTACAAGCGCGCCTTCAACGAGACGCCTCGCCAAACCCTGGCGCGGGCACGGGCCAGCTGAAGCCTCGCTTCTCCGTGCGAGATCGGAACCTGCTTATTTCGGACGCCAGGGCGTTTCCACCACCGGGGTCAGCGGTCCCTTGCCGTCGAACCAAGCGATCAGGTTGTCGGCCACCAGCTGGCCCATGGCGTTGCGGGTGTGAACCGACGCGGAGGCGACATGGGGCAGGAGCACCACGTGCTCCAGGTCGATCAGCTCTTGCGGAACGCGCGGCTCGTCCTCGTAGACGTCAAGGCCTGCGGAGAGGATCGTGCGCGATTTGAGCGCGTCGATGAGCGCCTGCTCGTCCACGACCGTGCCGCGGGCGACGTTGATCAGGACGCCGTCGGACCCGAGGGCCTTCAGCACCTCCGCATTGATGAGGTGTCTGGTCGATGCGCCGCCCGGCGTGATGACGATCAGCACGTCGCACGCCTCCGCGAGGCCGGTCACCGTCTCGTAATAGGGATAGGCCACGTCGTCCTGCTGCGTGCGTCCGTGATAGGCGATCTTGACATCGAAGCCGGAGAGCCGCTTCGCGATGGCCTTGCCGATGCGGCCCAGCCCGACGATGCCGACCGTCCTCCCGCGCAGGGTCGCCGACAGGGGAAAGGACGCCTTCAGCCATTTGCCTTCACGAAGGTAGCGGTCGGCCTGGGGGATCTTTCTCAGCGTCGCGAGAAGCAGGCCGAGGGTGAGATCGGCCACCTCGTCGTCGAGAACGCCGGGCGTGTTGGTGACGACGATGTTGCGCCTGGCTGCTTCCTCCGCGTCCACGTTGTCGTAGCCGACACCGAAGCTCGAGACGATCTCCACGTTGGGCAGGCGGTCGAGAAGTTTGGCGTCCACGCGGCCGAAGAGCGTGCTGGTCGCCACGCCGCGGATGCGCGGCCCGACCTCCTTCAGGAAGGCCTCCTTGTCGGTCTGCTCCCAGAGGCGATGGAGGGTGAAGGCCCTGTCGAGCGCATCGATCACGATCGGCATCATCGGCGCGGTCATCAGGATGTCGGTTCGGCTCATGGCATTTCCTGTTGCGGTGTCGGGTTAGAGGGAGCAGCGCGTGACGCCGCCCCGGCGAAGGGCTTCGTCGACGGCCCGGCCCTGCTGCTGGAGAGCGGCCTTCACGTCCTGCGGCAGGTCGAGCCAGTGGCAGCCGCGCAGGGCGGCCTCCAGGGCATAGAGCGCATTGAGGCTCACCTGCCGCGGCAGCATGAATTTCAGCCGGCGATAGGCTTCGACCGAGCCCATGGAGCGAAGCTCGCCGATTGAGTGGATACCGGCCTCTTCGAGCCTGCTCTGCGTCACGGGACCGATCCCGGGCAGGGTGTCGATGGCGGCATCACTCACGAGGACGGCTCCGGCTTTTGAGGCTTCACGCGCTCACGGTAGAGCAAATAGAGCCCCGATGCGATGACGATGCCAGCCCCGACGAAGGTCCAAGCATCCGGCCAGTCGCCGAACAGGACATAGCCGAGAACGAGCATCCAGATGATCTGGCTGTAGATGAAAGGGGACAGGATCGCGGCCGGCGCCCGGGCATGGGCGAGGACCAGGAGCCAGTGGCCGAAGGCGCCATAGAAGCCCGTCGTCGCGAGAAGAAACCAGACGAGGGGTGAGGGGGGCTGGGTCCATATCCAGGGAAGCACGGGCGTGAGGAAGACGATCCCGGCGACGCTCGAATAGAGGGTCGTGGTGGCGATGGAATCGCTCGAGGCCAGCATCCGCGTCACGATGTTGTAGAAGGAATAGGCCACGGCGCTTGCCAGCGACAGCAGGGCGGCCGGATGCATGGTGCCCGAACTCGGCCGGGTGATGACGAGAATGCCGATGAAGCCGATCCCGATGGCGGTCATGCGCTGCCAGCCGATGCGCTCCCCTAGAAGGGGACCGGCGAGAAGCGCCACCAGCAGCGGGGTCGCGAAAATGATGGATTGGGTCTCGACCAGCTGCAGGTATTTCAGGGCGAAGAAGTTGCAGATCGTCGAGGCGAGGAGCAGGACCGAGCGGAGGAGCTGCAGCGGGAGCCGGCGCGTCCTGAGGGCTCCGGGCTGGGTCCGGGGATTGATGACGAGGAAGGTGAGAAAGGCCGCCGAGATGTAGCGGGCCCAGACCGTCACCATGGGGTCGACGGAGCGATTCACCCACTTGGCCGTCGCGTCGAGGCACGAGAAGCAGAGCAGCGCCGTGCACATCAGGGCGATGCCGACCATGCGGTTCTGGCGCTGCGCGACGGTCTTGGGGAGGGACGTGGTGACGGTGTCGGCCATAGAGCGAATGCTAGCCGCTTACCCGCCTTGAGGCGAATGTCCGCCACGCACGACCCTCGTGCGCGGCGCACAGGGGTGATCAGGCGGTAGCGGCCAATTCCGGCTCGCTGACGGCCTCCAGCCCCTCCACCTCGTCATCGGCCTCGAAGCCGGTCTGATCGGCGCCGGTGAGGCCCGCGAGGTTCTTGGCGGCCTTGCGCAGGAGCTTGCGCAGGCGCTTGCGGTCCTTGTTGTCGAAGCCCTGGAGCAGCTCGGCCTCGACTTCTTCCCACAGGGCGTCGATGGCGGCGGCCTTGCGCTTGCCTTCCTTGGTGAGCTTCACGCGGACGACCCGGGCATCGCCGGGTTCCGTGTGGCGCTCCACCAGCTTGAGGCTGGAGAGGCGCGAGACCGTCTTGGACGCGGTCGGCGGGCGCACGCGAAGGATGGCGGCCAGCTCACCCATGGTCATGGGCCCGGCATTGCCGAGGGCCTGGAGAACCTGCTCCTGGCCGGCGAAGAGGCCGAGCTCCGAGAGCTTGTCCCCCGTGCGGCTTCGATGCAGGCGTGAGGCTTGAACCAGGGCCCATCCGACGCTCTTGATGCCCGGATGCTTGATATCGTTGTCCATTGTCCCTCGCTGTACGAAGCATAGCACATCATACCATGGCCGGCACTCATGACGGTACGATGACAGGCCGCTTCTTATTCACAGGGCTGGCGCATCGTGCGGGAAAGTGGATCCGGTTTTCGGACGATGCGCCAAGCCAGGAGCACTCTCAGGGCTCCCGGGAGCGGGCGCTCTCGTGCCAGTGCCGCAGGAGGGCATGGTTGAGCGCGGCCAGGGCGAGAAACAGGCCGATGCCGGTCAGGGCCAGGAGGACGAGGGCCGCAAAGAGGCGCGGAATGTTGAGCCGGTACTGGCTCTCGATGATGCGATAGGCCAGCCCCGATCCCGCTCCCGCGGATCCTGCGGCCATCTCGGCCACCACGGCGCCGATCAGGGAAAGGCCTCCCGCGATCCTCAGGCCCGCCAGAAAGGCCGGGAGGGCGGCTGGGCGGCGCAGGTACCACAGGGCCTTCAGCCGGGCCCGCAGGCGCGCCAGGGCGCCCTGTGAGGCGGGCGCGCCATAGAGCTCGAACAGCTCCATGAGATTCCGATCGACGGATTGCAGGCCGAGCATCGTGTTCGAGAGGACCGGAAAGAAGGCGACGAGCCACGCGCAGGCCAGGACCGCCGCATCCTGCGGCATGTAGATCAGGAGCAGGGGCGCGATGGCGATGACCGGCGTGACCTGCAGCACGACCGCGAAGGGATAGAGCGAATACTCGACGATCCGCGACAGGCTCAACAGCACCGCCAGCAGCACGCCGCCGAGAACCGCGAGGACGAGGCCCGCGAGCGTCGTCTCAAGGGTCGTCAGGAGCGAGGCCGAGAGCAGCGGCCAATCGGCCACGAGGGTTTGCGCGATCAGGCTCGGCGCGGGGAGGATATAGGGCGGAATGCCCTCGATGCGCACGACGGCTTCCCAGGCGGCGATGGCTGCGGCGAAGACGGCGAGCGGCAAGGCGATCTTCAAGGGATTGCCTCGCCGGCGGGTCGGCAGCGGGATCGTGACCATCACATCCGCTCCCCTGCCGTCTGGTCCAGCAGGACCTGCGAGATCTGCCCGCACAGGGCCGCATAGCGCGCGCCGGTGCGAAAGTCCTCGGCCCGCCTTCCGGGCGGCTCGCCTTCGATGTCGGCGACGATGCGCCCGGGGCGAGGGGACATGATGGCGATGCGGCTCGACAGATAGGCGCTCTCGTAAACCGAATGGGTCACGAACACGACGGTGCAGCGCAGCTCGCCCTGCAGGCGCAGGAGGTCGTCGTTGAGCCGGAAGCGGGCGATCTCGTCGAGGGCCGCGAAGGGCTCGTCCATGAGAAGCAGCCGCGGCTTCAGCGACAGCGCCCGCGCGATCGACACGCGCATCCGCATGCCGCCGGAGAGCTCGCGCGGATAGGCTTTCGCGAAGTCGCTCAATCCGACGAGGGCGAGGCTTTCGGCGATGCGGTCCCGCGCATCGCGCCTGGACACGCCGCGAAGGCGCAGGGGCAGCCAGACATTGTCCGCCACGTCGGCCCAGGGCATCAGGGTCGGGTCCTGGAACACGAATCCGATCTCGCCGCGATGATCGTCATCGGTCGAGCCCGGCCAGGCAACGCTTCCATCCGTCGGCTCGGCGAGCCCCGCGATGAGGCGCAGCACCGTCGACTTGCCGCAACCCGAAGGGCCGAGAAGGGACACGAACTCGCCGGCGAAGACGTCGAGGTCGAATCCCGCAAGCGCCGTCACGCCGTTGGAGAAGGTCTTCGTGATCCCTCTGAGGGAAACGAGAGCGGGCGCGGCTTGCGTCATGGGCATGGCGACACCGAAGTCGGCGTCGCTCTCCTCTTACTTCTTCAGGTTCAGTCCCACGCCCTTGTTCACGAACCGGAGCGTATAGGCTTTTCCGTAATCGAGATCCGCCTTGAAGAGACCGGCCTTCACCATCTTGTCGAAGAAGTCCTTCATGCGCTCGTCCGTCATGGCGCCGATGCCGAGCTTTAGCGTGTCGCCGGAATCGACGATGCCGTATTCCTTCATCTTGGCATGGGAATAGCTCAGCAGCTCGTCGGTCATCTCCGGGTTGTCGCGCTTGATGAGCTCCTTGGCCTTCGTGTTGTCGCCATAGAGATAATTGTACCAGCCGATGGTCGAGGCATCGACGAAGCGCTGCACGAGATCGGGATTCTTCTCCACCACCTCGCGGCGCGTCTCCACCGTCGTGGAATAGGTGCTGAAGCCGTGATCCGCGAGCAGGAACACGTTGGGCTTGAAGCCTGCCGCCTTCTCGACGGTCAGCGGCTCGGACGTGACATAGCCCTGCTGCACGGCGGCCTTGTTGGCGATGAAGGGGGCCGGGTTGAAGCCGAAGGGCTTCACCTGCTCGTCCTTGAACCCGTACTCGGCCTTCATCCACTGGAAGAAGGTGGCGACGCCATCCTTGGACAGAAGGATGTCGTTAGACTTCTTCAGGTCGGCGAAAGTGTCGAGCCCCTGGCCCGGATGGCTGAGGAGCACCTGCGGCTCCTTCTGGAAATGGGCCGCGACCACGATGGTGGGGATGTCCTTCTCCACCGCCGAGAAGGCCTGGATCATGCTGCCGCCCATGTAGAAGTCGAGCTTGCCCACGGTCATGAGCATGCGGTTGCTGGCTCGGGGGCCGCCCGGCACGATGGTGACCTTGAGGCCGTATTTCTCGTATGTCCCGTCGGCGACGGCCTGGTAATAGCCGCCGTGCTCGCCCTGCGCGATCCAGTTGGTGCCGAAGGTCACCTCCGTCAGCGGCTGCTGCGCCAGGGCGCCTCCGCCCAGGCAGGCGGCCAACACTCCCGCGATCCAGGCATTCAGCTTCATCGGCACTCACCCCTTCGCTCAGGCGGGCCATGCGGCCAGCGCTCCGAGGCACAGCTTCTGCGCGGTTCGGCCGGGCTTGGCAAGGTCTTCGTCCCTCTAGGAGGGAATGGCGTGGCAGGCGCATGTGCGGTCGTCCATGTCAAAGATCCAGTCCCTTGGAGCCAACACCTTCAGGCCCGGCGCCTTGCGGGGCCGGGCTTGAAGGGTCGAGGGGAGGTGCGAGGGCAACCGGCTCGATGGGTATGGGTGAAGTGGAAGAGCCGGCGGGCGCCTCGCACGCGGGATTTTTAGGCGTTTCGACTTGGACCCGCACAAGGCTGCCAAGGGCCTCCTGCCCGGGCGGCTGCGTACGCCGCCCGGCAGGCCCGCTCCCTGCCCCGACACTCGTGACGCCTCGCGAAGCGCGTCCCTCGTCGGGCGGGGATGGGCAATGATATAGCCGAGCTTGCCCTGCCTGTCAAGAACAAAGTGAGAACATTATCCCCAGGCGGGCCGAAAAGCCCTCCTCCCCCTTGTGGGGAGGAGCTGGAGGTGGGGGTGTGGGCGATAGTCTATAAAAGTCAGGCGCGACGGTGCCGTAGCCTCACCTCTCCCATGGGGAGAGGTCGAGC
>JAEWKH010000131.1 GCA_023386155.1 Pseudomonadota bacterium
CGTCGAGACGGACAGAGTTGATCTGACCGGCAACGAGAACGATCTCCTCGTCGAGATTGGTCACCTCCGGACTGGCCGCATTGTGAGTGCCGTTCCCATCCGTGACCGAGTCGATGCCGTTGTCGAACAACGCTTTCAGCTCATCCGCATCGAAGGTCCCGCCCTCGAGAATCAGATGGTCGGACTCGCTCCAATAACCGGTGATCTGGAATGCCAGATTCTTGTCATTGAGTGTGACTTCCATACCACCCCAATCCGCCAGCTCGATCTCCTCGAAAGCGGTGATGGTTTTGTCTCGAAGGTCGATACTCCATCCAAATAGGGATAGGACGTCGTGGCCGTCCCCGCCCTCGATGGTAAGGATGCCGTCTAATCGGCCGTCGTAATACTCCCAGAATTCGATCCGATCATCGGCAGCTGAGCCTTTGACGATCTCGATGGAGGAAACGGTATTAGGGATACTTAAATCAAAGGTGCCGCCTCCATTGAGCTGGAGCGTGTCCGTGCCCTCTCCGCCATCCAATATCAGGTCGTATTCGAGTTCGTCTGCCGTGATGACGATGATATCGTCTCCCGGCCTCGAGAGAGTGGGATTGGGGGTGACTGCTTTGGAAGGCATGATGCGGCCTCGCTTTTATGTAACTGTATTTCTAAGTTGAATTTACTCCTTCTGTCGAGTTCTTCCGCAGCGGCAATATCCTGCATCCCAATGGGCAGGCTTAAATGCGAAAGGCCCGCTCCTCGGGCAAGGAGCGGGCCATCACGCAAGCAGGGCGCCCCGTTTGCGCTGGCTCAGATCACGAAGAAGTCGTGGTAGTAGAGCTTGGCCTTGTTGCCGAGGGTGGCGATCTTCACCTGGGCCTTGGAGCCGGTGCCGTCCTGGTCGTAGTAGAGGGATCCGGTCTTCCTGTCGTAGACGATCCGATCCTCCGGGTCCTGGGCCTTCTTGCCGTTGACGAACATGTCGGCCTTGAACTTCTTCGGCTTGGACGGCGTGCCGGAGCCCAGCTTGGTGAACACCTTGTTGTCCAGCTGGAAACTGTCGTCCTGAGAGCGGAAGTCGACGATCCGATCCACGTTGGTGCGCGCGTTCGGCCGCGTGTCGAAGACGAAGATGTCCTTGCCGGTGCCGCCGGTCAGCACGTCCTTTCCGGCGCCGCCCACGAGCCTGTCATGGCCCTCCATCCCGTTCAGGACGTCGTTGCCGGCGCCTCCGGACAGGATGTTGCCGAAGGCATCTCCCGTCAGCACATCCACGCCGGTATTGCCCGTCTGCGTGTCGGTCGTCGCGTTGCGGACAATCTGGCCCGATGCAGGATCGATCGAATAGGACACGGACTTGGTCTGCCCCCCTTCGTTGACGGTCACGACGGCCGTCTTGGTGCCGGCGGTGGCATAGCTGTGGTTGAAGGATGCGACGCCATTCTTAGGGAGAACCGTGCTGCTCGTCCCGTCGCCCCAGGCGATGCTGACCGAGGAGGCCTGGCCGACCTCGAAAGACAATTCGACGAATCGCTGGGCATGCACGGCCCCGAAATTGTCCTTCAGCAGGGTATCGACCACGTGTACGTCGCGGGTGCCCGCGGCGTCGTACGGCACCAGCCCGCTGAAGCTGTCGAAGCTGACAAAGCGCCCATCGGCACTGATCTGCGGATTGTAGCTGTCCGCCTCGGTGGCGTTGCCCTGTCCCTGCGCGCCGGTGGCGGTGGCCGAGAGGCGCGCGATCTCGCCGGTGACCATGTCCTTGCGGAAGACGTCCTGGGCGTTATTGGTATCGTTCGGCACCAGATTGGTGGCCTTGCTGGTGAAGACTACGTAGCGGCCATCCGCGCTGATCTGCGGCGCTCGGCTCTCCCCATTGCTCTGCTCGCCGGTCCGGCTCGTGGATACGCGCACGATGGCACCTGTGTAGAGGTCCTTGCGGAAGATGTCATAGGCCTCGTTCGTGTCGTTCAATACGAGTTTCCGGCCCATGCTGGCGAAGACTACGTAGCGGCCGTCGGCGCTGATCTGCGCATCCAGGCTGTGGTCCCCGCCGCGGTTGCCCAATGCATCCGCAGAGACCAGGTGGAGCGCGCCCGTCTGAAGGTCCTTGCGCAGAATCTGCGTGGCGCCGTCGTACTTGGCCGGATCGAATCCCCCTATGCTGGAGAAAATCACGTACCGGCCGTCCGGCGTATATTTGGCATCCCAGCTGTGGCCTTGACCCTGCTGGCCATTTGGCCCGATGGAGATGCGGTCGATCTGGCCGGTGGCCAGGTTCTTACGGAAGACGTCGGTCTGATAGCGATCGTTAGGGTCGTTGGCGTCGGCCCGGTGGACGAGCCTATTGCTTTCGAACACCACGTATTTGCCGTCGGGGCTGAAGCGCGCATTGGCGCTGCCGTTGTAGGTCTCTATGAAGCTGCCGTTGTATGGCGCCAAGGCGCCGCCGCCGTCGGTGACGCGGGTGATCGCCTGGGTCGCCAGATCCTTCATGTACACGTCTTCGAGACCGTTGTTATCCTCGCTCAAGAGCTTCGCGGTGGTGGAGAACAGGACGTAGCGGCCATCGGGACTGATATTGAGTTCGTAGGCGTCCGTCGGAACGCCGGCGGAGATCTGCGTGCCGCCGACATGGGTGGAGACACGGATGATCTCGCCGGTCTTGAGGTCCTTGCGGAAGATGTCGAGCTGGTTGTTGGTGTCGACGCCTTGGCCGAGGAGGTTGCTGGCGAGGCTATAGAACACGCTGTAGCGCCCGTCCGGCGCGAACTTGGCGCGAAAGCTCTGGTCGTTGCCGGGGGCCAGGAAGGCCGACAGGGACTCGCGCGCGATGATGTCGGCGTCCGTCGGGCGCGTAAAGGAAAGGAGGTTGAGTGTAAGAGCCATGAACGATCTCCGTTTTATGCCCGGCGCCGTCGCGCCCCTCGTGTCTGCTCACACCGAGGCTAACGTCCGCGCGCACCGGCTGCGGTGCGCCACGGCACGATTCGATACGAAATAACGTAATTACGCTGCGGCAATATAGGCTCCCTCCCTCGTCGGGCAACTCTCCGGACAGAGGGGTGTATCACCATGGAAAATGCCACGCTTTCACCCTTGGCCCTTCCATCGTCATGAGAAAGGGCGGATGATCCGTACCGGCCGCGCAGCCTCCGAATGCAGACCGCCCGCTCCTGGTCCGAGGAGCGGGCGGGACTTCGACGAAAGGGCCGGTTCTTGCGAACCGCTCCCAGTGGTTCAGATGAAGAAGAAGTCCTTGTAGGTGAGGCTCGTGCCCTCGCCCTTCTGGAGCTTCACGGTGCCGATCTCCAGCATGGCCTTCGAACCCGAGCCGTCCGCATCCCAGTACAGCTTGTATTCCTTCGACGTCACCTTCTTGGCGATGAAGAAGTCGTTCCGGTCAAGCGCCTTGTCGCCGACGCGGAAGAAGCTGCTCTTCATCTTGACGGCGTGGTCGAGCGAGGCTCCCTTCCCCTTCAGGTATTGGGCGATCGTCTTGTTCGTGAAGGCCGCGTCGTCGAGATAGATCGAATCGTATTTAGGCCCGAAATCGACAATCGTGTCCTTGTTCCTGTTGGCCACGCTCTTGCTGGTGAGCCTGGTGTCGAACACGAACGCGTCGCGGCTCGCTGCACCCTTCATGCCATAGAGCTTGTCGGTGCCCGCGCCGCCGCCGATCGTGTCGTTGCCCGCCTCGCCTTTCACCACATCGTTGCCCTCACCACCGAATGCTCGGTCATTACCTAGGCCGGCAAAAAGCTGGTCGGCGCCGGCAAGGCCGGAAAGAGTGTCGTCGCCACCCGCGCCAGCGAGCACATTGGCGCCCGCATTACCGGAGAGGGTGTTGGCAAAGACGTTGCCCGTGAGCGCGATTGCGTCGGAACCGAGTGCGGTCAGGAACTCGACCTCGGCACTGTCCGCCAGAGCGTAGCTCACGCTCGTCTGTACTGCGTCCGTGCCACCGCCTGCAGCCTCAATCACTGTATCGCCAGCATTGTCGATCACGAACACGTCGCTGCCCGCGCCACCCTCCATCGTATCCGCGCCGGCACCGCCATCGAGAATGTTGAAGTTGCTATTGCCAATGAGCCGATCGTTGCCGGCAGTGCCCGTGGCATGCGTCGCCACGCTGCCATCGGCAAGCTTGAGGATCTCCACATTGGCAAGTCGATCCAGGCGGAAGTCGAACGATACGATGGCCGTGTCAATGCCGCCATCAGCCGCCTCGATTACTGTATCGCCAGCATTGTCGATTACGTAAGTGTCATTTCCCGCGCCACCCTCCAGACGGTCGCCGCCAGCGCCGCCATCGAGAGTGTCATTACCGGCATCGCCGAACAACCGGTCGCCGCCACCCTTACCGATCAGGCTATCATGGCCACCTTCACCATGGAGTTCGGCACCTATCCCATTGCCGCGGTTGATGCTCTTGATAATGTCGTTTTGATTCGTGCCCTGTACAACCTCGACATTGCTCAGAACGTCACCGGCGGCCGCACCGCCATTTCTGGTATTGTCTGAGAGATCTACAGTGATTCCGCCCTGAGTAGCTGGTGTGCTCAGGTAGGAAACGAGATCCCAGCCCTCGCCGCCATCGATGATATCCGCGCCACCCCCGCCGTCGATCCAATCCGATCCCTCTCCACCGAGAAATGTCTCAGCGCCAGCTCCACCCTTAGCATTGTCGTCGCCCTCCCCAAGATCGATATTGCCAACAGATGTTCCGCCGTTTCGGGCATCGTAAACATCATGGCCTTTATCGAGATAGACCGCGTTCACTCCCTCAAGATGCCCGGCGTTTATTATGGTATCGTCGCCCAACGTGCCATGAATTGCACTGTTGCTTCCCTTAATGGTACCATCGTTGCTCACGGTGAGATGATTGTTCGAGTCGCTCTGTAGCGACAGGATGCCATCCGTTCCGCCAGTGATGGTGCCTGAATTATTGATCGTAGCACTACCGACGATGGAAATGCCGGCTCGAGCTGCCAGTGCGGCGCTTCCCGTAGCCGATATGTTGCCCGCATTGTGCACAACTATATCAGCGTCGGTGACAGCCTTGCCGAGCCATATTCCATCTCTAGGACCATAAACATAACCAGTAGTTCCAATAGAGATGCTGCTACCTACCCCAACGGTAATTCCATAAGAATCGACTGTACCGACAGTTCCGTTGACTGTAATCGTATTGCCCGTCCCAGTAGAATGGATGCCAGAGGCATATGGACCGAAGGGAGAAGATGCATTGATCTCGCCGCCTTGGTTGACGAGCACCGTATCCCCCGTCTCGATGTTGAGAGCATCTACACGTACTGTTGGCCCGTTAATAGTATATTCCGTCATGGTAGTTTACTCCGCAAAGTTTGTCGATATGTAATCACGTTGCGTTAAATAGACCGGTGTTGGCCCGTCATCAAGGCCTTGCTGTGTGCGATATCACACAACCAAGTGATTGAAGTTCATGGAGTATTCAAAGCGTATCGGGAGCAATCCAATCCCCTTGCGTCCTTTTGCCCATCCCCGGCGGACGGCCGATCCTTTATAACGCCAGGCTTGAGCCGCCTTGAGGAGAGGCCGTTAAGGGCCCGTTAACCCTGCCGGGCGGACACTTCGATATTGGCCTTTCTCTCGCCCCTGCCCGTTCCATGAGCGACCTTCTCGTCAGCATCCGCCATGCCAAGCCCGCCGACGCGGAACCTTTGTCAAACGTGTTCGAATCCGCGTGGCGCGAGGCCTATCGGGGCATCATTCCGGGCGTGACGCTCGAAAAGATGCTGACCCGGCGCGGGCCGCGCTGGTGGCGCTCGACAGTGACGCGGGGCCGGCCGCTGGTGGTGATCGATCTCGGCCAGGGGGTGGCGGGCTACATCTCTTATGGCCGCTGCCGCGACCGGTCGCTGCCCGCCGAGGGCGAGATCGACGAGTTCTATCTCCTGCCCGAATATCAGGGTATCGGCTTGGGCCGCCGCCTGTTCCAGGCCGTGCGCAACGACCTGCGCGACAAGGGTATGGGCCGGGTCGCCGTCTGGGCGCTCGAGGAGAACGAGCGCGCCTGCGCCTTCTACGAGCGCATGGGCGGGCGAAGCGTCGCCCGGGTCGAGGAGCGCATCGGCGGCAAGCCCCTCGCCAAGGTCGCGTATCTCTTCCGCTGACGAGCCTCGGCTGCCATCAGGGCCTGGTTCATTCACCTCTCGCCTCATCCTGAGGGCTTGTGTGTGCTGTTTTAAGCGGGGCTCCAGGGAAACCGCCGCCGGACCGGCCCTAAAAGTGCCTTCCCCTTTTGAATCCAATGCTCTAGTGAGGCGTCCAAGGTTCCGGGGGAGGCCCATCGGCCCATGGGTCACGCCGCTCCCGCAACGAAATTCTGCCGCATTGCTCCGGAGAACAGCTCTATGCGCCTTGACGCGATCAAGATTGGAAAGAACCCGCCGGACGACGTGAACGTCGTGATCGAAGTTCCGCTCGGCGGCGAGCCCATCAAGTACGAGATGGACAAGGAATCCGGCGCCCTCGTGGTCGACCGCTTCCTCTACACCTCCATGCGGTATCCGGGCAATTACGGCTTCATCCCACACACACTCTCGGGCGACGGCGACCCCTGCGACGTGCTCGTCGCCAACACCCGCGCCATCGCGCCGGGCGCCATCATGAACGTGCGCCCCGTGGGCGTCCTGGTGATGGAGGACGACGGCGGTCAGGACGAGAAGATCATCGCCGTTCCGTCGAGCAAGCTGACTCAGCGCTACGACCGGGTGGCGAACTACACGGACCTGCCCGAGATCACCATCAAGCAGATCGAGCATTTCTTCGAGCACTACAAGGATCTCGAGCCCGGCAAATGGGCCAAGATCATCCGCTGGGGCGACGCCGAGGAGGCCCGCCGGCTGATCCTCGAGGCGGTCGAGCGGGCGAAGAAGTAAGGCCGGATCGGCTTCTTCAAGTTCTGTCGGCATCGAGCCCGGCTCGCGCACGAGCCGGGCTTTCGTTCGTTGAGGCGGCCTCAGAAAATGAAGAAGTCCTTGTGGGTGATCTTGAGGTTCTTCGTGACGCTCGCGAACTGGATCGCCTTCGCGGAGCCCGTTCCGTCCGGATCGTAGAAGAGGGCGCCCTGCTTCTTGAAGTACAGGATCCGGTCGTCCTTGTCCTTGAAGTGGTCGCCGGTGACGAAGGCCTTGCTCGACAGGGTGCCCTTGGCGATCTTGGAGAAAATCTTCCTCGACAGGTGGATGACGTCGTCCTTCGGGACGAAATCCTGGATGTAATCGAGGTTCGACTTCACGCTCGGCTTCCGGTCGAACAGGAAGACGTCATTGCCGGCCCCACCAACCAGGGTATCGCTTCCCGCTCCCCCGTTGAGCGTGTCGTTGCCGGCCTCGCCGAAGAGCGTGTCCTTCTCGCCGAGGCCGAAGAGCCGGTCATTGCCGGCCTCTCCCGTCAGCTGTTCCGCTTTCGCCGTGCCGTAAAGGGTGAGCGGCGTCGTCTCGAGGATGTTCCCGACCTTGATGGTGAAGGTTTTGGTGAGTTCGCCACCCCAGCCATCAAGAGCCTTGATGGTCACCGCGTGCTGCGACGCAGTTTCGAAATCGAGGGTCTTCTTGACGACGAGCTTGCCATTGCTGATGCCGAACAGACCGTCCGCATCCGACACGAGGCTGAAAGTCAAGCTGTCCCCATCGGGATCATAGCCGGACAATGTGGCTATCGTCGTGCCTATGGCCGCGCTCTCTGCAACATTGGCGCTTGAGGGTGAGATAATGGTCGGATTGCTGTTGACGAGGGCGATGGTCTGATTGTCGCCGAACTTGGCAAATCGGATGTCCTTGAGCAGATCCGTCCCATCCTGCCCGGTCTTGTCGGTAATCATGATCCCATTAGCGACGGTCTCGATCTTGTAATTGTCCAACGGACCGGAGAACACCGCCGTGTTGGTGCCGATACCGCCCTCGAGCGTGTCATCGCCCGCGCCGCCTTCGAGGGTGTCATTGCCGGCGTCGCCCTGAAGCGTATCGTTGCCAGCAAGGCCTTTGAGAATGTCGTTGCCGCTGTTGCCGTCGAGACGATTGGAATGCTCGTCGCCCGTGAACTTATCGCCTCCGGAGCCGCCCTCCAGGTTCCGGATGTTGATCAGCTTGTCGAGTCCGTATCCTGTCGTTTGGGCCTGCAGGTTCGTGAGTTCTACGGTCGCCGCCGTCGAACCCGTGAAGCGTACGGTATTGTTGCCACTGCCGCCATCCAGAGTGTCGTCGCCGCTCCCGCCGTCCAGGATGTCGTCACCATCGCCGCCTTTGATGCTGTTGGCGAGGAAATTGCCCGTGATCGTGTCCGCTCGATCACTTCCAATGATGTGCTCGATATTGGCGAGCGTGTCCGTATGCAAGTTGCCGTAAGCCGAGCCGGACGTGAGATTGATGGTGAAGCCGCTCGACGCGGTCGATATCCACGTCGTGCTTGAATAATCGACCGTGTCGATGCCGCTACCGCCATTGATGGTGTTGTATCCATCTCCGAGGATAAAAAGATCGTCACCAGCTCCACCGTCGATAACATTGCTTCCCTTTCCGCCGGAAAAGGTTTCGCTGCCGGAACCGCCATAGGCGATGTCGTTGTCGTCGCCCAGCTTGATGAGTCCAACGATCGTTCCTAGGCGGCCATCATAGAGGTCTTCGCCGGAACCCAGATCCAGGACAACGGCCCCGGTCGTGTTGGCCGTGGTCTTGATGGTACCTGTGTTGACGATCCGGTCGCCTCCCTTGCCGCCGATAATAGCAAGACCAGTGGTCTCGATTGTCCCCGAATTGAGCAACTCCAGCTTGGCTGCCGTCGATGTCGAGGCGATCTCAATACCAGTGACGCCCTTGATCGTCTGGAGGTTCGTCACGGACCCCAATCCGGCACCCGAAAAGCGGATGCCGACATCCGTCGTGAAATCGCTTTCCATAGTCGCAATTTGGCCGATCTTGCCATCGTTGAGTACGGTGCTGCCGACCCCCTTGAGATGCAGACCGTAAGTATCGCCCTTGACGGAGCCATTGCTTCCGACCGTGACGCGCTGCTTACCCGATGCCTGGAAGACCGTTCCGGATGCGCTCTCAAGCGCCATGTCGATGATGGTATTTCCAGCGGTGGTCTCCGTCAGCTGGATCAAGGCTTCGGTACCGGGTGGCGGCAGGTCGTCAGGCGAATCATAAATGGAGTTGGTCATGAATGTGCCTCAGCGGTCTGGGAGAGCAGCGTTGAGGCACATTATTATGTTATTACGTAAACTAATGGAAGGCCCGCCTCTGAAGCGATAAAGGCCGGACATCGGTCGGCCTCTCCCTCGAAAGTCACTCCGCCGGGACGGGAGCGCCCGGCCCGGTGCTGCGGTACTCGGCCCAGGCCTGCCGCAGGATCTGCACGGCGGAGGTCAGGAACAGGCCGGCCATGAGCCCGGCCACGATCAGGTCGGGCCAGGCGCTCGCACTCCACCAGACCGCAACGGCCGCGGCCATGACCACGACATTACCGATGGCATCGTTGCGCGAGCACAGCCAGACCGAGCGCACATTGGCGTCCCCGTCCTTGTAGCGCATCAGCAGGAGGACGCTGGCGAGGTTCGCCGCGAGCGCCAGGATCCCGATCCCGCCCATGATCTCCGCCCGCGGCAGGCCGAGGACCAGCACCTGGTAGAGCGTGGAGCCCAGCACCCAGGCGCCCATGAGCGAGAGGCTCAAGCCCTTGAACAGGGCGGCCGTGGCGCGGATGCGCAGGGAGGCGCCGATGACCGCGAGGCTCAGGCCGTAAGTGAGGGTGTCGCCCAGGAAGTCGAGGGCGTCGGCCTGCAGGGCCTGCGAGCCCGCGAGACGGCCGGCCACGATCTCCGTGAGGAACATCGCGCCATTGATGGCGATCACGGTCCAGAGCACGCGCTTGTAGCGCGGGTCCACGCCGTCGAAGACCGGCACGCCGCCATGGCAGCCGCACGCCTCCTCCGCATGGCCATGCCCGGTCGCCGGGGGCGCCGCGTGCTCGTGATCATGATGATCGTGGGAAGAGCAGCATGTTCCGTGCCGGTGGCTGTGACCCTGGCTCATCCGAATCTCCTTTTCGTCCGGTCGGATGAATCGTACAATCTCTAGTGACTAGAGGTTCAAGAGGAAAATGACGGATCTGACCATCGGGGAATTGTCGCGCCGGGTCGCGGTGAAGGTGCCGACCATCCGCTATTACGAGCAGATCGGCCTCCTGCCCGCCCCGCCGCGCACGGAAGGCCGGCAGCGGCGCTATGGGGCGGACGACGTGGCGCGCCTCCGCTTCATCCGCCATGCCCGGGACCTCGGCTTCGAGGTCGAGGACATCCGAGAACTCCTGAGCCTGAGCGCCCGGCCGGAACAGCCCTGCGAGCCGGCCGATCACATCGTGCTGCGGCATCTGGAGAGCGTCGAGCGCCGCATCGCCCAGTTGAAGCTCCTCCGCTCGGAGCTGCGGCACATGCTGGACGATTGCCGGCACGGGCAGGTCGGCGAATGCCGGATCATCCAGGTCCTGGCCGATCACGACCAGTGCCGGCACGAGCACGGCAAGGTAGGTTAGCGCCCTGAGCCAGAACACCGCCCTTATCCTGAGAATCTGGCTCGACAAGCGCGACCGGCTCTCCTCTCCACCTGTCTCAGGCCTGCCTGAGATGAGCGTCCTTTTGCGCAGGGGGAACTCTCCTCCCCCTTGTGGGGAGGAGGTGGAGGTGGGGGTGTGGGCGCTGCACTGGACCAGCGTGGCGCTTACACCCCCACCCCGGCTGCTTTGCAGCCACCCCTCCCCACAAGGGGGAGGGAAACAGCGCCTGCGCCTCGTAACGAAGGATGAGAGTTTACCGGGAGTTCCAGGAACAATTTCTACAACGCCTCGCCCTTCAGCAGGCGTGGCTGGCTCTCCCGCATTCCCGCCGCCTCGCGGATGAAGAAGCGCTTGAGGCCCGGCATCCGGTCGACAAGGCCGAGCCCCAGGTCGCGGATCAGGCGCACGGGTAGGGCGTCGTTCGAGAACAGGCGGTTGAGGCCGTCCGTCATCACGCCCATCGCGGTGATGTCGGCGCGGCGCGCCCGCTCGTACTGGTCGAGCACGTCGGCCGCGCCGGGATCCATGCCGAGGCGCATGGCGTCGGTGACGATCTCGGCGAGCGCCGCCGCGTCGTGCAGTCCGAGATTGAGCCCCTGGCCGGCGATCGGGTGGATCACGTGGGCCGCGTCGCCCAGGAGCGCGAGGCGCTCGGCCACGAAGGAGCGCGCCACGCCGAAGGACAGGGGATAGGCCTGCGGCTTGGTCTCGAAGGCGAGCTTGCCGAGCTGGAGCCCGAAGCGGCGCTCGAGCTCGACGAGCAGGTCTTCCGGGTGCGATTCGAGCAGGGCCGGCACGTTCTCGGCGCGCTCCGTCCAGACGATGGAGGAACGGTGCCTGAGGCTGCCGTCCGCCTGGACCTCGGGCTTGAGGGGCAGGATCGCGAAGGGCCCGGATGGCAGGAAATGCTCGACGGCCCGGCCCTCGTGGTCGCGCTCGTGAGCGATGGTCGCCACGATGCCGGACTGCCTGTAGGGCCATGAGATCCAGCCGATGCCCGCCTGTTCGCGCAGGCGCGACCGCGCGCCGTCCGCCGCGACGAGCAGCGCGGCCCGGAGGCTGCCGCCGCTCGTCAGCGAGACCTCCGTGCGGGCGCCATCAACGGAAAAGCCCTTCACGCCTTCGGCCTTGAGTTCGACCCCGGCCTCCCGGCAGGAATCCAGCAGGGTGGCGGTCAGGTCGCCCGCCGTGATCATGTGGGCGAAGGGCTCGTTGCCGTCCACATCGCCCGCGAAGGTCAGGAAGGTCGGCCGCACCGGGTCCTGCAGGCGGCTGTCGGTGATCACCATGTCGAGAATGGGCTGCGCCCGGTCCGCGACCCGGGCCCAGATTCCGAGCGCCTCCAGCATCCGCCGCGCGGCCGCCGCAATGGCATAGGAGCGCTTGTCCCCGTGCGGATCGCGCTTCAGGGCCGGATCGCACATGACCACGTCGATCCCGTCGGCGAGCGCCCTCTTGAGCGCCAGCGCCAGGGACAGGCCGGCAAGCCCTCCGCCGGCGATGACGATGCGCGGTCGCTCCATCCCCATTGCTGCGCTCATGGCTTTCGACTCCCAAGGCATTTCCCGGCGAGAACGCGTCTTTCGCCGTCCGAAACTGCATGCGTCAAAGAAACTCTCTGACTCTGAACGTTATAGGTGGGTGTCCGCCAATCATTGACCAGCGTCAAGCTTGACCTTCTTGAAACGCTCACCGATGGATGGCTGTCGCCGATCGAAGGACCTTGAATCCATGTCCCGTGCCGTCACCGATCTCCTTTCCATTCTCGACCTCGAACAGATCGAGGTGAACCTGTTCCGCGGGCAGAGCCCGAAGAGCGGCTGGCAGCGCGTGTTCGGCGGGCAGGTGATCGGGCAGGCGCTGGTCGCCGCCACCCGCACGGTCGAGGGGCGCCATCCCCATTCGCTCCATTGCTATTTCATGCTGCCGGGCGACCCGAAGGTCCCGATCATCTACGAGGTCGACCGCATCCGCGACGGCAAGAGCTTCACCACGCGCCGGGTCCTGGCCATCCAGCACGGGCAGGCGATCTTCTCCATGTCGGCCTCCTTCCATCTCGACGAGGAGGGCTTCGAGCATCAGGCCGAGATGCCGAAGGTGCCGGGGCCCGACGAGCTCCCGAGCGAGGAAGACGTGAAGGGGCGGCTGCTCCTGCAGATGCCCGAGCCCATGCGCACCTATTACGAGCGCGAGCGTCCCCTCGAGATCCGCCCGGTGGAGATCAGGCGCTACACCTCCCGCGAGCCGGGCGAGCCGCGCTTCCATGTCTGGATCAAGACCCTCGGCGCGCTCCCCGACGACCCGGCCATCCACCAATGCGTCCTGGCCTATGCGTCGGACATGACTCTCCTCGACACGTCCCTCTTTCCCCACGGCCGCACGGTGTTCGATCCGTCGATCCAGCCGGCGAGCCTGGACCACGCCATGTGGTTCCACCGGCCCTTCCGGGCCGACGAATGGCTGCTCTATGCGCAGGACACCCCGAGCGCCGGCGGCGCCCGCGGCTTCTCGCGCGGGCTCATTTTTAAGCAGGACGGGACCCTGGTGGCTTCCGTTGCCCAGGAAGGTCTCATCCGCGAACGCCGCCTCTGACCTTTTTCTGCCTAAAAATTCACCATCGAGGCTATTTTATAGCCCAGCTTCCGCTGCCTAGGAAAGAGGCAACGCCCCATTGCCCATGGCCGACAAGGCCTGGCATGATTTTTGCGTAACTCCCCCCGACACCCGCCCGCGAGGCCGGGTTCATGTTGGAAACCGCTGCCTGACTGGTCGGGCAGGCGTCTCAAAAAGGGGGCCAAACCCATGAAAATCGTGATGGCGGTCATCAAGCCGTTCAAGCTGGAAGAGGTGCGCGACGCGCTCACCGCTCTCGGCGTGCACGGCCTCACCGTGACCGAGGTGAAGGGATACGGACGGCAGAAGGGTCATACCGAGATCTACCGGGGCGCCGAATACGCCGTGAGCTTCCTGCCGAAGCTGAAGATCGAGGTCGCGGTGGCGAGCGAGCTGGTGAACCAGGTGATCGAGGCGATCACGGCCGCCGCGCGCACGGGCCAGATCGGCGACGGCAAGATCTTCGTCACATCGCTCGAGAAGGCGGTCCGCATCCGCACGGGCGAGACCGACATCGACGCCCTTTGATTCCATTCATTCGATCATTCCGGAGTTTGAATCCGATGAAGTTCCGTCCTCTTCTCCTGCCGGCGCTCGGTGCGCTGGGATTAGGCCTCGCGGCCCTCGACCCCGCTCTCGCCCAGGATGCCGCCGCAACGGCCCCGACCGTCGACAAGGGCGACACCGCCTGGATGCTCGTCTCGACGGTCCTCGTGATCCTCATGACGATCCCGGGCCTGGCCCTGTTCTATGGTGGCCTCGTGCGCACCAAGAACATGCTGTCCGTGCTGATGCAGGTCTTCGCGGTGTTCAGCCTCGTGGCCATCCTGTGGGTCACTTACGGCTACTCGCTCGCCTTCACGTCCGGCGGCGAGGGCATCGGCGCTTTCATCGGCGGCTTCTCCAAGGCCTTCCTGGCCGGCGTGACCACCGATTCCACCGCCGACACCTTCACCAAGGGCGTCGCCATTCCGGAAATGGTCTTCATCGCCTTCCAGCTCACCTTCGCGTGCATCACGCCGGCCCTGATCGTCGGCGCCTTCGCGGAGCGCATCAAGTTCTCGGCCGTGATGCTCTTCACGGGCCTGTGGGTCACCTTCGTCTACTTCCCAATCGCCCACATGGTGTGGTTCTCTGAAGGCTATCTCTTCGGCCTCGGCGCCCTCGACTTCGCGGGCGGTACGGTGGTCCACATCAATTCCGGCGTGGCCGGCCTCGTCGGCGCCCTGATGATCGGCAAGCGCATCGGCTATGGCCGCGACCTGCTCGCCCCGCACTCGCTCACCCTCACCTTCGTCGGCGCCTGCCTGCTGTGGGTCGGCTGGTTCGGCTTCAACGCCGGCTCGAACCTCGAGGCCACCGGCGGCGCGGCGCTCGCGCTTCTGAACACCATCGTGGCACCGGCCGCCGCCGGCCTCGCCTGGATGACCGTGGAAGCCATGGCCAAGGGCAAGGCCTCGCTGCTCGGCATCGCGTCCGGCGCGGTCGCCGGCCTCGTGGCCATCACGCCCGCCGCGGGCCTTGCCGGCCCGATGGGCTCCATCGTGCTCGGCCTCGTGGCCGGCGCGGCCTGCTACTACGCGGTGACGGCCGTGAAGAACGCGCTCGGCTATGACGACGCGCTCGACGTCTTCGGCATCCACGGCATCGGCGGCATCGTCGGCGCCATCGGCACCGGCATCGTGGCGGCTCCGTCGCTCGGCGGCTATGGTGCCGGCGAATACTCGATCGGCGGCCAGGTCTGGACCCAGATCATCGCCGTGGTGGTCACCCTGATCTGGACCGGCATCGGCTCCGTGGTGCTCTATAAGATCACCGACCTGATCGTCGGCCTGCGCGTCACGCAGGACCAGGAGCGCGAAGGCCTCGACCTCGCGGACCACGGCGAGCGCGCCTACAATTACTAAGGCAATCCGCTCGCTCGAACAGAAAGCCCCGGACCGAAAGTCCGGGGCTTTTCTTATAAGGGTTTCAATTGTGTCATCCCGACGGAGCGCAGCGTAGATCCGGGATCGGGCGCAGAATAAAACGCGCGTTTCCCTCCCCCTTGTGGGGAGGAGAGACCCCGCGCCATCTCGTCAAGCGACCGGATTCCGCAATCACCCATTCCTGATCAACTGCCGCAGCTTCGCCCGCCGCGTCTCCTCCGGCTCCTGGAAGTTGGACGTGCCGTAGAACTCGCCCTTGCTGTCCATGAGGAACAAGGTCGCCGAGTGATCCATCGTGTAGCCGTCGTCCGTCGGCACCTTGCGGTAATAGATCTTGTAGGCGCGCGCGGCGGCCGCGATCTCCTCCTCGGTTCCGGTGAGGCCGACGATGCGGGGATCGAAGGACGAGAGATAGGTCTTCATCAGCTCCGGCGTATCGCGCGCCGGATCCACCGTGATGAAGGCAGCCTGCAGCCTGTCGGCATCCTTGCCCAGGGCCGTCATGTCCTGGGTAAGGTCGTAGAGCGTGGTCGGGCAGACCTCGGGGCAATGGGTGAAGCCGAAGAAGACCACGAAGGGCTTGCCCTTCAGGTCTGCTTCCGTGAACGGCTTGCCCTCATGGCTGGTGAGCCGGAACGGGCCGCCGATCGGCACCTTGCCGGCGCTCTGCTGCTGCCCCGTGGGGAACAGGAGCAGGCCCGCCGTCACCACCAGCACCAGGAGGCCGGCGGTGAAGACGAGGAACGGCACGAGAAGACGTTTGGAGTTCATGGCCGATCTCCCGCGCTAGTGCTTGTGCTCGGCCGGAGCCCCGCCGCCCATGCCGCGCACCGCATATTCCACCTCGACGGCGCCCGCCTTCTCGAAGACGAGGGTGCCCTTGACCTTCTGGCCTTCCTTCAGCGGCTCCTTCAGGTCCATGAACATGAGGTGGTATCCGCCCGGCTTCAACTCGACCGTGGCGCCCGGCTTGATCTCGAGCCCGCCCTCGACCGGCTTCATGCGCATGACGTCGCCGTCCATGCGCATCTCGTGCACCTCGACCCTGGAGGCGAGCGGAAACGAGCCGCCGACCAGACGGTCGGGCGCCGGGCCCGTGTTGGTGATGCGAAGATAACCGCCACCGACCTTGGCGCCGCCCGGCGTCGCCCGCGACCAGGGTTGTTCGAGGTCGAGCGGACCGGCCTTCACGGGCTGCGGGGCTGTTGCGGCTCCGACGATTCTCACGCCCGGGGCGGGCGACGCCAGGCGATGCGGATCCTCGCCCGCGGCGGGCACCTGGACCCATTCCTCGGCCGCGCCGTCGCATTCCTGCACGACGGGGAAATAGACCGTCGCGCCCGGCTGATAGGCGTCGGTGAAGCGGGCCTGGAACACGAACTCGTCGTAATGGGCGTCGTCGAGGGAGCCCGTCCAGACGATGTCGGTCACGCCCTCGGACACCGCCTCGCCGTGAAGCTGATAGGCCTTCACGTAGGAACCCTTGGTGGTCTCCAGCTTCCAGCCGGGTTTCGGCATCGGCTTGACCGCGATGATGCCCTCGGGAATGCGCACGCGCACCTTGAGGGTCGGCTTGCCGTCGCAACCATGGGGAATGCGCAGCACGGC
>JAEWKH010000103.1 GCA_023386155.1 Pseudomonadota bacterium
ATGCTCTAAAGCATCGGACCCAAAAGTGGACTTGCACTTTTGGGATTCATCCGATGCTTCTTCTCTTGGCTGGCGCATCGGATGGACCGGAAAAACCGGATCCACTTTTCCGTCCGATGCGCTAGCCCGATGCGCTGGGGCAAGGCTCAGAGAGCGAACCCGCCATCGACGAGATGGATATGGCCCGTCGTGTAGCTGGCTTCGTCGGAGGCGAGATAGACGGCGAGCGCCGCCACCTCCTCGGCCGTGCCGAGCCGGCCCATGGGCTGGCGGTCGATGAAGGCCTGGCGCACGGCCTCGAGGCTCTGGCCGGAACTCGCTGCGAGCGCCGCGATCCGCTCGTCGAGGGAGGGAGACTGGATCGTGCCGGGGCAGATGGCGTTGGCACGAATGCCGCGCTTGATGAAATCGGCCGCGACCGCCTTGGTCAGGCCGATCACCGACGCCTTCGTCGTCCCATACGCATAGCGGTTGGGAATGCCGCGCACGGAGGAGGCCCCGGACGCGATGTTGACGATGGACCCCCGGCCCTTCTCCAGCATGCCCGGCAGCGCGGCCCGAATGGTCCGGTGCATGGACTTCACGTTCAGGTCGAACGAGAAGTCCCAATCCGCATCGGAGCATTCGAGGATCGTGCCGTGATGCACGAAGCCGGCCGCATTGACGAGAATGTCGAGAGGTCCGGCCTCGGCGACGAGGCGTTCGACATCCGCATTCGAGAGCACGTCGAGCCGGCGCCTTTCGGCGCCTTCGAGTCCCTCCAGCTTGTTGATGTCGAGATCCGTCGCCCAGACCTTCGCGCCTTCCCGAAGGAAGGCCTTCGCGATGGCGCGCCCGATTCCCTGCCCTGCGGCCGTGACGAGGGCCGTCTTTCCGTGAAGCCTGTTCATCCCAGCCCCCGTTCGCTTTCGAGCCGATCAGTGATTGTCGCGCGGCACGCCGAAGGTCTGCGCGACCTTCTGGTACTTCACCGCCGGCTTGAGGGTCATGCCCTCCGAGAGCTGATCGACCATGGAGCGCTGGATCTCCTGCCAGGGCGTCTGGCTCGCCGGATAGGCATAGCCGCCCCTGGCCTCGAGATCGGCGCGACGCTTCTCGAGCTCTTCCGCCGGGATGAGAATGTCGGCGCTGCGCTTGTTGAGGTCGATGCGGATGCGGTCGCCCGTCTGCAGCAGCGCCAATCCGCCGCCGACGGCCGCCTCCGGCGACGCGTTGAGGATCGACGGCGTGCCCGACGTGCCGGACTGGCGTCCGTCGCCGATGCAGGGCAGCGAATGAACGCCGCGCTTGATGAGCGCGCCGGGCGGCTGCATGTTCACCACCTCGGCGGCGCCGGGATAGCCGATCGGGCCCGCGCCGCGCATGATGAGGATCGTCCGCTCGTCGATGTTGAGCGACGGATCGTCGATGCGGTGGTGATAATCCTCCGGCCCGTCGAACACGACCACGGGTCCCTCAAAAGCGTTCGGGTCCTCCGGATTGTTGAGGTAGCGATCCTGGAACTCCTGGCTGATCACGCTCGTCTTCATGATCGCGGAATCGAACAGCGTTCCCTTCAGGTTGAGGAAGCCGGCCTTCTCCTTCAGCGGATTGTCGTAGGAGCGGATCACGTCGCGGTCCCAGGTGAACTTGCCCTTGCAGTTCTCGCCGATGGAGGTGCCCGTGCAGGTGAGCGCGTTCTCGTGGATCTTTCCGGCGCCGATCAGTTCGGCGAGCACGGCCGGCAGGCCGCCCGCACGGTAATACTCCTCGCCCAGATATTCACCCGCGGGCTGCATGTTCACGAGAAGCGGAATCTCGAAGCCGATGCGCTCCCAATCGTTGTTGTCGAGCGGCACGCCGATATGCTTGGCGATCGCATTGATGTGGATCGGCGCGTTGGTGGAGCCGCCGATGGCCGCATTGGCCACGATGACGTTCTCGAACGCCTCGCGGGTCATGATGTCGGAAGGCTTCAGGTCCTCCCAGACCATGTCGACGATGCGCAGGCCCGTCTCATAGGCCATCTGCCCGCGCTCGCGATAGGGCGCCGGAACGGCTGCGGAGCCCGGCAGGGACATGCCGAGCGCCTCTGCCAGCGCATTCATCGTCGAGGCCGTGCCCATGGAGTTGCAATGGCCGACGGAGGGCGCGCTCGATCCGACGATGTCGATGAACTGCTGGTAGTCGATGTCGCCCGCCGCATGGCGCTCGCGCGCCTTCCACACGATGGTGCCCGAGCCGGTGCGCTCGCCGTGATGCCAGCCGTTGAGCATCGGCCCGACATTGAGCGAGATCGCCGGAATGTTCACGGTCGCGGCCGCCATGAGGCAGGCCGGCATGGTCTTGTCGCAGCCGGTCAGCAGCACGACGCCGTCGAGCGGATAGCCATAGAGAACCTCCACGAGGGAGAGATAGGAGAGGTTGCGGTCGAGGCAGGCGGTGGGACGCTTGCCTGTCTCCTGGATCGGGTGGCACGGGAACTCGAAGGCGACGCCGCCTGCGGCCGTGATGCCGTCGCGCACGCGCTTGGCGAGTTCGAGGTGGTGCCGGTTGCAGGGCGACAGATCGGAACCCGTCTGCGCGATGCCGATGATCGGCTTCTTCCCCTGCAGCTCCTTACCCGTCAGGCCGAAATTCAGGTAGCGCTCCAGGTAGAGCGCCGTCATGCCCGGATTGTCGGGATTGTCGAACCAGAGTCGTGAGCGAAGCTGATCGGGAGTGCGACGGTGAGGCCTCTCAGCCATTCTTCATATCCTTTCGGGCATCCGTGAATGCAGTGGCGGTATTTGATCCAGGACAGAGGGTAAGATCAACCGTCCCCTGACTAAAGTAGCTGCTTTCCGACAGGCGGAAGCGTCACCTCACCTCGGCAGCGTTCCATGATCCGCTTTCATGGCAGCAGGATCGTTGTTATAGAGTTTCGTGCCGGGATTGATCCGGACATGACCGCCTTCATCTGACAACGCCGAGCAGCCCCGCCATGTTTCGACGCGCACTTCCCTTCACACTGACGGCTCTCCTTGCTCCTCCCGCTCTAGCGGACGATTGCCCGAATGCCCGGACCGCGAAGCTGGGCTTCGTCCTGGAGCGCCAGGGAACGGTCGCGGAAGTCCGCCCCGCCACGGATCACTTCGTCCATGTGGTGAACTCCTATCCCGGCGGGAAGAAGCAGGACGTGATCTATTACCGGGGGTTCTTTCCGATCAGCCGCTTCGACGACACGGCCCGGAGCATCAACATTCCCGTGTCCGACCTGCGCACCGTCTTCCCGCTTGCGCCGAAGGCCCGCCGGGCTCTGACCTATGCGCCGGCGCGGCCGGACAAGGTAGGCGCCTTGATCTCGCTGGAACTGACGGTGGCGGGACAGGAGCAGCTTCAGCTCGGCGCGTGCTCCTACACGGTGCTCGTGGTGCAGAACCGCTTCCTCAACGCGGACGGCAAGGTGACCTCCGAGCACACGGACCTCTACTCGCCGGAGCTCGGCTTCGTTCTGGCCAAGCGCTACGAGGAGAGGCCCGGCACGCAGACCACCATCAAGTACCAGAGCATCAGGCCGCTCGGGCGCGTATCGCCGCTTTGAGCATCCGGCGGATCGTGGCTTCCCGCACTGTCATGGCCGGCTTGTGCCGACCATCCCGATACGGTGGGCTCAACGCTTCGATCATTCGCCATCTCCGGCCTCATGCCGGCGATGACGAGGAGGCGAATGCGCGAGCTCCCATGCGAGGGCAGACGATGGGGCAGGCCCTCGAGGAGAAGATGTTCTTCAGCCCATCGCCCCCGCCGTTTCGTCGATCTGCGAGCGGATCGCGGGATCGAGGTCGAGTGCCTCGGCCAGCTGATGCAGGAACTCGCGCTCCTGGATCGTGTCGGGATCGATGGCGAGACGCGCGGCCGCATAGACCTGAGCAGCCTTGTCCGGATCGTTGACGTTGGCGGAAAGCTCCTCGACATCGGCGGGCGAGGCCATCTCGGTCTCCAGCCAACGGCTCGCCTCAGGGTCGATACCCGCTTCGGTCAGTCCCTTGACGATCCGCGACCGCTCGGCCTGATCGATATGC
>JAEWKH010000150.1 GCA_023386155.1 Pseudomonadota bacterium
TGGAGGCGGTCCCGACCGTGAAGAACTTCTTTTCCAGCTTGCCTTCCTTGAAGACCTTGTCGAGCCCGACCGAGGATTTCTTGTCCGGCTTGCCCTTCTTGGCGAGGTCGAGAAGATCGTTCTTGGAGGCTTTGACCTTGAACGTCTTCAGGGCATCGAGATCGATCAGGATCTTGTCCTCTCCCGACTTGAAATCCCTGATCTGATCGAAATGGCCCTTCTTGAAGGGCGTGTCGAACACGAACGTGTCCGCGCCGTCCCCGCCGAAGAGGATGTCCTTGCCGGCGCCGCCGTTGAGCGTGTCGTTGCCGGCGAAACCATAGAGCTTGTCGTTGCCGCCCAGGCCGTTGATGATGTCGTCGTCGGCACTGCCATAGAGCTTATTGTCGTTCTTGTTCGTTCCCATGACGATCTCGGCAGAGTTGGTCACCGTGATGGTGACCTGCTCCACATAGGAGAGCCCGCCGGAATCCGTCACTTTGACGCGGAGCGTATGCATGCCGACCTGAGCGTCATCGAGACCGGCCTTCAGCTTGATGGTGTTGCCATCGATCATGAAATACGGATCGCTGTATGCCGCGCCATTGGCGTCCACGAAACTGTAGGTGAAAGTCTCGCCGCTGTCCTGATCGACGGCAGACAGGGCCGCGATCGGCGTATTGACAGGAGAATTCTCAGCGATCGTACCACCCGTCACGACAATGTCCGTCGGAGCTTCGTTCACGTTAGTGACGTTCACAGTGACCGATGCAGCATCAACGTCGGTCGTTCCGCCATTGCTCGTCGCGGTGATCGAGAGCGCAAAAGACTTCAGAGCAGCTTCGAAATCGAAGAGGCTCGCCGTCTTCACGCGCAGTTCGTTGCCGACGATCTCGAAGCGGCCCGCGAAATCATTGGTGAGTGCAAAGGTAAAGGTCTCGCCGTCTGCTTTGCCATCGACACCGAGAGTGGCGACAACCGCGCCAGCATTTGGGTTCTCAGCAATGTTAATGACGGGCGAGATATCAATATTAGCCATGGGTTTCCCTTAAAGCTCTCAGACCACTCGATACCTAGTCAGAAGTAACTCAGGCGAGCAGTCGGTATCGCAGGACTGTTATGGAATCGTTCTAATGTGTCAATTGGGCCAAACGGCTTAGCTACTTGCGTCCGTGCAATCCAAACTACGACGCCTTGCGGCGCCGCATGGCTATATTGGCGACGAGATCCGTGATGTGTCCGATGGACGAGGTGGCGAGGGGGAGGCGTTCGCTTTTGGAAGTCTTCCCTTTGTCCAGCCTCGGCTGGGGCGAGACGGCACTGGAGAATCCGAGTTTCGCCGCCTCCTTCAGCCGCGCCTGCTCCTGGGCCACCGGCCGGATGGCGCCGGAGAGGCCCATCTCGCCGAAATAGACCGTGTCCGGCGGGAGCGGGTTGCCCGAGAGGGATGAGACCAGGGCCGCCGCCGCTGCCAGGTCCGCGGCGGGCTCGGTGATGCGCAGGCCGCCGGCGACGTTGAGATAGACGTCGTGCATGCCGAGCTTCAGGCCGCCATGGGCCTCCAGCACCGCGAGCACCATGGACAGGCGGCTCTGGTCCCAGCCGACGACGGCGCGGCGCGGGGTGCCGAGGGAGGAAGGGGCGACGAGGGCCTGGACCTCGACGAGGAGCGGGCGGGTGCCCTCCATGCCGGCGAAGACCGCCGTTCCCGGCGTTGCCAGGTCGCGTCCGGCCAGGAACAGCTCGGACGGGTTGGACACCTCGCGCAGGCCCTGGTCCGACATCTCGAACACGCCGATCTCGTCGGTCGGGCCGAAGCGGTTCTTCACCGCGCGCAGGATGCGGAAGTGGTGGCCGGTGTCGCCCTCGAAGGAGACCACCGCGTCGACCATGTGCTCGACCACCCGCGGACCGGCTATCTGCCCGTCCTTGGTCACGTGGCCGACGAGGATTACGGCGGTGCCCGTGGTCTTCGCGAAGCGGATCAGCGCCTGGGCGGAGCCGCGAACCTGGGTGACCGTGCCGGGCGCGGATTCCACCGTCTCGGTCCACATGGTCTGGATCGAGTCGATGATGGCGAGCGCGGGCGGGCGGCCCTGGCTCAAGGTGGCGATGATGTCCTCCACATTGGTCTCGGAGGCGAGCTCGACGGGCGCCTGGCCGAGGCCGAGGCGTTCCGCGCGAAGACGCACCTGCGCGACCGCCTCTTCGCCCGAGATATAGGCGACGCGCTCGCCCCGATTGGCGAGGGCGGCGGAGGCCTGCATGAGAAGCGTGGACTTGCCGATGCCGGGATCGCCGCCGAGCAGGATGATCGAGCCATGCACGAAGCCGCCGCCGGTGACCCGGTCGAGTTCGGCGATGCCGGAGGGCGTGCGCGGGGCTTCCTTGGTTTCGCCGGAGAGGCCTTCGAGCGGGAAGACCCGGCCCTTGGCCCGGGACGGGCGCGTGGCAACCGGGCCCGCCATCGGGCTCGCGGAGCCAGCCTCCTCGGCGATGGTGTTCCAGCCGCCGCAGGCCTCGCACTTGCCTTTCCAGCGGTTATAGACCGCGCCGCATTCCTGGCAGACGAAGGACGGGTGACGCTTTGCCATCAGCCCCGTCCCCCGCGATAGGCGCGGGCATAGCGTGGGCCGAGATTGGTCAGGATCTCATAGCCGATGGTACCGGCGCGGCGGCCGACTTCGTCCACGGTCAGGTCCCCGCCGATCAGGGTTACGGTGTCGCCACGTCGGACCTGGTTCTCCGGCACATCGGTCACGTCGATGGTGATCAGGTCCATGGAGACATTGCCCGCGAAGGGGCAGGGCCGGCCTGCCACCAGCGCCATGCCGGCGAGCAGCTCGTCACCGCTCTTGCCCCTGGCGCTCGACGAACGGGGATAGCCGTCCGCATAGCCGACGGAGAGCGTCGCGATGCGGCGCTTCTCCAGGGCGAGCCAGCGGCCGTTGTAGCCGACCGTGTGATCAGCCTCGACCCAGCGCAGCTGCACGATGCGGGCCTCCAGGCCCACGACCGGCTTCATGGGATTGGCCCGGTCCGGCGTCGGGTTGCCGCCATAGAGCGCATAGCCCGGCCGAGCGAGGTCGAAATGCGGCCGGTCCTTCAGGAAGATGCCCGAGGAATTGGCGAGCGAGGCCGGGATGCCGGGCAGCGTTGCCCGCACGGCCTGAAAGGCCTCGATCTGCTGCCGGTTGAGCGGGTTGTCGCTCTCCTCGGCGCTGACGAAGTGGCTCATGAGGAGCGCGGTCTCGAAATCCTCAAGCTCCGCCTGGTCCCTGAGCGTCAGTCCCTGAGGCACGGTGAGCCCGAGCCGGTTCATGCCGGTGTCCACATGGATCGCCGCCTCGAGCTTGCGGTCTTGCGCCCGGCAGAACCCGGCCCATTCCGCGATCTCCTCGAAGGATCCCAGGACGGGGCGCAGGGCGAATTCCGCGTAAGTCGGGCAGGTGCCGGCGAAGAGCCCGTTGAGCACGTAGATCGTCGCATCCGGCGCGACCGCGCGGGCGCGGATCGCCTCGCTCAGATGCGCCACGAAGAAGGTGCGGCAGCCTGCCTTGCCGAGGGCCGGAACGGCCTTCTCGATGCCGGTGCCATAGGCGTTCGCCTTGACCACCGCAGCGGTCTCCGCTCCGCCGGCATTGTCGCGCAGGGTGCGCCAGTTCGAGGCGAGGGCGTCGAGATCGATACGGAGGATGCCGCCGGCGGTGTCGGTGTGAGAGTTGTGCTTGGTCAATCGCCAATCCGTTCGGGAAGTTTGTCTTCATCCGCAAGGTCGGTGAAGCGGGTGATGTCGGCCTGGAAGGCGAGCTGCACGGTGCCTGTGGGACCGTGACGCTGCTTGCCGATGATGACCTCGGCCTTGCCGTGGACCTGATCCATTTCCGACTGCCACTTGAAGTACTCTTCGGTGCCGGGCTTCGGCTCCTTGTTCTTCAGATAGTACTCCTCGCGGTAAACGAACATGACCACGTCGGCGTCCTGCTCGATCGAACCCGATTCACGAAGGTCCGCAAGCTGCGGCCTCTTGTCGTCGCGGGCTTCCACCTGACGGGAGAGCTGGGAAAGGGCGATGAGCGGAACGGACAGTTCCTTGGCGAGAGCCTTGAGCCCGGTGGTGATCTCGGTGAGCTCCTGCACCCGGTTCTCGCCCTTCTTGGAGGAGCCCGAGAGGAGCTGGAGGTAGTCGACGATGAGAACGTCGAGGCCGCGCTGGCGCTTCAGACGCCGTGCGCGGGCGGTGAGCTGCGCGATCGAGATGCCGCCGGTCTGGTCGATGTAGAACGGGATCGACTGCATCTCGCGGGCGGCTTCCGTGATCTTGTAGAAGTCGTCCTCGCGCATGTCGCCGCGGCGGATCTTGTAGGACGGCACGCCCGATTGCTCGGCGATGATACGGGTGGCGAGCTGCTCGGCCGACATTTCGAGGGAGAAGAAACCGACGATGCCGCCATTGACGGTTTTCAGGTGTCCGTCCTGCTGCTTCTCGGCCCGGTAGGCCTTGGCGATGTTGAACGCGATGTTCGTCACCAGCGAGGTCTTGCCCATCGCCGGGCGGCCGGCGAGGATGATCAGGTCGGAAGGCTGAAGGCCGCCGAGGGACTTGTCGAGGTCGATGAGCCCCGTCGAGACGCCGGACAAGGCTCCTTCGCGCTTGTAGGCGGCGGCCGCCATGTCGATGGCGGCGGTGAGCGCATCCGAAAAGCGCTGGAAGCCGCCGTCCGCCCGGCCGGTTTCGGCAATCGCGTAGAGACGCCGCTCCGCCTCCTCGATCTGTTCGCGCGGTGAGTTCTCGACCGGCGCGTCGAAGGCGTTGTTGACGATGTCCTCGCCGATATTGATGAGGTTGCGACGGATCGCGAGGTCGTAGATCGTCCGGCCGTAATCCTCGGCGTTGATGACGGTGGTCGCTTCGGCCGCGAGACGGGCGAGGTACTGCGACACGGTGATGCCGCCGAGGTCCTGGTCTCCCAGGAAGGTCTTCATGGTGATCGGGGTCGCGATCTTGCCGGCCTTGATCAGGCTCGTCGCCACCTCGTAGATGCGCCGGTGCAGGTCTTCGATGAAATGGCTGGCCTCGAGGAAGTCGGAGACCCGGTAATAGGCATCGTTGTTGACCAGGATCGCGCCCAGCAGAGCCTGTTCGGCTTCGATGTTGCTGGGGGGCGTCCGAAACTGCGGCTCGGCGGTTTCGAGGCGGGCGATCAGGGCATTGGCGGTGGCCATCTGGCGCTCCGGAAACAGGGAAGGGTTAGAGTCTCTTAGACCGCGATTCGTGTCCTAAAGGTTGCCGGGCGGACACGAAGCCGGGACTCTGCCCGATCTGTCCTCGCTGTCCTCGATTCTCACACCGCTCATCTTTTCGCAGGCGTCGCAGCTTGACTCTCCAGGAAGCCTGAAACCCGAACGAAAAACGCTCCCCGTCGAATCGACGGAGAGCGCGAGTTTAGAACAAATCAAGAACTGGAGCAATCGCTACAGCTTAGATCTCGTCTTCGCCGCCGGCTTCGGCCAGGGCGGCGCCGACCTCGAGGCCGAGGTCGTCGAGGTTGGTCTCTTCACGGGTCGTGACCGACTCGCCGCGAGCCTGACGCTCGGCTTCCTCGGGGCTGCGGGCGACGTTGATCGTCACCTGGACCTCGACCTCCGGATGGAGGGTGACGGGCACCGTGTGGAGGCCGATGGTCTTGATCGGCTGGTTGAGGGCGACCTGGTTGCGGTCGACCGTGAAGCCGTTCTGGGTCATGATCTCGGCGAGGTCGCGGGTCGAGACCGAGCCGTAGAGCACGCCGGTCTCGCCGGACTGGCGCAGGATGATGAAGCTCTGGCCGTTCAGCTTCTCGCCGACGGCTTCGGCTTCCTTGCGGCGCTCGAGGTTGCGAGCCTCGAGCTGGGCGCGCTGGGTCTCGAAGTGCTTCTTGTTGGCCTCGGTGGCGCGCAGGGCCTTGCCGCGCGGCAGGAGGAAGTTGCGTGCATAGCCCGAGCGGACCTTCACGGTCTCGCCCATCTGACCGAGCTTTGCGACGCGCTCGAGAAGGATCACTTCCATGGTTGTCTCCTTTAGGTTCGTGATCAGGTGGAAAGGGTTGGCGGTGGGGTCGGTCGCGAGCCGAAGCGGCGGCGCAAGCCGAAGACGGTGTCGGCGATGCCGAACAGGGCCAGGGCGACCACCAGGATGCCCTGGGTGACGAAGATAAGGACATAGATGGCCGACAGGAGGAACGAGCGGCCCGACTTGCCCTGCGTGCGATCGTGGATGGCCGCCAGGCCCTGCAGGGCGAAGGCCATCAGGAAGGCGCCCGAGAGGGCCATTCCCAGCGCGCCGATGAAGCCGTCGAAGAGGCTTGCCACGATGATCGCGCCGATCAGGATCAGCCCTGCGGAGCGCGGCATCACGAGTTCCGGCACAAATGGCCAGGGGCGCGGCAGGCGTTTCGACGCATGCACGATCCGGGCGGCCGCCCAGAGATAGATCGCCAGCACGGTGGCGAAGCCCTGCGCCGAGAGGAAGGGCGTGAGCCGGGCAAAGATGCTGATGAGTTCCTCGCGGGTTTCCGCGTCGAGCGCATCGGGGCCGGATGTGGTGAACTGCGAGGTCACGAAGGCCTCGGACACGGCGCGGGCATTCTGGTCGAAGGCGCCGTAATCGCCGCCCGTCGAGATCACGCCGGCGGCGATGATGGTGAGCGCGGCCGTCCCGGCGACCCAGGCGAGGAGACGCCCGACCGGATACCATTCCATGGTGCCGTCCTGTCCGGGGCGCCCGAGAAGGGCGAGGTAGGACAGCCACCAGGCGGGCAGGGCGGTGATGAGGGCAAAGCCCAGTCCGCTGAGCGGGGACAGGATCAGGGCGATCGCGAGGCCGCCCACCAGGGCCGCGATGAGGCCGGAGCGATGGTCCCAGCCGAGGGACACGATCAGAACGGGAATGGGGGCGAGGAGATACAACACGGCCGCGAGCGGCGTCGCCTTGACGATCACCGCGGTCAGAAGGGCCGATACGAGGCCCGCGCCTATGCCTGTTGCAACAAAATTCATCGTCTCGCTGTCCCGCTGCTCGCTGGCAGGGTTAGGGGCTTGCCCCAACTGACCCCGCGGAGTTTCACCGCTGGGCGCCGAAAGAGAAAATCTCGACCTCATCCTGAGGAGCAGCGAAGCTGCGTCTCGAAGGAGGATCCAGAAAACGCTGGACCCGCCATCCTCGCCCTTCGAGACGCCGCCTGTGGCGGCTCCTCAGGATGAGGATGGCTAATCCTAGAGACCGCCCGATTCGATAATCGGACAGTCCTTTGTTCTTAACGGATCACGTAGGGCAGGAGGCCCAGGAAGCGGGCGCGCTTGATCGCCTGGGCGAGCTCACGCTGCTTCTTGGCCGACACGGCCGTGATGCGCGAAGGAACGATCTTGCCGCGCTCGGAGATGTAGCGCGACAGGAGCTTCGTGTCCTTGTAGTCGATCTTCGGAGCGTTCGGGCCCGAGAACGGGCAGGTCTTGCGACGGCGGAAGAACGGACGACGGCCGCCAGCGGCGCCACCGGTAGCACCAAATGCCATGATTAAGCCTCCTCGCCTTCGTTGCCGCCCTCGAAGCTGCCGCCATCGCGCTCACGGCGCTCGCGGTCCTTGCGCTCGTCGCGGTCGCGCTTCTGCATCATCACGGACGGCTCGGTCTCGAGCTCTTCGACCTTGATGGTCATGAAGCGAAGGATGTCTTCGTTGATGCGCATCTGACGCTCCATCTCGGCCACGGCCGGAGCCGGGGCGTTGAGGTTGAACATCGTGAAATGCGCCTTGCGGTTCTTCTTGATGCGGTAGGCGAGGGACTTCACGCCCCACATCTCGGTCTTATCGACGCTGCCGCCGTTCTGCTCGATGACGCCCTTGTACTGGTCGACCATTGCTTCGACCTGCTGCGGGGTGACATCCTGGCGAGCCATGAAAATATGCTCATAGAGAGGCATAATGGGCCTTTCTCAGGTTTGAGGTTCAAGCCGTGGCACTGTTTTGAAGAGTGTCTTGGCCGTTTCGCGCGTCCGATCGGCGCCAAGCCCTTCGAGCCTGCAAGGCCCGAGCGGTTGTCGAAGGCGGAGACACGGGACGACGGGTCCGAAAACCCTGCATGGCAAGCCATGCCGTCCGTTCAGCCCCCGGCCGGAGCGAACGCGAAGCGGGGGCTATAGTCGATTTGGGCCGGGAAGGCAACCCTATGCACACAGGCTGCTGCCCGCCGGCCCGGCGGTATTGATACGATAACGCGATGGATGTTTCCTGCCGGCGTTCCGCCACGCCGATGAAAGTCACCCTCCCATACAAGGCAAGACGACCATGACCCATCACTATCCTGATGCCCCCGTAAGCCTGGGTCTCGGGTTGCTTTCCATCGGCCGGGCCTGGGGGCACCAGCCCGGCGAGCCGCCTGCGGAAGAGGATGCGATCGACCTCTTGAGGCATGCCGTCGCCAGGGGGATCGCGTTCTTCGATACGGCTCCCGCCTACGCGGCCAGCGAACGGATATTCGGCCGTTTCCTGAAGGATCTGGGCGCGCGCGCGGCGACCCTGACCATCGCGACGAAGATGGGCGAGCATTGGGATTCGGACCGGCAGAGCGGCTTCACGGATCATTCCTATGAGGCCCTGTGCCGGAGCCTCGACCGGAGCCTGGACCTCCTCGGACGGATCGACGTGCTCCAGATCCATAAGGCGTCCGTCGAGGCCCTCGCGTCGAAGGATGTCGCGCGGGCCATCGATTATGCCCGTTCCGCCGGGATCACGGAGATCGGGGCGAGCGTCAGCGACCTGGAGGCCGCCCGAATGGCCTGCGGTTCGGGATGCTTCAGCCACATCCAGTTCCCCTACAATCGCCTGACAGTTGCGCTCGAACCGGCTTTCGGGATGGCGCGGCAGGCCCGCATGACCGTTCTGGTCAACCGCCCCTTCGCCATGGGCCGGCTCATCCATGATGGGTCCGCCGGCACCGTGAGTCCTCTGCCCGAGGCGCTGGGCTTCATCCTGCGGCAGCCTTTCGAGGGCGTCATCCTGACCGGGACGAGATCCAGGCGGCACCTCGACGAGTCCATCTTGGCCTTCGAGGAGGCTCGGGCGGGCCTTTCCCGTTGATAGGCGCCCGTCCTCGTCGAAAAGGAGGCTGGTCAACGGATGGCCGTAGGCTAAAACACCCTTATGAAAGCTCCTCCTCTTCGCCTTGGCGTCAATATCGACCACGTCGCGACCGTGCGGAATGCGCGGGGCGGCGTCCATCCCGATCCGGTCCGGGCTGCGCATCTGGCCGTTCTCGCCGGTGCGGACGGCATCACGGCCCATCTGCGCGAGGACCGGCGGCATATCCGTGACCAGGACATGGAGCGGCTCAAGCGCCAGCTCTTCGTGCCGCTCAACTTCGAGATGGCGGCGACCTCGGAGATGGTCGGGCTCGCCACGCGCATCCATCCCCATGCGGCCTGCCTCGTGCCCGAGAAGCGGGAGGAGCGGACGACCGAAGGGGGGCTCGACATCATCGGCGCCCATGCCCATCTCCGCCCGGTGATTCAGGAATTGAAAGGCGAGGGCATCCGCGTGTCCCTCTTCGTCGAGCCGGAGATCGCGGTCATGGACGCCGCCTGCGACCTGCAGGCGCCGGTGGTCGAGCTCCATACGGGGACCTATTGCGAGGCGGTCGCCGACGGGGACCAGGCCCGGATCGCCCATGAGCTGGAGCGCCTGAAGCGCGCCGCCGAGCACGGGGCCAGGATCGGCCTCGAGATCCATGCCGGTCACGGGCTCGCCCTCGATTCGGTGCGTCCCGTCGCGGCGATTCCCCAGATCGCGGAGCTCAATATCGGCCATTCGCTGATCGGGGAGGCCATCTTCGTCGGTCTCGACGAGGCCGTTCGGGCCATGCGGGCGGCCATGGACGAAGGCCGGGCACAGGTGACGGCGTGATCCTCGGCATCGGATCCGATCTCTGCGACATCCGTCGCATCGAGAGGTCCATCGAACGCTTCGGCGACCGCTTCACCCACCGCATCTATACCGAAGGCGAGCGGGCAAGGAGCGACCGGCGGGCCGCCCGGGCTCCGTCCTATGCCCGCCGCTTCGCCGCCAAGGAGGCCTGCGCCAAGGCTTTGGGAACGGGGCTGAGCCAGGGTGTCTTCTGGCGCGACATGGAGGTGGTCAATCTTCCCAGCGGCCGGCCGACCATGAGGCTGACCGGGGGCGCCCTCGAGCGGCTCCAGGCGATGACGCCGGCGGGGCACAGGGCGGTGGTCCACGTGTCCCTGACGGACGATCCGCCCCTGGCTCAAGCCTTCGTGATCATCGAGGCGCTGCCGCTGTGAGGGAAGGCCGCGTTGCGGCAGGGCGCGCCTTGGGATAGAGCATTGCCCGGCGGAGCGATCAGGCTGCGCCGGGAGACGGACGCGGCGACGATGTCGGGAGCGGTTTGCACTCGGGGATGAGTGCAAACCACTCTCGACGGCCGGAACAGAGGAAGGCGGCATCGGCCGCTTCATTCCAAGAGCATGGGTCGATACACGTGAGCGAGAAAAGCAGCAAATACATGGGTAGCAGCGCGAAGAACGAGGAAGGCGGCCTCTGGGAAACCATCAAGGTCATCGTCCAGGCCCTTCTGATCGCGGTCGTCGTGCGCACCGTGCTCTTCCAGCCCTTCAACATCCCGTCGGGGTCGCTGATCCCGACCCTGCTGATCGGCGACTACCTGTTCGTTTCCAAGTATTCCTACGGCTATTCGAAGCACTCGATCCCCTTCAGCCCGGGCATCTTCTCCGGACGCATCTTCGGCTCGGAGCCGAAGCGGGGCGAGATCGCCGTGTTCAAGCTGCCCAAGGACAATTCGACCGATTACATCAAGCGCGTCATCGGCCTGCCGGGCGACAAGATCCAGGTGATCGGCGGCGTGCTGCACATCAACGGCCAGCCGATCCAGCGCGAGCGCGTCGAGGACTACAAGACCACCGACCTGTACGGCCGCACGATCTCGGTGCCGCAGTACAAGGAGACGCTGCCCGGCGGCGTGTCCCATTTCGTCATCGAGCGCGACGGCGACCGCGGCTACTGGGACAACACCAACGTCTACACCGTGCAGCCCGGCCATTTCTTCATGATGGGCGACAACCGGGACAACTCCACCGACTCGCGCGACGAGGCGAGCGTCGGGCAGGTGCCGTTCGAGAACCTGGTCGGCCGGGCCGAGATCATCTTCTTCTCCATCGACGAGAGCGCCTCCCTGTGGCGTCCATGGGAATGGCCGCAGAAGATCCGCTGGAATCGTCTCTTCGAGCGGATTCAGTAACCCGTGGCACGCCGCAAGCCGAACCTCGACGAGCTTCTGAAGAAGCTCGGCCATCGTTTTGAAAAGCCTGAGCTCCTGGACGAGGCGCTGACCCATGTCAGTGCCCCGCAGGCGGCCGGCCAGAGCTATCAGCGGCTGGAATTCCTGGGCGACCGGGTGCTCGGCCTCGCCATCGCCGAACTGCTCTTCAAGACCTTCCCCAATGCCCCCGAGGGCGAGCTGTCCCGGCGGCTGGCCGAACTCGTGCGGCGCGAGAGCTGCGCGGAGATCGCCATCGCCTGGGATGTCGGGCCCTATCTCAAGCTCGGCGCCGGCGAGGCGCATTCGGGCGAGCGGCGCAACCAGACGATCCTGGCCGATGTCTGCGAGGCGATCATCGGGGCCGTCTTCATCGATGGCGGCTATGACGCCGCCCGCGCGCTCATCGAGCGCTCGTTCCAGGCCCTGCTGGAGGCTCCCCGCCGCCCCCTGCGCGACCCGAAAAGCGCCCTTCAGGAATGGGCTCAAGGGAGGGGCCTGCCGCCGCCGACCTATTCCGTGGCGGAGCAGACGGGACCGGACCATGCCCCCAAATTCCGGGTCATGGTGAAGGTGAAGGGCGCCGAGGGCGAGTTCGGCCAGGGGACATCGAAGCGGGTCGCGGAACAGGCGGCGGCGCGAAGCCTTCTCTTGAGAGAGGGCGTCTGGACGGAGGAAGAGCATGGAACAGCCTGAGCAAGCCAGCACCAAGGCCGGTTTCGTCGCTCTCATCGGGGCGCCGAACGCGGGCAAGTCGACGCTTCTGAACTCGCTCGTCGGCTCCAAGGTCTCCATCGTGTCGCGCAAGGTGCAGACGACCCGCGCCCTGGTGCGTGGGATCGCCATCGAAGGCGAGGCGCAGATCGTGTTCGTGGACACGCCCGGTATCTTCAAGCCGAAGCGCCGCCTCGACCGCGCCATGGTCACGTCGGCCTGGGGCGGAGCCAGCGACGCGGACGTGGTCGCCCTCCTGCTCGACGTGCGGAAGGGCATCGACGAGGAGGCCGAGGCGATCCTCGGCAAGCTCTCCGAGCTGAAGCGCCCGAAGGTGCTGATCCTCAACAAGATCGACCTGATCGAACGCTCGAAGCTGCTCGAGCTGTCCTCCCGGCTCAACGAGAAGGTACCCTTCACCCATACCTTCATGATTTCGGCCCTCAAGGGCGACGGCATCCAGACCCTGAAGCGCCAGCTGGCCGAGATGATGCCGGAGGGCCCCTGGCTCTACCCGGAGGACCAGATTTCCGATGCGCCCTTGCGCATTCTGGCCGCCGAGATCACGCGGGAGAAGATCTACGAGCGCCTGCACGAGGAGCTGCCCTACCAGTCGACCGTCGAGACGGACCAGTGGCAGGTGCGTCCCGACGGATCGGTGCGCATCGAGCAAACCGTTTTCGTGGAGCGCGACAGCCAGCGCAAGATCGTGCTCGGCAAGGGCGGGCAGACCATCAAGGCCATCGGACAGGCGGCCCGCAAGGAGATCGCCGAGATCGCGGAGAGCCCCGTGCATCTCTTCATCTTCGTGAAGGTGCGCGAGAACTGGAGCGACGATCCGGAGCGCTACCGCGAGATGGGCCTGGAATTCCCCAGGGGTTAGGCCTTGTAGGCCGTCCTCAGCCCGCCCCAGTGGCGGCCGAGGATGCGGATCGGGGCGTCGACCTCCTGCATCATGACGATCTTCCCGCCGCCCATGTCGCGCGCATAGGCCTGCACGATGAACGGCCGGGTCGAGCGGGCCGCCGTGATGCCGGCGCGGTCGTCGAAGATCCGCTTGTTCCGCGCATTGGCCGCGTTCCACACCGGGTCGCCCTCGCGCTGGGGCTGCGAATAGAGCCTGTTATGGACCGGGATGTAGCCGTTTCGGTCGATGGCGAGGCAGAAGGCCATCGCCGGGTCCGAGGCCAGGACCTTCTCCAGGAGCGAGGGCAGAAGCCGCTCGAAGACGGGCAGGTAGGCGGTGCCGTATTGAACGGGGTCCGTGCCGGGCTGCAATGCGTAATCCGTGTCGAACACGGCTTCGCGGGACACCATCCCGTCGGATACTGCCCTCTCGATCAGCGTCTCGACCTGGCGGGCGGTTTCCTGTGCCAGAAGGATGCGCGGCCTGTAGGCCGCTTCGACCTGCGCGACGAATTCGTCGATGCGGGCGCGGGTCGCGGCGTCGCAATCGGCGAACGCGCCATGGATCCCCATCGGGCTCGTCGCCACCACACGCAGTCCCACGCGCCCGACGCTCTGGATTTCCACGTCGGCCGTGGCTCCGGCGTCGATCCGGAGATCGGCGCCCGCCGCGAGCAGGATTCCGCCGCGGCTGATGTCGATCAGGCGCGAGGCGGCGCTGCGCCCGCCGGTCCGGAGCGTCGCCGGGCGATCGACGGGAAAGCGGTCCGATTGCCGCCGGTCGCCGAACTCGCTCTGGCGCATGACCGTGACGAACCGCTGCCCCAGGGCCTTCGCGAGCCCGTCCGCCGTCTGCGTCGCCCGATCGGCCTGATGGGCCCTGCGGCTGGCGTCGAGGGAGATGCCGTCCACGTCGCCCGCGCGCTCGCTGACCTTGCCGACGCTGCCGGATGCGGCGCTTGCCAGGCGGGAGACTTCGCCGATCGCCGCATTCTGTTCGCCGACCGCATTGCGCACCGTGTCGAAGACGGGGCCGACCCCCTGGATCACGTCGACCACCTCCGTCACCGCATCCGTCGAGGCCTGGGCCGTCTCGCGCAGATGGTCGATCCGCAGGCGGATATCGTCGGCCGCCCGGGCGGTCTGGGTGGACAGGGCCTTTACCTCGGATGCGACGACCGCAAAGCCCTTTCCGGCTTCACCGGCCCGCGCGGCCTCGATGGTGGCATTGAGGGCGAGAAGGTTCGTTTGCCGCGCCACCGTCGAGATCGTATCGACGATGCCGACGATCTCCGCCGTGGCCGCCGAAAGCTGGGTGATGAGGGCGCTCGCCTTCCGGGCCGCCTGAACCGCATTGTCGATCCGCTCGCTCGCGTGATCCATGGCGCGGCTGATCTCGGCCGATGTGGTGGCCAGCTCCTCCGTGGAGGAAGCGAGCGAGAGGGTCTCTTTCGAAGCCGTGCGGCCCGATGAGGCCAGCTCTCCCGCATGAGCCCGGATGTCGGCGAGGTCCTTCTCGACCGCAGCGACATCGGCGGCGGCCACCGCGATGGCCTGCGTGACGCCGTGAATCGCCTTCAGGACATCGGCCTCCAGGGCATCCATGACTTCCGTGTCGAGACGGCTCTCGCGCACGGCTGGCGGTGCCGGTTCCTCCTGGACGACCTGAACAGGATCGTCCAAAGCATCGACGTGTTGAGCGCGCCGCAGAATCCCGAACATCATTGGCCCCCCTCGTTTTATGTTATTGACCTAGCGTCATGTTAAAAGGTTAACGAAGGCACAAGATTTGAGGGATGTTCTCCTAAGGTCTTAAGGGGCCAGGACGCTCCTCAGGCCTTCAAGGGTGCTCGGTCCGGCGTAGAGTATTCCTGCCGGAGCGCAGTTAAGCTCGGGAAGACTTGTGAATTCTTGGCTTTCCGCAACTTCGGCCGGCTTTCGGACGAAACCAGATCAGACTTAAGGGTTTATCCTGAAAGGATTGTAGGAAAGTGAAGGAAGGCGGGTCGTTATCCCGGCAAATCCTTCCCCAAAGTAGCCCATCAGTGCCGACGTCGACGTCCTGGAGAGACCATGAGCAGCTCTTCCGATCAGACGGCGCAAAGACGTCTCGCCGCTGTCCTCGCCGCTGACGTGGTGGGCTATTCAGATCTCATGTCCAAGGACGAGGAAGGGACACACACCCGCCTCAGGGATCTGCGGCGCCAGGTGATCGAGCCGCGGATCCATTCCTACCACGGTCGGCTGGTGAAGACCGTTGGGGATGGGTTCCTGTGCGAGTTCTCGAGCCCTGTCGAGGCCGTCCGCTGCGCCGTCGACCTTCAGGAAGCCATCTCTCAGGCTTCTGGAGGAGAGAGCGCCAAGCCTCTTCAATTGCGGATCGGGATCAATCTCGGCGACATCATCATCGATGAGGACGGCGACATCTTCGGCGATGGGGTGAACATCGCCGCGCGCTTGCAGAAAATGGCCTTGCCCGGTGGAATCTGCCTGTCCGGAAAAGTCCACGAAGAGGTGAGGGACAAGCTGCCATACCCGTTCGAGGATTATGGCGAGCATCGCTTCAAGAACATCGGACGGCTGATCAAGGTCTATTGCCTTCTGGCGGGGGTGGACCCGTCGACGCTCTCGCACGAGGCTCGATCCGCCGTCTCCCTGCGGGACGGGCCATCCATCGCCGTCCTGCCCTTCGCCAATCTCAGCAAGGACCCCGAGCAGGAGTACTTCGCAGATGGCATCGTTGAGGACATCATCGCTGCCCTGTCACGCTTCAGATCCTTCTTCGTCGTCGCTCGCAACTCGACCTTCTCTTACAAAGGGCGGAATGTGAGTGTCCAGCAGATCGGACGCGAGCTCGGCGTCCGTTATGTGCTCGAGGGCAGCGTTCGAAGATCCGGAGAAAAAATCAGGATCACCGCGCAGTTGGTCGATGCCGTCAGCGGCATGCATCTCTGGGCGGAGCACTATGATAGCGTGATGGCCAATGTATTCGATCTCCAGGATCAGATCACGGCGAGCGTCGTCGGGTCGATTCAGCCCTCCATCCGGACTGCCGAGATCGAACGGGCGAGGCGCAAGCGCCCCGAGAGCCTCGATGCCTACGATCTCGTCATGAGGTCGCTGCCTTACGTCTGGGCGCTGGAGTGCGAGGCCAACAAGGAGGCGACCCGGCTCATCGACAAAGCGCTCCTCCTCGATCCGGGCTATCCGCTCGCCCTTTCCCTGGCCGCATGGTGCCGGGGGCAACGGATCGTCTACAACTGGTCCAAGAACGTGCAGGAGGACAAACGCGAGACCCTGCGTCTGGCACAGGCCGCCGCCGCGATCGCGCACGACGATCCGTTCATCCTGACGGTGCTCGGCGCCGCTTTGACGATCACGAGGGAATACCAGCGCGCCGAATCCATGCTGGAGCGCGCCCGCGCGTTGGATCCGAACTCGGCCTGGGCCTGGAACCGCAGCGGATGGCTGCGCAACTACCAGCACGATCCGGAGACCGCCATCGAGCATTTCGAGCGTTCGCTGCGCCTGAGCCCGTTCGATCCCATGGCCTTCAACTGCGACGTGGGGATCGGCTGCGCCCACTTCATCGCCAAACGGTACGACCAGGCGGCGCAGTGGCAGGAGAAGGGCCTCATGGCGAAGCCGAGCGCCGCCTGGATTCACCGAACGCTCGCTCCCGCCTATGCCCTGGCAGGAAATCTCGACAAGGCGCGGGACAGTGTCGGCGAACTGGTGAAGAACTACACTGGGATCAGAATCTCGGACATCATCGAGGCCATGGCCTTCAGCCCGGAAGCCATGAGCCGCTTCGCCGAGGGCCTGCGTCTGGCAGGGCTTCCGGAGTGAAGGCCAGAGCATCGGATCCAAAAGTGGACCCACTTTGGGGATCGGATCCGATGCTCCACTTTGTGAAGAGCGCATCGTGCGAAAAACCAGATCCGGTTTTTCGCACGATGCGCTAGAGGGAACCGGGAGGAACCCGTCCTCCCGGCTGTTTCGTTTACTGCTGGTTCTGACCCTGCAGCAGGGGGGTGATCCGGCGCAGGGTCGCGCGGCGGTTCGCCCTTTCGGGACCCTGCGTGTTCACCTTCAGATACTGCTCGCCATAGCCCTGGGTCGTCAGGTTCTCGGCGGGGATCTGGTAGCGCTGCGTCAGGATGGTGGCGATGGTTTCGGCGCGCCGGTCGGAGAGGGTGAGGTTGTCCTCGTCCGAACCGACCGCATCCGTATGGCCCTCCACGAGGAAGATCTCATTCGGGTTGCGGGAGATGGCCTGGTTCAGGCTGTCCGCAATGACCCTGAGGGCGCCGACCTGATCGGGGGGCAGTTCCCAGGATCCGAACTCGAAGTTGATCGTGTCGAGGTCCACGCGTCGCATGCGCGCGCGAAGCGGCTGGCTGCGGCGGATCTCGTCGAGCGTATAGGCCCGTTCGATGCGCTCCACCGGCGGAGCCGTGAAGGCTTCGATGATGTCGTCCTCCGAGGCGCGTTCCGTCTCGACGATGTACCTCTCGCGCGGGATGCGTACCGTCGGAGGCGGCAGTCGGATGACCTCTTCCTCCACGTAGCCGTATCCGGGGCGCCGTTCGATGCCGCTGCGCCGGTTCTCGATGAGGATGACTTCGCGGCCGGCAGGCTCGCGCCGCGCGCGGCGGATCAGATTTCCATATTGGTCGCGTACGGTGACGATCTCGGAACCGTCGGGGCGCCGGACGATCGTGACCTCCTCGTCGGCGCCGCGCCGCTCGGTCCGGATGTCGGCATCGCGATAGGTGCGGCGGAACCGTTCGGTCTCGTCATGGCGGATGATGACCTGGTTGCCCTCGCGGATGATGGTGCGGTTGCCGGGCTCCTCGATGATCGTGCGGTTGCCTTCGCGCCGTTCACGACGCTGGTTGCGCAGGTCTTCGATGCGGACCCGTGACGGATCAAGAGGTTCGGCTCGACTGGGAGCCGCCTGCTGAGGGGCTATCCGCCCCGGTGCCTGCTGGACCGGTTCCGACGGTGCGGGAGGCGCCGGCTGGGCGCGTGTGGCAGGCGCCGTGGGGGCAGGCGCGGGCGGTGCCCCGGGAGCGGGCCTGGGTGCGGACGGAGCGGGCTGAGCCGCAGCCGGAGGCGTGGTTGGAGCGTCGGGTTGCCCTGGCCGCTGGCCGCGGGTGCGGTCGGGCGTCTCGGCGTTGTCCGAACGGCCGGGGCGCTCGCGTTCCACCGGGCGGGTGGTGTCCGGGGCCTGCCTCTGCTGAGCAGGCTGAGCAGGCGCCGGAGGCG
>JAEWKH010000154.1 GCA_023386155.1 Pseudomonadota bacterium
GTCTTGATGGCCTCCGGCAGCGAATGCCACGGCGTCGTGGGCGGGCCGCCGCGCAGGAAGATCCACACGCCGGCATCGAGCAGGTCGTCGGCGATGTCCCGATCGATGGCCTCATGCGTGTCGGTGACGCCGCTCGCCGCGTAGGCCGCCACGAACTCGCGGCCGTAGATATGGCCCGAGACCGGCTTGCCGCGTTCCAGGGCCGCCGCGAGGATCGCGTGGCTGCGCTCGTCGCCCATGGTGACGGGCACGAAATCCATCTTCTCGCCGAGCGCCGCCGCCTCCGGCCAGCGGTCGAACAGGGCCGCGATCTTGTCCGGCGTGAGGTCTCCCCCGGCGGTTTCCAATTCCGGCGAGGTGGCGGGCACCGTGCTCGGCACCGTGAGGAAGATGGAGAGGGGCGCATGGCGCGCGTCCTCCAGCATCATCTCGATGCCGGCCGCATCCATCACGTTGCCGATCTCGTGGCTGTCGCAGAAGATCGTCGTCGTGCCGTTGAGCAGCGCCGCCTCCGCATAGGCGCAGGCCGTGATCATGCTGCTCTCGATGTGGATGTGCGGATCGACGAGGCCCGGCGCGACGATGCCGCCCTTCGCGTCATAGACCCGGCCCGGCGCTCCCCTGACCTGCCGATAGGCACCGGCCGGCTTCACGGCCGCGATGCGTCCGCCAGCGATCCAGACCTCCCGCTCCGGCGCGATGCGCTCGCTGTAGGTCGAAAGCACCCGGGCGCCCGTGATCACCAGATCGGCCGGCGCACGGCCCGAAGCGACATCCGCGAGGCGACGGGTCATGGTCGACAGGGGAGCCACGGAAAAGCGCGTCAGAGACGCTTTCGGCGGCAGAGAAGGTGTGCGGTGGTCCATGTCCCTTATCCCGTTAGGTCAAACGTGTCTCAGGGTAGCAGGGCGCAGGGAGAACCGCATCCCGGATCCGCCGCAATGGGCCCTTCCTCTGCGGCAGGTTTGCTTATTGTCAAGCTTGGATAAAATAGCGGGAAGATCTTGATTCGGCTGGAGTTTCCGGGGTTCGGGGATGGCCCCGACGGCAACCAAAACAAAAGGCGCCTTTCGGCGCCCGGGACTAGAAAACTAGATAGAGAAGTTGGTGGCCAGCCGGGGACAGCGTTGAGGAGGCAACGATCTGCCCCCAGGCTGGCCGAGCCCCCGAACTCCCAGGAGATGCGGCGGACCTGAGCATCCGTAGGGCATTTCTTCCGCTTAAAGCGGAACGTTGGGCTGAACGTATAGGAAACATGGGGCGATGCAAGCGCCCATGTGGCCAAAAAGCGGCATTTTCCAAAAAAAGTTAAAGCCAAGACATCTCAAGGGGATGAATCCCTCTGTTGAAGCTTCGGCTTGGGTCGTGCCACGGATTCGGCCCAGTTATGAGGGCTTTCCGTCGGCTTCCAGATAGGTTTTCACGGTCGCGATGAACTTGGAAACCGAGATCGGCTTGGACATATAAGCCTCACAGCCCCCTTCCCGGATCCTCTCCTCGTCGCCCTTCATGGCAAAGGCCGTGATGGCGATCACGGGAATCGATTTCAGCTCTTCGTCGGCCTTGAGCCAGCGGGTCACCTCGAGGCCGGAGACCTCGGGCAGCTGGATGTCCATGAGGATCAGGTCGGGCTTGTGGGCCCGGGCCAGTTCCATGGCCTCGATGCCATGGCTGGTCTTCAAGGTCGCATAGCCATGGGCCTCGAGGAGATCGTTGAAGAGCTTCATGTTGAGTTCGTTGTCCTCAACGATGAGCACGGTCTTCTTCATGGGCGCTATTCCCCGGGGCTCCGGATGTACTTCACCGGCCCATTGGTCCATTTGATGGTATAGTTAGGTGCAAACCTATTGATGAAATGCAAACTGACAGAATGAACACTCCCTTAAAAAGAGTTACCCGCGAGGAGGCCGAAAATGTCGCAGTGGGGGCTTTTTCCTTCATCACGGGCGACGAGGAGCGCCTCGGGCGCTTCCTGGCCGTCTCGGGCCTGCGCCCGGACACCATCCGGTCGGCCGCTTCGTCCCCGGGCTTCTTCGCCGGGATCCTGGACTATGTCGTCTCCGACGAGCCCCTGCTGATCGCGCTCGCCAAGGAGCTCGACACGAAGCCCGAGCACATCATGCAGGCCCATTGGACCCTCTCCCCGTCCGAATTCGAGTAACCCTGCCCGCCCATGAGCGAAGCGCCCTTCTGCCGTGACTGCCTGACCCCGGCCGCCAGCCCGCTGGCGGAACGGTGCCCGGCTTGCGGGTCTCCCCGCCTGTTGCGGCACAAGGAGCGCGACAGCCTCTCCATCGCGCATGTGGATTGCGACGCCTTCTTCGCGGCTGTGGAAAAGCGCGACGATCCGAGTCTCGCCGACAAGCCGGTGATCATCGGCGGCGGCAAGCGCGGGGTCGTCTCGACCGCCTGCTACGTGGCCCGGACCTATGGCGTGCGCTCGGCCATGCCCATGTTCCAGGCGCTCAAGCTCTGCCCCCACGCCACGGTGATCAAGCCCAACGGGGAGAAATACAGCAAGGCCGGGCGCGAGGTGCGCCAGCTCATGCGGGAGCTGACGCCCCTGGTGGAGCCGGTCTCCATCGACGAGGCGTTCCTCGACCTGACGGGCACGGAGCGGCTGCATCACGGGAGCCCTGCCCTAACCCTCGCCCGCTTCGCCCGCAAGGTCGAGACGGAGATCGGGATCAGCATCTCCGTCGGGCTCTCCTACAACAAGTTCCTGGCCAAGATCGCCTCGGACCTGCAGAAGCCGCGAGGATTCTCCATCATCGGGCGCGAGGAGGCGGCGGAGTTCCTCGCCGACAAGCCTGTCGGGATCATTCCCGGCATCGGCGCCTCGGCCCAGAGCCGGCTCGCCAAGGTCGGGGTGACGCAGATATCCCATCTGCGCGAGGTGTCGCTGAAGACCCTGTTCGAGGCCCTCGGCCGCGACGCGCAGCGCCTGTCCCGACTGGCCTGGGGCGAGGACCACCGGTCGGTCACTCCCGAGCGGGAGACGAAGAGCATCTCGGCGGAAACCACCTTCGAGACCGATCTTCGCTCCTTCGAGGACCTGGAGCCGGTCCTGTGGCGACTCTCCGAGAAGGTGTCCCGCCGCCTCAAGGCCGCGGGCCTTGCCGGGCAGAGCGTCACCCTGAAGCTGAAGGACAAGGATTTCAGGCTCCTCACGCGGACCCGGTCGGGGCTGCCCCCGACCCAGCTCGCCGCCCGCCTGTTCGATCCGGCGCGCCAGCTCCTGAAAGCCGCCTGCGACGGCACCGCCTTCCGCCTCATCGGCATCGGCGCAGCCGATCTTTGCGATGCCGCGGACGCGGACAAGGGCGATCTGGCGGATCAGAGCGTGGTGCGGCAGGCCCACATGGAAGCCGCCATCGACAGGATCCGCGACAAGTTCGGGGCCAATGCCGTGCAGAAAGGCATCGTGCTGCGCAAGCCTTGAAGCATCGGACGTGAGAAGCGACCAGTTTCAGGGATATTGTGCAATGCCCCCATGGCCGGGCTTATGCCGGCGATCCACGTCTTCATCCGCCTCAGCCTCCCTCTGCCCTCATCCCGAGGAGCAGCCGAACACTCTCCTTGACGGAAGAACAATACGTTCTTTAAATAGAACGAGCTTGTCTCCCAAAGGAATGCCCACCATGACCGACCGTCTGCCTGGCTTCAACACGCTCGCCATCCATGCCGGAGCGGCTCCCGATGCTGCGACCGGCGCCCGGGCCACCCCGATCTACCAGACGACGTCCTTCGTCTTCGACGACGTGGATCACGCCGCTTCGCTCTTCGGCCTGCAGGCATTCGGCAACATCTATTCGCGCATCGGCAATCCGACCTGCTCGGTCCTCGAGGAGCGCGTCGCGGCGCTGGAGGGCGGCACGGCGGCGCTGGCCGTCGCCTCGGGCCATGCGGCCGAGTTCCTGGTGTTCCATACCCTGCTCCAGCCCGGCGACGAGTTCGTCGCGGCCAACAAGCTCTATGGCGGCTCGATCAACCAGTTCAACCACGCCTACAAGAACTTCGGCTGGAACGTGGTCTGGGCCGATGCGGACGACCCGTCTTCCTTCGAGGCGGCCATCACCCCGAAGACCAAGGCCATCTTCGTCGAATCCATCGCCAATCCGGGCGGCGTGATCGTCGACCTCCAGGCCATCGCGGCCATCGCCAAGAAGCACCGCATCCCGTTCATCGTCGACAACACGATGGCCACCCCCTACCTGATCCGACCCTTCGAGCATGGGGCGGACATCATCGTCCACTCGGCCACCAAGTTCCTCGGCGGCCACGGCAACTCGGTCGGCGGCGTGATCGTCGACGGCGGCTCATTCAACTTCGCGGGCGACGACCGCTATCCCATGCTCTCCAAGCCGCGTCCGGAATATGCCGGCATGGTGTTGGGCGAGACCTTCGGCAATTTCGGCTTCGCCATCGCGTGCCGCGTGCTCGGCCTGCGCGACCTCGGCCCGGCGCTGTCGCCCTTCAATGCCTTCCTGATCCTCAACGGCATCGAGACCCTGCCGCTGCGCATGCAGCGCCACTCGGACAACACCCTCGCGGTGGCCGAACACCTGGCGAACCATAGCAAGGTTTCCTGGGTCAGCTATCCGGGCCTGCCCACGGACCGCTACCACAACCTCGCCAAGCAGTACTGCCCCAAGGGCGCCGGCGCGGTGTTCACCTTCGGCCTCAAGGGCGGCTACGAGGCCGGCGTGAAGCTCGTCTCGAACCTCAAGCTGTTCTCGCATCTGGCCAATATCGGCGACACACGCTCCCTAGTCATCCACCCGGCCTCGACCACTCACCGCCAGCTCACCGACGAGCAGAAGACAAAGGCCGGCGCAGGCCCCGAGGTGGTGCGCCTCTCCGTCGGCCTCGAAGACACGCAGGACCTGATCGACGATCTCAACCAGGCGCTCGATGCGGCGTAATAGGCTCTAGCAGCGGCGCTGATCGGCGCATTTCTAAAAAGGTGTGCTGGAACAGTTTGGGCGGGTCGCAGCTCTGGAACTGCGACCCGCGACTTATCGTGCGTGATCGACAAGCGATCCGGTCATCGTTATCCACAACCTGTCGGCAGTTATTGATATCCCTCCTCTCAACCTACCGGTTTAGAGAGTAGGAAGATTTACCTTAAAATGCCTATGTTGCCGCCTCACGCCGCGCTTAGGGCGCGGGAGGATTCCTTTGGCAACCGGGACAATTTCTCATGACCTTCGACAGCATGACCGCAACCATAAACACCAAGGCCCTCTGGGTTAGATTGCGGGGATTTCTCTCAATCGAGGAATCGCAAATCGATCAGGCGTTCCCTGCCTTCGATGTGCTGCAGAAGAATGTGAGTCATTCCTGGCAGACATTGCCATTCTCGGCATTCAACCAGCTTAGTGACAATCGTCCGGGTGCATTTCTGGTCGGACCGGATGACTTAGCCAGAGGAGATCAGGCTCTCAGCGGGCATGAAGTTCGCATCCACGCCGCAGGGTCTAACCGGGCTCAGCCTGACCGCCTTACGCCGGCGTCCCTGATGACCGCGAACGGCGCTCCCTACAACATCGAGTTCTCCGACCCATGGGTGCAAGAGCATATGATGATCGGCCTCATCGTTGGGCAGTTTTCGGCCTCCGATCCGGATGGCGACCCGTTGACTTACACACTCGTCGACGATGCGAATGGCGCCGTCGCTTTAGAGGGCGACTTCCTCGTCGTGAAGGACCATACGAAGATCGATTATGAGCAATCGCCCACCCTGTCGTTCACCATCAGCATCAGCGACGGCATCAACGAGGCCGTCGAAAAGACGTTTGTGATCGATGTTCTGGATGCATCTCGTGAACGGGTAGTGGGAACTTCGGCCGACAACCTCATCATGTCAGGCGGCGGAAACGATACTCTCGATGGCGGGTTAGGAGCCGACACGCTGATCGGTGGGCTGGGCGACGACACGTACTATGTCGACAATGCCGGCGACATCGTGACGGAGGACGCGGGCGAAGGCATAGACACCGTCTACGCTTCGATCTCCTACGGGCTTAACGACTATGTTGAGAATCTCGTCTTGACCGGCAGCGCATCTATGGGTCTTGGCAACGCTCTTGCAAACCGGTTGGAGGGCAATGATGCCAACAATCTCCTCGCTGGCGGCGGCGGCGCCGACACGTTGATCGGCGGACTGGGCGACGATACCTACAAAGTCGACGATACCGGTGACATTGTGACGGAGATGGTGGGCGAAGGCATCGATATTGTCCGCGCCTCGATCAACTACAGCCTGAGCGCGAACGTCGAGAACCTCGTCTTAACCGGCTATGCAACTACGGGTATCGGCAACCGCCTTGACAACCAGGTCACGGGCAATGCTTGGGACAACATCCTCAATGGGGGCGATGGCGCCGATACCCTTGAGGGCGGCTCGGGTGCCGATACACTCGATGGTGGAGCAGGCGTAGATACCATGATCGGCGGCCTTGGCGACGACACGTACTATGTCGACGATGCAGGGGATGTCGTGGTCGAAGACTGGGACCAGGGGATCGATACGGTCGTATCTTCGATCGACTACAGCTTGTACGAGGGCGTCGAGAACCTCACCCTCATCGGCTCCGCTAAAGTCGGCTATGGCAACGATCAGGACAACAGGATCATCGGCAACGATGCCGACAACACCCTGGAAGGCTTTGATGGTATCGACACGCTGATGGGCGGCCTCGGCAACGATACTTATATCGTTAATGGCATGGTCGACGTCATCGTCGATGACGTCATCGTCGAGCAAGCAGGTGAAGGCATAGACCGGATCGTCGCGCTGTGGGTGAGCTGGGTTCTGGGAGCAAATCTCGAGAATCTTGAGCTCATAGGACATGGAGCCTTTAACGGCACCGGAAACGAACTCGACAACATCATCAGCGGCAACGCCTTTGACAACCTCCTCGACGGGGCATCGGGGGCAGACACGCTCACTGGCGGCTACGGCGCCGACACGCTGATCGGCGGGCTGGGCGCAGACATGCTGATCGGTGGACTGAGCAACGACACTTACTATGTCGATAACAGTGGAGACTTGGTTGTCGAGAGTGCCAACGAGGGTGACGACACCGTCTATGCTGCGATCTCCTACAAGCTTGGCGACAATGTCGAAAATCTGGTGCTGCAGGGAAGTGCCTCCATCGATGGGACTGGGAACTCCCTGAATAACGTGATCACGGGTAATGCCCATAATAATGTCCTCGACGGCGGCCTTGGTGCCGACACGATGATCGGTGGGTTGGGCGACGACACCTACTATGTCGACGATTCAGGAGATATCGTGATCGAGGAGTGGGACGAGGGAACCGACACTGTCATATCCTCAATCGACTACAATCTAGGCGCCGTTGAGACGGCCGCCGCTGTAGAAAACCTTACCCTCACCGGCTCCGCCAGATTCGGCTCTGGAAACGATCAGGACAACAGGATCATCGGCAACGATGCCGACAACGTCCTGGAAGGTTTTGGTGGCATCGACACGCTGATCGGCGGCCTCGGCAACGATACCTACATAGTCAACGACACAGTCGACGTCATCGTCGAGCAAGCGGGCCAAGGCGTGGACTTGGTCGCCGCGCAGGGCGTGAACTGGGTTCTGGGAGCAAATCTCGAGAACCTTCAACTCCTGGGACATGGGGCTCTCAATGGCACCGGCAACGAACTCGACAACATCATCAGCGGTAACGCCTATGACAACCTCCTCGATGGGGCATCGGGGGCAGACACGCTCACTGGCGGCTACGGCGCCGACACGCTGATCGGCGGGCTAGGTGCCGATATGCTGATCGGTGGACAGAGCGACGACACGTACTATGTCGACAATGCCAGCGACATCGTGACGGAGTACGCAGGCGAAGGCAACGACACTGTCTATGCTTCGATCTCCTATCGGCTCAGCGACAATGTCGAGAACCTCATCTTGCAAGGAAGCACCTCCATCGATGGGACTGGGAACTCCCTGAATAACGTGATCACGGGTAATTCAGGCAACAATCTCCTGGATGGTCTCGCCGGAATCGACACGCTGATCGGCGGAGCCGGCAACGATACGTACTGGGTCGATGCCAACGATACCTTGATCGAGAATGCCAACGAGGGCATCGATACCGTCTGTGCCTCGATCAGCTACACGTTGAGCGCCAATCTGGAGAATCTTATCCTCCTGGAGGGCAACGCGGAAGATGGAAGCGGCAACGCGCTGGATAACACGATCACCGGCAACAGCTCTCGCAACCGTCTGTTCGGCAAGGACGGGAACGATACCCTCATCGGCGGCGCCAGCGGCGACACGATGGCGGGCGGCCGCGGCAACGACACATACGATGTCGACAATGCGGCCGACTTCGTGAATGAGGTCGAGAACGAGGGAACTGATACGGTCTACTCGTCCGTGACCTATACGCTGAGCGACAACGTCGAGAACCTCGTGCTCAAGGCAGGAGCTGCCATCAAGGGAACAGGGAACAGCCTTGGCAACGCCATCCTTGGCAATGAACTAGGCAACTTGCTGTACGGCCTTGACGGGAATGATACGGTGAGCGGAGGTGCCGGAAATGACCAATTGTACGGAGACAATGCCTATTTGGGCAGCGGCAACGATAGCCTCGATGGAGGCTCCGGCAACGATCAGCTGATGGGCGGCAATGGGAACGATACGCTCACGGGCGGAACAGGATCGGACGTTTTCATTCTAAACTACGGGGCCAGTGGATCCGATACTATCCTCGATTTCGTCAGAGGTGAGGACCTTATTGGTCTTTATGCGTATCCTTCGACCACTAAATTCGTCGCCGACGCCTCCCCCGCCACAAGCTACATGACGATCGTGTACTTGAGCTCGACAGGTCAATTGTACGCGGATCCGGATGGGATCGGTGCGGCAGGGGCAATTTTGATCGCGAGCTTTACGAACAAACCTGCGTTAACGTTAGATGACTTTCGGTTGCTGTAGTAAGCTCGCGATTGCGTAAAGACCGTGAGTCTTGACTATAGATGTGCGGATGTGGAATGCCCGGCCCTGTGCCGGGCATTCCCGTTTCAGGTTAGATGAAAGACGTGGATATCCGCGACAAATGCGGCCATGGCGATTAAAGATTGAGACAACAAAAAGGGCGGCTTGAAGCCGCCCTATTCTAAGATGCCTCTGCCCTTACGCTACGCGAGAAGCCTTGTAGGTGTTGTGGATCGCGTTGAGCGAGCGCTCGAGCGCCGTCCAGAGGCGTCCGATCTCCTCGGCTCCTTGGGAGCCCGCATCGTATTCCCGCGCGCCTTCGCCCGTCGCGAGGGACAGCGTCAGTTCGGGGCGATGCGTGATCTGGCCGGCCCAGACCGGGACCTGGAGCGCGTTGAGGGCGCCGCGCGCATCGGCCACCACATGGGCCTCCGTCTCCCCGTGCTTGGCAGGAGCGGCATTGATCACGGCGGCATAAGGCTTGCGGTGCTCGCGGGCGATGGCGACCGTATCCTGCAGGGCCGCGATGTCGAAGAGGCTTGCCCGGGTGGGAATGATGACGAGCGTGGCGTGCTTGATCGCCTCCGCGACGATCGCGGACTTGTTCGGGGGCGTATCGACCAGGACCCATTCATAGCCCTCGCGCTTTGCCTCCTTGAGGGCATCGCCGATATGACGGGTATTGTGCTTGAGGCCCAGATATTCCTGGTTGCGGATCTTGTGCCAGAGGGACAGGGAGCCCTGCGGATCGTTGTCGATCAGCAATGTCGGGCGCGAAGGGTTGGCAATATAACTCGCAAGGTGAGCAGCAAGCGTGCTCTTCCCCGAGCCGCCTTTCCGCGAAGCAAAGACCAGCACATTCATGCCTGACTCCTCATAAGCCTGTTCAAACAGCCCTGCCTTCAAGGGTTAAGCCTATCTTAATATTGTTCACCTGTAGCAGAGCAAGTACTGATTTCCTAATTCATGCCGTATTCCCACTGCGATTTTTTGAGCGGCCGAGGCTTCAGTTCCTCCTTCTGGAGTCTTTGATCCGGGGTGGCTCCGGTTGGGCAGGCTCTCGAAGGATCTCCGATTTTCGTCGCAAGACGGGAGAAGGACCGAGCTGAACCGGCGGGGCCAGCCGTTGCGGGTTCCCGTCCACGACCCGTTTAAGGCACGGAACCACCGTTTCGCTTGGCCGTTAAGCTCCCGACTTCAACAGACTCAGGAGCTGACAAATGTCTAAGAAGATCTTGCTTGCAGGTGCTGTCCTTGCGGTCCTCGCCCCGGCCGGGGCCTTCGCCCAGGATCCGGCTGCCGGCGGTGCCGCCGCAGGTGCGGCGACCGGGGCCGTCGGCGGCGCGATCGTCGGCGGGCCGATCGGCGCGGCCG
>JAEWKH010000002.1 GCA_023386155.1 Pseudomonadota bacterium
CGCTCATTCGCTCCAGGGAGAGCGCGATCTCCCCCGCTTGCGGGTGCGCGCCGCCCGCAAGCCCGGTCAGCCCGCCCTGCGTCACGACCGGCTGGCGATGCTCATGGCAGATGCGCAGGGCCGTCGAGACATCGTCCGTGGTCTGCGGCAGGATCACAGCCAGGGGAGCGACGGGCGGCAGGCCGCTCGCATCGGTGCAATTGCGGGAGGGCATATCGGGGCCGATGCGGACCTGCGATCCCAGGGCTTCGATAAGGGCATCAATCACATTGCTCATCGTATTCCAACTCAAAATCCGGAACGGCTCCTTCCGACAGACCTCGTGCTCGATGCACGATTGGCTAAGGCTCCGTTGTCATCCGTATGATCGCGTCAGGCCGCTTCCAGATCTCCGGCAGCAGCTCGAGCCCGAGCCCTGGCTTCATGTTCACCGTGACTTCTCCGCTTGCAACCGTCGGCAACTCCGTCACGAGTTCCGTATACCATCCGGTATAGAAGGCACGGACGCTCTCCTGGATCAATGCGTTGCGCGCATGGAGGGAGAAGTGACAGGATGCGGCATAGACCACCGGGCCCGTGCAGTCATGGGGCGCGACGGGGACGTGCCAGGCTTCCGCCAGCGCGGCGATCTTGCGGGCTTCCGTCAGGCCTCCGCACCAGGACAGATCGAGCATGGCTACGCCTGCAACGCCGGTCTCGAGGTATTCCCGGAAGGCGTGGGTATAGGACAGGGTCTCCGAGGCGCAGACCCAAGCCTTCGAGTGCTGCGCGTATTCCTTAAGGTCGCCGATATTGTCGAGCCGGAAGGGATCCTCGTGCCAGTAGGTCTGGAACTCGGCGAGCGCGGAGGCGAGCTTCTTCGCCATCGGCAGGCTCCACAGAGAGTGGAACTCGACCATGATGTCCATCTTGTCGCCCACGGCCTTGCGGATCTTGGCAAAGGGTTCGAGGGCGGTCCGGAGTTCCCCGGGCGAGATATCATATCCATGGCTGCGCTCGGCTGCGACATCGAAGGGCCAGATCTTCATCCCCGTGATGCCCTGCTCCAGGAGGGAGTGGGCGAGGTCGTCGGCGCGGTGCAGGAACGCATCCAGGTCCTCGTAGGCTCCTTCGGCGTCGCCGATGCCCCAGTTGGAGACTTTCTGGGCGCGGCTGTCACGAATGTACCTGTAGCCGGCGCAGGTGTTGTAGACCCGGATCCTGTCCCGCGAGCGGCCTCCCAGCATGTCGCAGACAGGTTTGCCGTGAGCCTTGCCGAAGAGATCCCATAGGGCGATATCGATGGCCGAGTTGCCGCGCGTCTCGACGCCTGCGGAGCGCCAGCCCAGATAGTTCTGGAGATCGCGGTTGACGCCTTCGATCTGAAGGGGATCGCGCCCGATCAACTTGGCCGCGACAGTCTCGTGAATGTATGCTTCGACGGCCGCGGCGCCCATGAAAGTCTCGCCGAGGCCGATGAGCCCCTCGTCCGTGTGAAGGCGGACCCAGACGATGTTTGCAAATTCCTGGAGACGAATTGTTTCAATGCCTGTGATCTTCATGGGATCCTCGCTGCGGCTATGCCCGTCATTGGAGCGGAAGCAAAGGGGCCGACACTCCGTGCCGCTGCAATGAGATGCTGCCATGTCGCATCGATGTCCACGGGAAGGGCCGATGCGAGCAGCTAGTCATAAGTCTAATATGAAACAAAGATGCATCCCGAGCGCATTCTGTTTTGCTCGAGCGAGCGCGAGGCAGTTCCTCTTATGCCAGGCAATTGCTTCGTTCAGGACGAAAACTGGCGACAATGACGCTTGCGCAAGCAAGTGCCGAACTGTGTGCCTTTGCGGTCCGAGCTTTAAAACCTGCTCTCCGCTGAATTGACACCCCGTAAAGCGGGCCTTAGATCGGGTAACATGTTTGGTCCCCGGACTTGAAGAGCCATTGCGGGCGAACAGAACAAAGAGCACCGGTAAGGGTGACCAGCGCAGGGAGAGAGTGTGAGTAGGATAATTTCCTTCTTCTTCAGGGGTTTGGAAGGCCTGCTGGTTCTTCTGTTGGCCTGCATGGTCGTCATGGTTTTCGGCAATGTCGTGCTGCGTTATCTTTTCGATACCGGAATCGACGTTTCGGAAGAGCTGTCTCGCTTCTTTTTCGTCTGGTTGACCTTCATCGGCGCCGTCGTGGTCGGGCGCGAGAATGCCCATCTGGGTGTCGAAACGCTCGTCGCGCGACTCGGGGACAACGGCCGCAAGGTCTGCATGGTCCTGTCCGATCTGTTCATCATCGGCTGCTGCGCCGTCTTCTTCTGGGGGACATGGCAGCAGGCCGAGATCAACGCCACGAATTACGCGCCCATCACTGAGATCTCGATGCTCTGGGTTTACGGAGTCGGATACTTCACAAGCATCGGTCTGGGAGCAATGGCTGCGCTCAGAATCCTGCGTGTCGTCACCGGCCGCGTGAGCGAGCATGAGCTCAAGGCATTCGCAGGCGATTACAGCGGCGATGAGGCCCATGCTCTGAGGGAGCGGCTCGAGTGACAATCCTCGTCTTTCTCACCTCGCTTCTCGGAGCCATGGCGCTCGGAATGCCGATTGCCTTTGCGCTCATCGTCTGCGCTCTGGCGCTCATGCTCTGGCTCGGCAATTTCGACAGCCAGATCGTGGCTCAGAACATGATCATCGGCGCCGACAACTTTCAGCTCCTGGCCGTCCCGTTCTTCCTCCTGGCCGGAGAGCTGATGAATGTCGGCGGCCTGTCGAAGCGCATCGTCAATTTCGCTTTGGCTTGCCTCGGGCATATTCATGGCGGCCTCGGTTATGTGGCGATCGTGGCCGCGCTCATTCTCGCCGCGCTGTCCGGATCCGCCGCGGCGGATACGGCGGCTCTCGCGGCCATTCTGATCCCGATGATGCGGAAAGCCGGTTACGACATTCCGCGTTCTGCCGGCCTCATCGCTGCGGGCGGAATCATCGCCCCGGTGATCCCGCCGTCGATCGGCTTCATCATCTTTGGTGTTGCGGCCAACGTTTCGATATCGCAGCTGTTTTTGGCTGGCGTCGTGCCGGGTCTGATGATGGGGATCTCGCTTGTCGTCGCGTGGGCGATCGTCAGTCGGAAAGACAAGCTGCAGACGACACCTCGCACGACCATGCGGGAGCGCGGCAAAGCCTTCATCGATGGCTTCTATGCCCTTCTCATGCCTGTGATGATCCTGGGCGGCATCAAATGGGGCATCGTGACCCCAACCGAAGCGGCCGTCCTGGCTGCCGTCTACGCGCTCTTTATCGGCATGTTCGTCTATCGCGAGCTGAAGCCCTCGATGCTGTACGGAGTCTTCCTCACGGCAGCCAAAACGACGGCCGTGGTGATGTTCCTCGTCGCGGCGGCGCTTGTCTCCGCCTGGCTCATTACCCAGGCGAATATTCCAGCGGAAATCAGCGATCTCATCCAGCCTCTGATGGGCAACAAGACCTTGCTCATGTTCGCCCTGATGTTCCTGGTCGTCATCGTCGGAACCGCTTTGGATTTCTCGCCGACGGTTCTGATCCTGACGCCGGTCCTCATGCCGATCGTCAAACAGGCGGGTATCGATCCGGTCTATTTCGGCGTGCTGTTCATCATCAACAACGCCATCGGCCTGATTACGCCTCCGGTCGGGATCGTGCTCAATGTGGTGAGCGGCGTCGCCCGTGTGCCGATGGGCGCTGTCATCCGCGGCGTGAGCCCGTTCCTGATCGCTCAGGTCTTCGTGCTCGTTCTGCTCATCATATTCCCCGAATTGGTTACCGTACCCCTGGCCTGGCTGCGGGGACGGTAAGCCGATTGAAATAAAAGAGAGAGGAAACAACCATGAAAGCTATCAAATTCGCTCTTGCTGCAGGTGTCGCGACAGCCATCATGGCGGCTGCTCCCGCCTATGCCCAGTTCACGGAGCGCAACATCCGCTTGTCCAATGGCGTGAACGAGGACCATCCTAACGGGAAGGGCGTCGAAAAATTCCGGGCATGCCTTGCCGACAAGTCGGGAGGCAAGCTGAAGGTGCAGGGCTTCTGGGGCAACGCCCTGGGCGGCGACCTCCAGGCCACGCAGGCGCTCCGCTCCGGCACCCAGGAGATGGTCGTCACTTCGAGCTCGCCGCTGATCGGCATCCTGCCGGACCTCGGCGTCTTCGATCTGCCGTTCCTGTTCGCCAACGAGAAGGAGGCCGACGCCGTCCTCGACGGCGAGTTCGGCAAGCACATCGACAGCAAGCTCGAAACGGTCGGGCTCGTGAACCTGGCCTACTGGGAGAACGGCTTCCGCAACCTGACCAATTCGCGCCGCCCGGTCGAGAAGTGGGAGGACTTCAAGGGCCTGAAGGTGCGTGTGATGCAGAACAACGTGTTCCTCGACACGTTCAAGAACATGGGGGCCAATGCCGTGCCCATGGCTTTCGGCGAGGTCTTCACGGCCCTGGAAACCAAGGCCATCGACGGCCAGGAAAACCCGTTCGTGACCATCGACACCTCCAAGTTCTACGAGGTGCAGAAGTACCTGTCCGTGACCCGGCACGCCTACACCCCGTTCCTCGTCCTCTACTCCAAGAAGCTCTGGGACGGGCTGTCGAAGGATGAGCAGGCGGCCCTGCGCGAATGCGCCGTTCTTTCACGCGACGAGCAGCGCAAGGTTTCCCGCGAACTTTCGGAAGCCTCCCTGAGCAAGATCAAGGGCGAAGGCATCGTGGTCAACGAGCTGAATGCCCAGGAGGCCAACCGGATGCGCGAGCAGGCGAAGTCGGTCTGGGAGAAGCATGCGCCGACCATCGGGCCCGAGACCGTCAAGCTCATGCAGGCGGAACTCGACAAGGTTCGGCAGAAGTAAGCCTCCCGTCCTGATCACGACCGTGCCGCTCGAGAAATTTTATCGAGCGGCGCGGTTCCCCTTTTCGAGCCCGGCGGCCCCTTCGGCGCCGGTGCGTTCCAGGAAGATCGTTGACCGATGCAGATCCTCATTCTCGGAGCGGCCGGGATGGTCGGCCGCAAGCTCACGGAACGTCTGGTAAAGGAAGGCCAGCTGGGAGGGGAGGCGATCACGCGTCTGGTCCTGCACGATGTGGTCGAGCCTGTACGCCCTCAGGCCCCCTTCGCCGTTGAGACGCGGACATCCGATTTCTCCAGCCCCGGAGAGGCCGAGAAGCTCGTTGCAAGTCGTCCCGACGTCATCTTCCACTTGGCCGCCATCGTGTCGGGCGAGGCCGAAGCCGATTTCGACAAGGGATACAGGATCAATCTCGACGGCACCCGGTTCCTGTTCGATGCCGTCCGCGTCATCGGCGACGGATACAAGCCACGGCTGGTCTTCACGTCCTCCATCGCCGTCTTCGGCGCCCCGTTCCCGGACGCGATCGGGGACGACTTCTTCCTGACGCCGCTCACGAGCTACGGCACGCAGAAGGCGATCGGGGAGCTCCTGCTGGCCGATTACACCCGCCGAGGGTTCTTCGATGGCGTAGGGATCCGGCTTCCGACCATCTGCGTGCGGCCGGGCAAGCCCAACAAGGCGGCATCGGGCTTCTTCTCGAGCATCATCCGCGAGCCTCTGAACGGCCAGGAGGTGGTCCTCCCGGTCTCGATGGACGTCCGCCACGCCCATGCCTCACCGCGATCCGCCGTCAACTTCCTCGTTCATGCGGCGACCATGGATACGGCCAGGATCGGCCCGCGCCGAAACCTGACGATGCCGAGCGTGTCGGCCACGGTGGGCGAGCAGATCGAAGCCCTGCGACGCATCGCCGGCGAGCAGGCCGTCGCCAGGATCCGGCACGAACTCGATCCCGCCATCATCCGCTTCGTGGAGGGGTGGCCCCGCCGCTTCGACGCCAGCCGCGCGGAAAGCCTGGGCTTCCGTGCCGAGAGCAGCTTCGACGACATCATATCCATCTACATCGAGGACGAGCTCGGAGGCGCCGTCCCGGCGTAACCGGCGCTTGGCGGGCGGGCAACGGGTCGTGCCGGAGACGCTACTCCCGAGGCCGATCCCGGAGGAAGCGCTGCCTGAAGGAGGCCCATCGGTCGATGGCCCAGAGCGTGAACCTGCCGATGGGCTTCTGCAGGACGGGAATGTCATACGCGATCAGGAGAAGGCCCAGGGGAAGCATCCATATTCCCAGGAACGGCAGGATCGAGAAGATCCCGCCGAGGATCAGGAGGATGCCCATGGGGATTCTGACCCATCGCGAGTCGGGATGGCGGATGCTGCGCAGGACCCGGGCGACCTTGCCCGGGACCTCATGCTCCAGGCGCTTGAACGCCTGCCTCAGGACGGCTCTGCCGCTTTGGTGTGCCATGCCCTTTGAAGTATCCATCGGCGAGGAGAGTTCCAGAAAGGCTTGGAGAGGCGGCGGAGTTTCCCTCAGGTTCCGGGCTTTCCGGGCCATAGCCGTTGAAGGCTCTGAACGTCCTCGATGGCGCCTCTCGAGCCGGGCAGGCCCGGCTCCTCGCGGGGCCTGCTTCAGGGATTGAGGTCCGAGAGCGCCTCGGCAACGGCCTGGGCGCCCTGTTCCCGTGCGCGCATGATCCTGAGAGCGCGCTCCTTCTGCTCGAGACGGTAGAGATAGGGATCGAACTCGAGCGGAAGGGCAGGGTCTCCGGCATAACGCGGCTTGTCCGCCCGCTCGTAATAATCGGCTCTCAGCATCTGCCCAAGGTGCTCCTGCACCGCCTGAGGGAGCGGCGGCACGTTGTTGCGCGACAGCGACGGGGAACCCGCCTGGGGTGAGAGGGAGTGGTTCGAAATGTTATCAAGCATCCGTGAGCCCCGCAGATAAGGCTTAGGTTAACGCGCAGTCCCACGGCTGGTTGCAGTCAAGGTTGAACCAAAATGACGCATGCCGGTCGCCCCGAGGGTCCTGAACCGGCTGCGCGACAAGCTTCGGCCAAGCCTGGCGCCATAGAGATTCCCCTGGTTTCGGGATTGGGGGAGAACCTTGCAGAACGCTTCATCGCTTGCTGAGCGGCTCGAATTCCTGGGTATCGATGGCGATGTTTGCCGGGAACTGCCATCGGTGTGGAAGGACATAGCGCCTGAGCTGCCGAGGATCCTCGAGCGGTTTTACGGGCATATGCATCGGCAGCCGCAGCTGTCCAAGCTGATCGGGACACAGCAATCCCGCCTTGTCGCAGCCCAGATGCAGCACTGGGGCCGGCTCTTCAGCGGCAGCTTCGATGAAAGCTACGTGGAGGGCATCCGGCGCATTGGCCTCGTCCATAACAAGATCGGTCTGGAGCCCCGCTGGTATATCGGGGGCTATGCCTTCATCGTGAATGAACTGATCGGTGCGCTTTCGAAGAAGTATCGCTTCAAGGGAGCGGCGCTTGCCAGGAAGCTGTCGGTGGTGAACCGGGTGGTCATGCTGGACATGGATTTCGCGATCTCCGTGTATCAGGAAGCCTTCGTCCAGGACCGCCAGAGGAAGGGCGAGGCCCTGTCGCAGGCAGTCGCGTCCTTCTCCGATGCGGTGCAGGAAACCCTGCAGATTTCGGGCCAGGCGAGCGATGCCCTGTCCGAGAGCGCAACGATTCTCGACGAGGCGACCGGAAGCGCCAGCAGCCTTGCCGTTCAGGTGACGACCACCGCCGAGCAGACCGCCGCGAACATGCAGTCGGGAGCGGCCGCGACGGAGCAGCTGGCATCCTCCGTTCGTGAGATCGGGCAGCAGGCCAGCCGTTCGGCCGACGTCGCGCGGCATGCCCTGGAGAACGCCCAGCGCACGAAGGAATCCGTCACCGGATTGGCCGAGCAGGCGAGGCAGATCGGAGACGTGGTCGACCTGATCGAGCGGATCGCGGCGCAGACAAATCTGCTCGCCCTGAACGCCACGATCGAGGCGGCCCGCGCCGGAGAGATGGGCAAGGGCTTCGCCGTCGTCGCGCAGGAGGTCAAGACCCTCGCCAACCAGACCGCCAAGGCCACGACGGAGATCGGCTCGCGGATCGGTGCGATCCAGGAAGCCACGCAGCGGAGCGTCTCCGATATCGACAATATCGGGCACATCATGGCGGAGCTGAGCGGCATTGCCACCGCCATCGCGGCCGCGGTCGAGGAGCAGGCCGTCGTGACGTCGGAGATCGCCGCGAACGTCAACCAGACCACCGATCATACCCATGCGGTCGTCAGGAGCATCGAGGCCCTGACCGGATCGACGGCCTCCGCGGCAGCTGCGGCGCAGCATGTCTCGGGCGCCAAGCAAACCCTGGACCAGCAGCTCCAGCGCCTGAAGCAGGACATCGACCGGTTCCTTGCGACCGCGAGGGCGGCCTGAGGAAGGCTGTTGGGATCCTGCCCGGAAGCCGGTCCGTGTGACCTGCTCCCGTGAGGCCCGCGACAAGTGCTTTGCCCCGCAGTCGTGTCTTTTCGGGTACAGACACGACTGCGCAAATCAGACACCTTGCGGACAGTTGATACCGGAACTGCATTCCGGTTCAGTTGACGGAGCCGTGGGGCTTCTGTGTGGGGGCACAGGTGGAACGGACGGACCAGGAAATCGAGCATATCGCTCGTGCATTCTTCGTTGCCCGGCATGAAACCGGAGTTTGGGAGAACGCGTCGCGGGTGTTGAAGCATGAGTTTCGTCTCTATGCCCGCCACGCCCTGAGCATGCTCGAGCGAAAGCAGGAGCAGAGCTGGGGCGAAGGCCGCAACCAGGACCCGGCGAAATCCCTCGAAGCCGCGTAACGCGCCGGTCGTCCCAGGGCACCAAAACATCGGAACCGGAAGCGGCTTCCGCTACTGGGGTCCCATCCGACGGTCGTTTCAAAGGGTGACCGCTCCCCGCGGAAGCCAGGCCCCTTTCTCTCGGGCGCAGCCACCTGGACCGCACGATGCGCCACGAGGCACCCGGGTCTCCTTCCGGGCTCAAGGCCGCACCACGGCTTTTTGTGCGTCAAAAGGAGAGGGCCTGTTGAAGGCGTCGCGTTTCCTGCCATCTTGAAGGGATGCAGGCTCTCCACCGGGGGCCTGAGGAGCGTTTCATGCAATCACCGGACGAATGGGAGATCCCTCCTGAGTTCCAGCCCGATCCGAGAACCCTCGGCTACGACCTCAAGAATGCCCTTGCCGCCGTGGTTTCCCTCAGGGCGCGGGTTCCCGAAGACGCCTTCACGGCCGAGACGCTCGGGACGGAACGGGCGGGACAGGGCGTCGTCATCCGGGATGACGGGCTTGTCGTCACCATCGGATACCTGATTGCCGAAGCCGAGGAAGTCTGGCTGACCACCAACAAGGGGCGGGCCGTTCAAGCCCATGTTCTCGCTTACGATTACGAGAGCGGTTTCGGTTTGGTGCAGGCGCTCGAGCCCCTGGGCGTGCCCGTGCTGGCCCTGGGCGATTCCCGGCACCTGAAGCCTGGCGACCAGGTCGTGGTCGGAGGCTGCGGCGGGCAGACCCATTCGCTCGCGGCCCAGGTCGTCGCCTGCCAGGAATTCGCGGGTTATTGGGAATATCTGATCGACCCGGCCATCTTTACGGCCCCGGCACACCCCAATTGGGGAGGAACGGCCCTGATCGGGCCCGGTGGGGATCTGGTCGGCATCGGCTCGCTCCAGCTCCAGCATCAGGCCTCCGGCGGCACCGTGGTGCCGCTCAACATGAGCGTGCCGATCGACCTCCTGAAGCCGATCCTCGACGATCTCCTGACCCTTGGACGGACCAAGAGCCGTCCGAGGCCATGGCTCGGGTTCTATGTGGCCGAGGCCGAGGACGACCAGGTCACGATCATCGGCTTGGCCGGGGATGCGCCGGCGCAGCGCGCGGGCCTGCGGGCAGGGGACCAGGTCCACGCGGTCGCGGGCCAGCCCGTGACGTCCCTGGCGGAGTTCTATCGCGCCATCTGGGACCTGGGCGCTGCCGGGGTCGATGTTCCCCTGACCCTCGAGCGGGAGGGGGACATGTTCGACGTGACGATCCGGTCCGCCGACCGGGGCCGCTTCATGAAGGGACCCCGCCTGCAATAACGGCCGAAGCCCTGCCGCAGGTGCCTTGCGCCGGACGCGCTGGCATTCTCCGTCGGCAATCGTGCGCATCCTGGGCGAGCGCCGCTTCTCAGGGGAGGTTGAGACATGAGCCTGAACGTGACGCTGCCGGATGGCGAAACCGTTCCTGCCCTTGGGCAGGGAACCTGGCAGATGGCCGAGACGGCGGGCCGCCGGAAGCAGGAGATCGAGGCGCTTCGTCTGGGCGTCGAACTTGGCATGACACTGATCGACACTGCCGAAATGTACGGGGAAGGGGCCGCGGAGGAACTCGTGGCCGAGGCTCTCTCCGAACAGCGTGGACAGCTCTTCCTCGTGAGCAAAGTCTATCCCCACAATGCGAGCCGCAAGGGCGTCGCGCAGGCCTGCGAGCGCAGCCTCAAGCGCCTCAAGACGGATCGGCTGGATCTTTACCTCCTCCATTGGCGGGGAAGCGTGCCTCTGGAAGAGACGATTGCCGGATTCGAGGAGCTTCGCCGCTCCGGCAAAATCCGCCATTGGGGCGTGAGCAACTTCGATGTCGACGACATGGAGGAGCTGTTCCGGATCCCGGGAGGTGAGAATTGTGCCGCCAATCAGGTGCTCTACAACGTGACCAGGCGCGGGCCGGAGTTCGATCTCGTGCCTTGGATGGCCAGGCATCGCATGCCGCTCATGGCCTACAGCCCGGTCGAGCAGGGAAGGCTCCCGCGTGGCGGCGTTCTGCAGAGCATCGGGCGCATCCATGGAGCGACCCCGTTCCAGATTGCCCTGGCCTGGCTTCTTCAGAGGCCGTCCGTGATCGCCATTCCGAAGGCGGCAAGCCCCGATCATGTGCGCGACAACCATCGGGCGCTTGAGATCCGGCTCAGTCCGGAGGATCTTGCTGCCATCGACGAGGAGTTTTCCCCGCCCAAGCGCAAGCGCCCGCTTGAGATGATCTGATCCATGGCCGAGAAGCAGGACACCAACGACCTATGGCATTCACCCGCACCGACGCACTCGCAGTCGCAGAGATTCTCAGGACCGTGGCACAGGCCGAGATCCTGCCGCGGTTCCGGAACCTGTCCGCCGATGCGGTCCGCACGAAATCCTCGCCGCTCGATCTGGTGACGGATGCGGATGAGGCGGCCGAGCGCGCCATCGAGGCCGAGCTTCTGCGCCGCTTCCCGGGGGCGTTTGTTGTCGGCGAGGAGGGCGTCAGCCGCGATGCGCGCCTGCTCGATGGACTCGGGGAGGCCGACCTTGCCTTCATCCTCGATCCCGTCGACGGCACCTTGAACTTCGCCTCCGGTCTGCCGCTCTTCGGCGTGATGGCCGCCGTGACAATCAGGGGCGAGGTCGTCTGCGGCGTGATCCTGGACCCGATCTCGGACGACTGGTCCATGGCCGTTCGCGGGGAAGGCGCGTGGATCCAGCGCCCGGACGGCAGCACCACTCCACTTCGGGCTGCTTCATCCGTGCCGTTGCCGCGCATGGCGGGCAACGTCTCCTGGCGCTACCTGCCTGAAGACCTTCGTCCCGTGGTGACGGGCAATCTGCCCAAGCTCGCGATGGCGGCCGATCTTCGCTGCTCGGCCCATATCTATCGCCAGATTGCGGCCGGTCACCTGCACTTCTCGTTCTCGTCCAGCGTGATGCCGTGGGATCACGCGGCCGGCTGGCTGATCCATCGTGAGGCCGGAGGCCACACGGCGCATTTCGACGGTTCACCCTACCGCCCCGTCAACCGCAGCGGCGGGCTCATCAGCGCTCCGGACGAGGAAAGCTGGACGGCCCTGCGCGATGCGCTTCTCACGCAAGGATCAGCGCATCGTTGATTGCGGTGCCTCTGTCCCGCTCGTGCATCGTGCGGACCCAGAAGGCCGCTTCTCAGCGCGGATCCTCCGGAAGCATGTCGGCAAGGTCCTGCAGGAACTTGATCGACGCGGGCGGGCGGCCCTCCTGTTCGGCGATCTTGATGATGTTGTTCAGGATGTTGGCGATCTCGCCCAGTTTTGCGACGCGGCCCGCCGACAGGACGTGGAAGAAGGTCGAGAACGCCACGGCGATGGCCTGATCGTGCTCCTCGAGCCGGCGGCACTGCTCCTTGAGCGCCTTGATGTCCCTTTCCTGCGCCGAAACGATTTCGACCAGGGTCAGCATCTGCTCGGCCAGGGTATCCACGGAAGCGTTCATGTCGGTCGGGCGTCCCAAATCTGCAATGTTCGAGGGGGAAAGGGGCTGAAAGTCGTCGGCAACCTTGAGCCTGAGCGACTCGCTCACAGCGAGCAGGGCGATCGATAAACGATCCTCGTCCTTCGGATGAATGTCGACATTCATGGAAGCCTGGCGCGCATGCCTCGCCGCTGCATCATTCGGGACGCCCTGGGGCGAACCCGTCGTGCGGGTCAGTCTGGACATTGCCTGCCGCAAGAAACGACGCAACTTCACCTGGACATCGGCTATCACGTTCCCACGTCTGCTCCCACGACTCCGCACCTCTCTTCAGAGCGTCGGACCGAAAAGCGGATTTCACTTCTCGGTTCGTCGTCATGAGAGAAAAGCTCACGACCGTATCATGACTCCCAAGCAAATGCTTCAGGAAGCTCTCTAGCGCATCGTGCGGAAAGTGACAGGTTATCCCCTTGCGTAGAGCAGCCGCGCCCTGATGGTTCCCTCCAGCGCGCGGATCTCGTCGAGGGTCTCCCGGCTCTGCTCAGGCAGGCCTTCGGCCTCGATCACGACATAGCCGATCTCGCCGTCCGTCTGCAGATGCTGGCCCGTGATGTTGAGGCCGCGCTGCGAGAAGGCGTTGTTGAGGCGGCCGAGGATGCCCGGCACGTTCCGGTGCACATGGATGTAGCGCGTGCCGGTGGCGCGGGACGGAAGCTGAACCTGCGGAAAGTTGACGGCCCCGACCGTCGTGCCGACATCGGAATATTCAACGAGCTTCTTGGCAACCTCTGCGCCGATGCGCTCCTGCGCCTCTTCGGTCGATCCGCCGATATGCGGTGTCAGAATGACGTTGGCGAGTCCTTGCAGCGGCGTGACGAAAGGCTCCTTGTTCGAAGCGGGCTCGGCGGGAAACACATCGACGGCGGCGCCGCGCAGATGACCGCTTCTCAGAGCCTCGGCGAGCGCGTCGAGATCGACGACCGTGCCCCGGCTGTTGTTGATGAGATAAGCGCCCTTCTTCATCGCGGCGATCTCGGTCTTGCCGATCATCCCGTGCGTGGCCGGGGTCTCGGGAACGTGCAGGCTCACCACGTCGCTCTGGTTCAGCAGGGCATGCAGGCTGTCGGCAGGCTCCGTATTGCCGTGCCGAAGCTTGTCGGTCTGGTCGAAGAAGATGACCCGCATGCCCATGGCCTCGGCCAGATAGGAGAGCTGCGAACCGATATTGCCGTAGCCGACGATGCCGAGCGTCTTGCCGCGAACCTCATGGCTGTCGATGGCGGACTTGTCCCATTGCCCCGCATGGGCTGACGTGGATTTGGGAAACGTGCGCCGCAACAGCATGACGATTTCGCCGATCACCAGCTCGGCCACGCTTCGGGTGTTGGAGAAGGGGGCGTTGAAGACGGGGACGCCCGCATGCCGCGCAGCCTCCAGGTCGACCTGGTTCGTGCCGACGCTGAAGCAGCCGACGGCGATCAGCCTGTTCGCCGCTTCCAGAACCCTGGCCGTCAGCTGCGTCCGGGAGCGGATGCCGAGCAGATGGACACCCTGCAACGCCTCGATCAGCTGATCCTCGTCAAGGGCGGTCTTGAGATAGGTCAGGTTCGCGTAGCCGGCACCCCTGATCAGCTCGACGGCGCTGTCGTTCACGCCCTCGAGCAGGAGAATGCGGATCCTGTCTTTCTGAAGAGAGAACATCTCGGACATGTCGGCTCCATTCGACTTGAGCCGGCATGCCATACCGTGCGGGGGCAACGGCGCAAGCCCTTTGGGCGCATCGTGCCTATGCCCCGGGAGAGGAGGGCTGCCTCGTCAGGACGAGGGCCATACCTCTGATGTTCCGTTACGACAGTGCCGGTCTGGACTATGATAGGTCGATCCGGTTGCAAAGGCAGCCGGTCAAGGAGACGGGAGCCGCTGCCGGATGTACGCGCGGCTCCCGTTCCGTTTCCGGGCTGCGATTATTCCGGTTGACGTTACGGCTCGTGCGGTTGCGGAGCTTCAGGCCGGCTCGACTCCTTTCCGCTCAGTCCCGCGCCGTTCGGCGACGCCACGCCGACAGCAGCGACATTCCGTCGTTTTAAGGCCGATCGATCCCGTTCGGACTAGGAAGTTCGTCGCTTCTCGCTTACTGATGCTTCGGCTTGGCCGGTCGGCCAAGTATTTCGGCTTGCCCGGCCGGCCAAGTATATTGAGCCGATTCCAGGTGAATCCTGGTTGCCGGATCTCAGGTTTCTGGATAGCGATGATGCGTATGCTCGCAGTTCATGAAGCGGATGTTGAGGACAAATATGCTGCGGACCCGCATGGACACATGAATTCGGAAGCAATTTTGACGCGTCCATTTTCAGGTAAATATCAGAATACTAGCGTCCATCTTGACAAGATCGGCCATGGCTTCGTCGTTGCCTTGCCGATAGCGATGGCGGTCGCCAATCGCTCTTCGCCGTTGTTTCTGGCCTGTGCGGCTGTTTTCGTGCTCGCCGCCCGTCTCGCCTCCGGTGCCATCCGGTTCGATCGTTCGGCGCTGGCCGGGCTGAGGGCAGGGGCTCTCGTCCTTGTGCTGTGCGGGTTCGTCTATCCTCTGATCTCGCTCGGCTGGGCGATGCGACCGGCCGTAGGGTTGTTTACGTTAGGTGAGGCCATCATCCCGGTCGTTTCGGGGGCGGTCCTGGTCATAAGCTGGCGTGCCGCTCCGCCGCCCCGCTGGTTGATCCGGGGCCTTGCAGGATCCATGCTGATCGCCGCAGGGCTGATCGTTGCGGAACTCCTGCTCGACTTTCCTCTCCGGCCCCTGCTCGACAGGCGGGTCGGGACTTTCATCCACAACAGGCCCGTCGTAACGCTGTTTCTCCTGCTGGGGCCTGTCCTCGTCCTGGTCTGGCTTCAGGGACGGCGAGCGCTCTTCTGGGCCGTCCTCTTCGGAATCGTGGCGACGATCCTGATATCCGACAGCGAGGCCGCGAAGCTCGGGTTGCTGGCCGCTGCCGGGGCGTTCGCGCTGAGCTATGCCCCCTTCGTCTGGGTGAAGCGTCTGCTCACCATCGCCCTTCTCGGAGTGATCTGGATACAGCCCTTCTTCGGAAGCACCGTCGCCAAGTCCATGCCCGAGGCCATGATAGAAGCGACCAAGGCCGGGCATTCGCGGGAGCGCATCGAACTCTGGCAGGCCTTCAGCGACGTCAGCCTTCACTATCCGGTCCTGGGCACCGGGTTCTCGTCCTCGCCCTATATAGGCAGCCATCCGGTTGCCGCCGAAATCAATCCCGCGTACCGGAAGATGTTGAATGTCGGCCATCCCCATAACGCTTTCCTGCAAGTTTGGGTCGAACTGGGAGCGGTTGGGGCTCTCCTTATGTCGGCGCTCGTTCTTTGGGTGCTGAGGCGTCTTTCGAGCGCGCCGGCCAATATCCGCCGCGTCGGCATCATGACCCTCATGTCGGCAAGCGCGATCGCGCTTGTCAGCCATGGTGCCTGGCAGGGGTGGTGGATTGCCGCGGTTGCCCTGGCCACCGCGCTCCTGACCCTCCGTCCCGACCGTCTGGATTTCCCCGAACGGCGCAGAGCGGCCGGACTGGCTCCTGCATGAATTGTCAGGCTTGGCGGGATCCAAGCCCCTCCGGTGCGTGTTTGCACTCAAACAGGACTGGATGCGCCCCCCTGAGCGGCCGCTGTCATGGAGGGGCATGACGAGAAGGGGGCCAAGTGCCGCGAATCCTGACCTACAACGTGCACCGCTGCCTCGGGACGGACGGGCGGCTTTCGCCGTCGCGGATCGCCGACGTGATCGCGGCCTATGAGCCGGATGTGGTCGCCCTTCAGGAGCTCGATGTCGGGCGCCTTCGCACGGGCGGGATCGATCAGGCCCATGCGATCGCGCAGGCGCTCGGAATGCACGTCCATTTCCACGCCAGCCTGAAGGTCCTCGAGGAGCAGTACGGCAACGCCATCCTGACCCACAGGCCGTCGCAGCTGGTGAAGGCGGAGGCGCTTCCGGGATGGGCCCGCAAGCCTGGCCTGGAGCCGCGGGGGGCGCTCTGGGCCTCTGTCCAGATCGGCGGCGCGGAGGTTCAGGTGATCAACACCCATCTGGGCCTGCGCCGGCCCGAACGGCTGGCCCAGGTCGATACCCTGCTGGGCCCGCAATGGCTCGGGCACCGGGCCTGCCGGGAGCCGGTGATCCTGGTGGGAGACTTCAACGCCACCCCGCGATCGCGGGCCTATCGGCGCCTGGCGGCGCATCTTTGCGATGCCCAGACGGAGGCGCGCCCGCCACGGCCCAGGGCGACCTTCCCCTCCCGGCTGCCGATCCTGCGCCTCGACCATGTCTTCGTCAGCCGCTCGATCCGTGTCATGCGGGTCGAAACCGTGCGCATCCCTCTCGCCCGCGTCGCCTCCGACCACCTGCCGCTCCTGGTGGAGTTCCAGGTCGCCCATGGCAAGGCGCACAAGCCCGACCTTGCCCATGCACAGGAATAGGGCGCGGCGCGCCCGGAGAGACGGATCGGAGGGCCTGCCAACGCGTTTAGCTCCCGGAGCGGAGCCGCTCCCGGCGGAAAGGCCCGATTGGATCGAGGAGAGCGGATGCGGAACTGGAAATATGTTATTGCTGCGGCAGCCATCGGCCTTGCAGCCTTCCTGCTCTACCGCACGCTCAGCCGCTACAGCCTGGAGCAATTGGTCGCCGCCGTTGCGGCCGTGCCCGTGCCGAGGCTGCTGGGGGCGGCCGGGTTCGCGGCCGCGAGCTACCTGTGCCTGACGTTCTTCGATTATCTCGCCCTTCATTATGTGAAACGGCCGCTGCCTTATCCGAAGGCGGCCCTGGCCTCCTTCACGGCCTTGTCCCTCGGCCATAACATCGGATTGGCCGCCTTGAGCAGCGGCGCTGTCCGTTACCGCTTCTACAGCCGCTGGGGCCTGAAGGCGGCTGAGGTCGCGAAGGTGATCGTCTTCTGCGGCATCACGGTCGGGCTGGGCCTCATGGTTCTGGGCGGCGCGGCGCTCCTGCTGCGCTCCGGGCTGGCGGTGGAGATCACGGGCCTCACGCAGCCGGTCGTCATCGCCCTGGGCATAGGCTGTCTCGCGCTTCCTGCCCTGTACCTGATCCTGTCGGCCCTCGTCCGGAAGCCTTTGAGGATCCGGCGCTGGTCGCTCGAGATGCCGCCGCTGCGACTGGCCATCGGGCAGGTCCTGGTAGGCTCCGTCAATTTCGCCTTCGTGGCGGCCTGCCTGCATCAGGCGCTCGCGGCCGTGGCCGACGTGGCCTATCTGGGCGTGGCGTCCGTCTATGTGATCGCCAACGCCACGGCCCTCGTCAGCCATGTTCCCGGCGGCCTGGGGGTGATCGAGAGCGTCGTCATGTATCTGCTGCCGCAGCAGGATCTGATCGGGCCGCTCCTGGTGTTCCGGTTCGTCTACTTCCTCGTACCTCTCGTCCTGGGAGGAATTCTGTTCGCGGTCACGGAACTGTTCTACCGCCGCAGGAGTGGCGCCTACGAAGCAGGCTCCGGCCTGGGGGCGAAGGCCTGAGCGTCACTCCTTGCGTCGCCGGAACAGCGACAGCGGCTCGAAGGGCTCCAGCGGATCGAGCAGGCCCGTGCCCGTTGCGGGAACATCCGGGCCCTCGTCCGCCATGGCGTTGAAGGCGCGAAGGCCTCGGACGCCGGTATTGAGCGTCTCGATGGCCGCGATGAGGGATCCGCCCACCCTGTCCAGGGTCCTTCCGAACGTTTCCGGGCTGGTGTCCAGGTGCTCCGCGAGCAGGCCGTCCCGCAGGCGGACGATCGTTTGCCGCATCTCTTCCGTGGTGGCTTCGATGGCGGCATCGCATTCGCTGTCGAGGCCGATCGAACGGTTGTTCAGGTTCGAGGAGCCGACCCGCAGGAACACGTCATCGACGATGATGAGCTTGGAATGGATGAGAACCTGGCACTCATGGCCTTGGCCATTCGGAATGACCGGGTAATAGACGCGAAGCCGGCCATGAGTGTCGGATTTGCGCAGGCGCCGGATCAGCCGGTCCCGGTTGGTGCCCATGACGAGCTCCTCGGCCCAGCCGTGAGATTCATGCGTCTGGATCACAATGATCTCGGGGCCCTCGGGATCGGCGAGATGCCGCTCCAGGACGTCGCCCACATAGGGCGCCGTCATGTACTGCGCTTCGATGTAGATCGCCTTCCTGGCCGCCGAGAGGGCATCGAGCGTCAGCGCCGCCGCCTCGCTGGCGGCAGGCTGCTCGCCCCATGCCGGATAGGTGCGGGCGATGGCGATGGGCGCATGGTGGAAATCGGGCACGAGGCCCGACGGCCAGGGATCCGATCCGTTCGGAGACGGCGCGATGTCCTCGCCGGTCGCGAATTTCCAGCGTCCATAGCCGAGCTCGGCCATGGACAGGGCGGCGTCGCCGTCCACGGCCATCTGGATATCGTGCACGGGCTCGTAGATGCTCCCGTCCTCTTTCAGCCGGAGCGGGTCGTCGCAGGCATGGCGACACGTGTCCCAGCGTTCGACGGTCAGGTCCATGCCTCCGACGAAGGCCAGGCTGTCGTCGATGCAGACGATCTTCTGGTGATGGGCGGCATAGAGCGGGTGGTGCGTGTCGAGCTTGAGCTGCAGGCGCGGATGGTTCTGCCAGTCGGCTCCGAAGATCAGCGGTCCCGGCGCACCGGGCGCATGCACGACGGCGACGCTCCACACGAGAATCCTGACTTCGAGATCGGGCCGTTCCTCGACGAGGGAGCGGAGCAGGGGGCCGAGCGGCGGCGAGTCAGCGGCGCTGACCTCGGGGCGCAGGCGGATGCTGCCGTCGAAATCCCAGCCGACGATGAGGATCGAGCGCTGGGCTTGCCGTAGGGCCGCCTCGAGGTGGGCGAAGTAGGGGGCCGCGTCGACCAGGACGCTGGCACGACGCCCATGGGCCACGCGCCAGCAGTTCTGTCCCGGACGCAGGATGGGGCCAACGGGCCTCTGCACCGCCCCGCGGGCGATGTTGAGAGCGCGCCGGCTTGTCGTTTCTTCCAAGAGTTGCACGTCAGCCATGACCATCAACGGGTTGACTTGCAAACTCGGGATTGAAGCCAAGGTTCCGGTCGACCTGTCCCGGGTCTGCATTCCAGCCGGCCATCATCCGGCGCGTGCTCCCGCGGCAGCCTGTGTCCCGGTCCCGTCCGGCGGCGATGAAATCTTCATCGGAACCCACGCAAATTCCGGGCAGGCATTCGCTTCAGTTTCGGCGCGCAGCCGTTGTCATTCGCCAAAACCGCCTAATAATCTACACAGTTCATATCCGATGAACGCGTAACTCTTTGCCGGCGGCCACAGGGTTACGCGTCGTCTGGGCGAGGCATCAGGGATAAAGGGCGATCATGGACAAGCAACTCGAAGAGAGAATCCGTGAACGGGCATACGAGCTTTGGATGCGGCACGGGAGCATTCACGGCCGCGCTGATGAATATTGGTATCAGGCAGAGCGTGAAATTCTCGGCGGAGACGATGAGGCGGAAGGCCCGAAGGCGCCGATCATCGATCCCGCGCCTTTGGGCATGACGAGCATGACGGCGGACGAAGCGCTTTCGAGCCCCGTCGCGCCGAAGACCCGCAAGAAGCGCAGTCCCGCCGCTGTTCCCGTCGCGGAAGCAAGCGAGGCGCCTGCCGTGGCGCCGAAGCGGAAGCGCACGACCCGCACGACCTGAACGAGCGAGATGACATGAGCCTCCGGGCCGTGTGGCCGGAGGACCGAGGGGCAAGAGCAAAACTGAAGCCGAACCAGATCAGCGAGAACTCGCGGCCGGTTTCAGCGTCTACAGAGCGGGGCAGGTGGCTGCCTTTGATGTGAGGACCCGGTCTTGCCGAATTCCAGCGTTTCCTACGCGCCTCTCTCCCGCCATGCGATGGCGTATGTCCTGGCCGGCGGGCGAGGCAGTCGATTGATGGAGTTGACGGATATCCGGGCCAAGCCCGCCGTCTATTTCGGCGGCAACACACGGATCATCGATTTCGCCCTGTCGAATGCGCTGAACTCCGGCATCAGGCGCATCGGAGTGGCGACGCAGTACAAGGCCCACAGCCTCATCCGCCATCTCCAGAGAGGCTGGAACTTCTTCCGAGCCGAGCGGAACGAGAGCTTCGACATCCTGCCGGCGAGCCAGCGCGTGTCCGAGACCATGTGGTACGAAGGCACGGCAGACGCCGTGTACCAGAACATCGACATCATCTCGAGCATCGATCCCGAATACATCATCATTCTTGCGGGCGATCACATCTACAAGATGGATTACGAGATCATGCTCCGGCAGCACGTGGACTCGGGCGCCGATGTCACCGTCGGCTGCCTCGAGGTGCCGCGCATGGAGGCGACCGGCTTCGGCGTGATGGCCGTCGACACGACGGACCGCATCGTCTCGTTCCTGGAGAAGCCCGCCGATCCGCCGGGCATGCCGGACAAGCCCGACATGGCGCTGGCCAGCATGGGCATCTATGTGTTCAACACCAGGTTCCTCTTCGAGCAGTTGCGGCGCGACGCGGAAACGCCCGGCTCGAACAGGGATTTCGGCAAGGATCTCATCCCTTATCTGGTCCAGCACGGAAAAGCCGTGGCGCACCGCTTCACGCGCTCCTGCGTCCGCTCGGGCGCCGAGGCCGGCGGCAACGATGGGGAGGCCTATTGGCGCGACGTCGGAACGGTGGATGCCTACTGGGAAGCCAACATCGACCTGACGGCCATCGTTCCGTCCCTCGACCTCTATGATCGCGACTGGCCGATCTCGACCTTCTCCGAGACATGGCCTCCGGCGAAATTCGTTCACGACGAGGATGGCAGGCGCGGTCACGCCATCAATTCCCTTGTGTCCAGCGGCTGCATCGTGTCCGGAGCGGCCCTGCGCCGGTCCCTCCTCTTCACCGCTGTGCATCTGCATTCCCACGCCGATGTCGAGGGGGCGGTCATTCTTCCTTACGTCGAGATCGGCCGTGGGGCCCGTCTGAGGAACGTCGTCATCGATCGTGGCGTGCAGATCCCCGAAGGATTGGTGGTCGGAGAGGATCCCGAACTGGATGCCCGGCGCTTCCGCCGCACCGAGAAGGGCATCTGCCTCATCACCAAGCCGATGATCGAGAGACTGGCCGGATGAAGCCTCTGAGCGTTCTGTCGGTCACGTCGGAGGTCTTTCCCATCATCAAGACAGGCGGCTTGGCCGACGTCGCCGGAGCGCTGCCGTCTGCCCTTGCCCAGGAGGGCGTGACGGTCGTCACGATGGTGCCGGGCTATCCCGCCGTGCTGAAGACTCTGGAGCATTCCGAGGTCCTGCACCACTATCCCGCGTTCTTCGGCGGAACCGCGCATCTCCTGTCCGGCAGGGCAGGAGGGCTCGATCTCCTCGTCGTCGATGCTCCCCATCTCTTCGAGCGGCCCGGCTCGCCCTATCTCGCGCCGAACGGCCGGGACTGGCCTGACAATGCCCGACGGTTCGCGGCGCTCGGGCGGGCCGCCGCCGATATCGGTCAGGGGCTGACGCCGGGCTTCGTTCCCGACGTCATTCATGCCCATGACTGGCAGGCGGGTCTCGCGCCGGTCTATCTGAGCCTTACCGGCGGGCCGCGCCCCGGCACGGTCGTCACCATCCACAACATCGCCTTTCAGGGCATCTTCCCGGCCGATCTTCTCTTCGAGCTCGGCCTGCCCGCCAGCGTCTTCACGGTGGACGGGGTCGAGTATTACGGGCAGATCGGCTTCCTGAAGGCGGGGCTGCAGCTTGCGGACCGCATCACGACCGTCTCCCCGACCTATGCCAAGGAGATTCAGACGCCCGAGGGCGGAATGGGCCTCGACGGATTGCTGCGTGCCCGTTCGGGCATCGTGTCGGGCATTCTCAACGGCATCGACGACACCGTGTGGGATCCCGCGACGGATGCGCATCTCGCGCGGCCTTACGACCGTGACAGCCTCGAGGCCCGGGCGGTCAACAAGAGGGCGTTGCAGGAGCGCCTGGGGTTGAACCCCGATCCCGATGCCCTCCTCTTCGGCGTCGTCAGCCGCCTGTCGGAGCAGAAGGGCCTCGACCTCGTGCTTGCGGGACTCTCCCGGCTGCTCGCCGATGGGGCGCAGCTGGCGCTGCTGGGAGCGGGCGACAAGGCGCTGGAGGACAGTTTCCAGACGGCGCGCATCGTCTATCCCGGCCGGGTCGGCTGCTTCGTCGGCTATGACGAGAAGCTGGCACACCAGATCCAGGGGGGGAGCGACGCGCTTCTCGTGCCGTCGCGGTTCGAGCCCTGCGGCCTCACGCAGCTCTGCGCCATGCGCTACGGGAGCATCCCTGTCGTCGCGCGCGTGGGCGGGCTGGCCGACACGATCGTCGATGCCAACGAGATGGCCGTGGCGGCCGGCGTCGCGACGGGCATCCAGTTCGGGCCCGTCAATCTCGGCTCAGCGCTGGATGCCTTCGACCGGACGAAGTACCTGTGGCGCGACAGGGATGCCTGGAAACGGCTGCAAGTGAACGGGATGAGCGCCGATGTCAGCTGGCGTCGCCCGGCGAGGCGATACGCCGAGCTCTACCGCTCCCTTCAACCGTGAGCTTCAGAAAAGCGCCGGTCAGGCGTCTTTCTTCTTCCTCTCCGATTTCCGCGGCTTCTCCGGCTTCAGCTGGAAGAGAAGCAGGGAGTGGGCCGTCACGGTGTATTCCTTGCCGAACCTGAACTCGGTCGGGGCTTCCAGATCGGGCTGGTTGGTGTCGATGTGGCACATCCAGGCTTCGCCGCCGATCACCTCGGGCAAGGTGCATTTCACCACGTCGTGATGCGCGTTCAGGATCAGCAGCAGGGTCACGTCCGTGCCCCGCCGGCGGATGCCGGTCGGCTGGGCGCGGCCGTCGAGGAGGATGCTGATGCAGCGGGCATTCGGGTCCTGCCAATGCTCCGGGGTCATCTCGTCCCCGGCGGGCGTGAGCCAGGTCACGTCCTTGACGTCGAGCTCCTCGTTGTAGATCCCCGACAGGAATCGCCCGCGGCGGAGGATGGGCAGGTCCTGGCGCAGCCGGATGAGCTTGCGGGTGAATTCGAGGAGATCGATCCCGTCGTCGTCGATGCCCTCCCAGTCGATCCAGGAGATCTCGTTGTCCTGGCAATAGGCGTTGTTGTTGCCCTGCTGGGTGCGCGCGAACTCGTCGCCCGCGAGCAGCATCGGCGTCCCCTGCGAGAAGAGCAGGGTGGCGAGCATGTTGCGCATCTGGCGCAGCCGCAGCGTGCGGATATTCTGATCGTCCGTGGGGCCTTCGACGCCGTAATTGAAGGACAGGTTGTGGTCGTGCCCGTCCTTGTTGTCTTCGCCGTTCGCCTCGTTGTGCTTCTCGTTGTAGGACACGAGATCGTTCAGCGTGAAGCCGTCATGGGCGGTGATGAAGTTGACGGAGGCCCAGGGCCTCCGACCGCGCTTGTCGAAGATGTCGGCCGATGCGGTCAGGCGCGAGGCGAGTTCCGGCAGCTTGCCTTCCTCGCCTTTCCAGTAGGCCCGGACCGTGTCGCGGTAGCGGTCGTTCCATTCCGCCCATCCGGGCGAGAAGCGGCCGACCTGATAGCCGCCGGGCCCGCAATCCCATGGCTCGGCGATCAGCTTGACCTGGCTGAGCGCCGGATCCTGCCGGCAGGTGTCGAGGAAGCGGCCGTCCTCGTCGAAGCCGTGCGGCTCGCGGCCGAGGATGGTCGCGAGATCGAAGCGGAAGCCGTCGACCTGCACTTCCTGCGCCCAGTAGCGCAGCGAGTCCGTCACCATCTGCAGCACGCGGGAGTGGCTGAGGTTGACCGTGTTCCCCGTGCCGGTGTCGTTGATGTAGTAGCGCTTGTCGGGGGCAAGCCTGTAATAGGACGCGTTGTCGATTCCCTTGAAGGACAGGGTCGGGCCGAGCTCGTTGCCTTCGGCCGTGTGGTTGTAGACCACGTCCAGGATTACTTCGATTCCCGCGTCATGAAGATGGCTCACCATCTCCTTCACTTCGTTCACGAAGGGCGTTGCGAGATAGCGCGGCTGCGGGGCGAAATAGCCGATGCTGTTGTACCCCCAATAGTTCTTCAGCCCTTTCTCGATGAGATAGCTGTCGTCCACGAAGGCATGGATCGGGAGCAGCTCGACGGCGGTGATGCCGAGATTCCTGATGTACTCGATCACCTCATGCTGCATCAGGCCCGAGAAGGTGCCGCGCAGTTCTCGCGGAACCGCCGGGTGCTGCATGGTGAAGCCGCGCAGATGCGTCTCGTAGATGACCGTGCGCTCCCACGGGGTCTGCGGACGGCGCACGCGTCCCCAGGTGAAGGCCGATTCCACGACGCGGCATTTCGGCATGAAGCGCGCGCTGTCGCGTTTGTCGAAGGACAGGTCGGCGTCCGGCGAGCCGATGGTGTAGCCGAACAGGGCGGGGTTCCAGATCAGGTCGCCCACGAGCTGCCGGGCATAGGGATCGAGCAGGAGCTTGTTCGGATTGAAGCGGTGACCCTCCTTCGGCTCGTAGGGACCGTGAACGCGAAAGCCGTAAGTGGTGCCGGGCCGCGCATCCGGAAGGTAGCCGTGCCAGACCTCGTCCGTGTATTCCGGCAGTTCGACCCGCTCCAGCTCGTTGCGGCCTTCCAGATCGAACAGGCAGAGCTCGACCTTGGTGGCATTGGCCGAGAAGATGGCGAAGTTGACGCCCAGGCCGTCCCAGGTTGCTCCGAGCGGGTAGGGCAATCCCTCCCGCACGCGCGACGTTCGCCTCACGTTCGGAGCAACAATCTGAGCTGACGGGATCTCGCGGGTATCGCCTCTGTCGTTCATCTGGAATCTCGGAATCCAAGCGGAGCAAAACGTTCAGGTCGTCAACGCACGAGCTTCGAGGAAGTCCCGTGCAAGCGGGGCTATATGTTCGCCTCGGGACCGTCAGGATCGAGGACGAGAATGAGCGTCGCAAGCGGCGGAATCGTGAGGGAGAGGGAGAACGGCTGGCCGTGGCTCGGCGTGGCGTTGGCCTTCACGCCGCCGAGATTGCCCACATTGCTCCCCCCATACTGGGCGGCATCCGTGTTGACCGCCTCGCGATAGAAGCCCGCGAACGGAACGCCGATGCGATATCTTTCACGTGGAACGGGGGTGAAGTTCGATACGACGACGGCAAGCGACTTCGCGTCGTCCCCGCGCCGTGCCCAGGCGATGACGCTGTTGTCGCGGTCGTCGGCCACGAGCCACTCGAACCCCTTCGCCTCGCAGTCGCGCTCATGCAGGGCTGGAATGTCGCGGTAGGCGTGGTTCAGGTCGCCGATCAGCGTCTGAACGCCCCTGTGGTAGGGGCTGTCGAGAAGGTGCCAGTCGAGGCTCTCGTCGTGGTTCCATTCCCGCTCCTGCGCGAACTCCCCGCCCATGAACAGAAGCTTCTTGCCGGGATGCCCCCACATGAAGCCGTAATAGGCGCGAAGGTTGGCAAAACGCTGCCACTGATCGCCCGGCATCTTGCCGAGGAGCGATCCCTTGCCGTGCACGACCTCGTCATGGCTCAGGGGAAGGATGAAGTTCTCCGAGAAGGCGTAGAGCAGGCCGAAGGTGAGATCGTGATGGTGGTACTGGCGGAAGACCGGATCCTTGCTGATGTAGCGCAGGGTGTCGTGCATCCAGCCCATGTTCCATTTGAAGCCGAAGCCGAGGCCTCCCGCATAGGTGGGCTGCGACACGCCCGGCCAGGCGGTGGATTCCTCCGCGATGGTGACGGCGCCCGGCGAGGTCGCATAGGCGACCTCGTTCATCTTGCGGATGAAATCGATGGCGCCGAGATTTTCGTTGCCGCCGTACCGGTTCGGAATCCACTCCCCCGGCTTGCGCGAGTAATCGAGATAGAGCATGGAGGCGACGGCATCGACCCGCAAACCGTCCAGGTGATAGCGCTCCAGCCAGAAGCGCGCATTCGCCACGAGGAAGCTCATCACCTCCCGGCGCTCGAAATTGTAGATGTAGGTGCCCCAATCCTGATGGAAGCCCAGGCGAGGATCCGCATGCTCGTAGAGGTTCGTGCCGTCGAAATAGGACAATCCGTGCGGATCGTTCGGGAAATGCGCCGGCACCCAATCGAGAATGATTCCGATCCCGGCGGCATGCGCCGCCTCCACGAAAGCCGCGAAATCCTCCAGCGTGCCGAAGCGGCTCGTCGGTGCATAAAGCGAGATCGGCTGGTAGCCCCACGATCCGTCGAACGGATACTCGGTGATCGGCAGAAGCTCGATATGCGTGAAGCCGAGATTCTTCACGTAGGGAATGAGCCGCACGGCCAGTTCGCGATAGGTGAGGTAGCGATTGCCCTCCTCGGGAACGCGCGCCCAGGAGCCGAGATGGCACTCGTAGATCGACATCGGCGCCTTGCGGTGGTTCTGCGAGGACCGCGCGCCCATCCAGTCCGCGTCCTGCCAGTCGAATGCCGGCGCACCCTCGAGGATGGACGCCGTGGCGGGCGGGTGCTCGGCCGCGAACGCGATGGGATCGGCCTTGAGGGCGAGCAGGTTGCCGTGAAGGCCGATGATCTCGAATTTGTAGCGTTGGTCCGGCGTCACGTCCGGAATGAACAATTCCCAGATGCCGCCTTCATGGCGGCGGCGCATGGGATGGCGCCGCCCGTCCCATGAATTGAAGTCGCCGACCACGCTCACGCGGCGGGCATTGGGCGCCCAGACCGTGAACAGAAAGCCCTGAATCCCTCCCAGGTCGAGCCGATGCGCGCCGAGCTTCGTGTAGACGGCATCGCTTGCGGGATCGCCGATCCGCATCAGGTCGTCATGGGACAGGAAGGCGCCGAAGCTGTAGGGATCGTGTCGGATCTCGGTGCTGTCCTGCCGTTCGATCCGCAGCCTGTAGTCGGGCCGACCGGGAGTGCGGACCGAGGCGACGAGAAGGCCGTCGGGAGGCATCCGCTCCATCGTGCCGAGAACGGTTTCTCCATCGCGGTCCAGGACCGTCACGGAATCGGCGTCCGGCAGGATGGCGCGGATCTCCCAGAGGCCCGGAGAGACCTCGTGCGGGCCGAGAACGGAGAAGGGATCGCCCGAATTGACGATCTCGGCAACCGATGGTGGGTCGGCCGGGCGCGTCGGCGCGCTCTGCGATCCACGGCGGTGCTGATCCATTCGGATATCCCCTTTCATAGGCTGTCCCTAGGTGCCGGAGCGGACGGTTCCGCGGTCCGTTACGTTCCAATTCGAGATTTCATTATGGAGCGGCTCCCGGCTCGGACCAGAAGCAGCGGGAGGCGCTCGGGCGCGTTGCGGCGATCTTTGTCAGTGGGGAGCGTCCCCGGTTCCGACCCGCTTGAGGACGGCGAAGGGAAGGGAGCCCATGAGGCCTGCGATCTCCTGCCGGTCCGAGTCGATGAGAATATCGTCTTGCTCTATCACGCTCCGCCAGCGCCCATGAGGCAGTGCGACCGTCGTGTCGCTCCACATGGCCGGATCGAAGGCGAGGCTTTCCGGATTCGTCAACGCGCTCCAGAGGCGCGGCACGATGACCGCGAGCGCCGCATCGCCGTGCTGCCTGATATAGGCGATCAGGTGGGATCCCTGCCTCCCGTCGACCGACAAGGGCCGATAGTCGCCCTCGGCATAGAGGTCGGGGGTTGCAGTGCGATCATGAAGCAGCAGCGAGAGAATGCGCTGCTTGATCCGCCCATCGGGCCAGTGTCTCATGAGAGACTCGAGCGATGCATGCGAGTCGAGAGCCTCGATGCGGGCCTTGTAGGCCACCGGACGCCGGTTGTCCGGATCGACGAGGGAGAAGTCCCAGAACTCGGTGCCCTGATAGATGTCGGGCACGCCCGGCAGCGTCATCTTCAGGATGGTCCGTGAAAGACCGTTCAACATCCCAAGAAGAGAGAGCCGGCGGGCAAGAGGCTTGAAATCCTCGATGAAAGCGTTCTTCGGATCGAGGGCCGCCCGCAGCAGCTTGAGGGCGGCTCCCTCATAAGCCTCGTTCGGTGCAACCCAGCTCGTGTGCCGCTTGGCCTCCCGGAGCGCCTTGGTGAGATACTCCACCATGCGTTCCTGGAATGCGGCAAGCTGCCCGCCGTCGGTTCTTTCCAGAAGCTCCAGGGGCCAGGCGCCGAGAAGAGCCTGGAGAAGGATCACCCGATCGTTGGGATCCGGTGCGGGTGCCCCATCAACCTCGGACAGATGAGGGGAGGCCGTGTCCCGCCAGAGAGCGAGAGCCTGCATCCATTCCTCCGGCATCTCGGACAGCGCGAGCAGGCGCGCCCGCGCATCCTCGCCGCGTTTCGTGTCATGGGTCGCGGTGGCGATCATCGCCTGCGGCCAATGGCGGGCACGGTCGGCATTCGCCTGGTGAAAGGCTTCCGGCATGAGGCCGAAATGGCCCGGGTCGCCACCGACTTCGTTGAGCGCGATCAGGCGGCCGTAGCGATAGAACAGGGTGTCTTCCAGGCTCTTGGCCATCACGGGGCCGGTCAGCTGCTGAAACCGTCGCCGGAAGCGGCGGAGGTCGGCCGGATCGGCGGCGGCCCTGCCGAGAAGGACCGAGGCGATGAAATCGTGCACGCTGCGGTCGGGCAGGGAGCTGGATCGTTGCGAGGCCTGAATCGTCTCGCCGATCAATCGCACGTCCTCCGCGGCCGGCTCCGCATCGCGCAGGTAGCTGCGATAGACCGGGAAGGCCGTGATGATCTCGATGAGGGCCTGGCGCAGAGAGAACACCGTGTAGTCCCGCGTGCGACGGTCGGCATCGGCGATCACCTTGATATCGGCGACCAGAACCTCCAGCTCGCTGGCGAAATTCTTCTCCGTGATATCGGTCTTGGCCTGCCTCAGCCAATCGCCATAGGAGCCCTCAAGGCCCGAGGCTTCCCGGTAGATGCGCTCGAACGAGTCGCCTGCCCCGGCATCCACCAGCACGCCGTCGATCAGGTTGAGGGCGTCATAGCCAGATGTTCCTGCTACCGGCCAGGGACGCAGCCTTTCGCCCGGCTCGAGAATCTTCTCGACCACCACGTAGAAGCCCGGTCCCACCTTCTGCTGGAGGGCGCGGCAATAGCCTTCCGGATCGGCAAGGCCGTCGATGTGATCGATCCGCAAACCGTGGACGAGGCCCTCGTCCACGAGACGGAAAATGAGCGCGTGCGTCTTCTCGAAGATCTCCGGGATCTCGACCCGGATGCCCGCCAGGGTGTTGATGTCGAAGAAACGGCGGTAGTTGATGTCGCTCGATGCCACGCGCCAGTAACGGAGGCGATAGGCCTGAGCCTCCAGGAGCCGGTGCAGGATGTTGTAGCTCTCCGGCTGGCCCGAAACGCCGTTGATGGCCGCGACAGCGCTCTCGATGGCTTTGTTCGCGCCCGTGGAGGCGGCGACCATCCGGGCGAGGTCGCGCTTCATCCTTTCGGCCTCGTCCGGCAAGGAGGCGCGGTCACCCGTTGGGGTTCGATCCGCCAATGTCCGCAACCGCTCGGTGAGAAGCCGCAGGTCGCTGGCCTTTGCCTGATCGCTCATGGCAGCCACGGCGTGATCGAGCACGAGCGGGTAGGTCGCCGGGCCAATCGGGAAGCGGTGCTCCCAATGCCAGACGCTGAAGGAGCCTTCCGCCGGGTCGAACTTCAGCTGTAGCTCGCCTTTCTCCAGGACGTCGCCGTAGAGCCCGCCTAAGGATGGGACGATCAGCTTGCCGTCGGCGCCGGGCCGCTCCCAATCGATATCGAAGGCCTTGGCCACGGGCGACAGCCGGCCCCATTCCAGCACGGAGAGCCACCAGCCATTGTCCTTCCCGCCCACGCCCATGTGGTTGGGCACGATGTCGAGCACGAGCTTGAGGCCGTGCTCCTTCAGCGTTTCCGAGAAACGGCGGAAGCCGTCCTCCCCGCCGAGTTCCGGATTGACGGTGGAATGGTCGACGATGTCGTAGCCATGGGTCGAGCCCGGGGCGGCCGCCTGGATCGGCGAGGAATAGACGTGGCTGATGCCGAGCTTCGCCAGATAGGGCACGATCTTCACCGCATCGTCAAAGGTGAAGCCCTTGTGGAATTGCAGCCGGTAGGTGGCCCTCGGCGGCGGCGCCGCGAGGATGTTCCGACGGGAGCGGGCATCGCGCCCTTCCTCGGCCAGCGCGACGGACAGCCTGGACATCAGGCTTCCGGGCGCTGTGACGGCTTCAAGCGTGTTGGACAGGCGCCGGCGCCAGTTGGGATGCCCCGCATCGGGGCCTGGCATGTTGGGCTGGTTCAGCTCGCCCGAAGCATCCTCGACCTGCAGGGCTGTGAGTACCGACGATGTGCGGGCGAGATAGCGCACCGTTTCTTCGAGCGGCGGCTTCTCGGGAACGTGCGAAGAGGGGAAAAGATCTTCTTCCGCCAGGGCGTCCGTCAGATGCTGCTTGTCGGCGGCTCTCGCAACGCGTTCATCGGCCGCTTTCGCCGGATCGAAGATGCCGAGCGTCTGGCGCAGGTCGATGTCGAGGCCACGCCACCAGCCGGTGAAGGTCGGCAGGTCGTGGGTGGTGAGGACGGCAAGGGCCGGACGGGGATATTGCTGCGGCTTCCTGAAGGCGGAAGCGTCCCGCTCGAACGGCAGCACCCGGTAGCTGAGGACGCCCGAGGCCATGATGGCATCCGAGAAGCCCTCCGGCGCCGTGCCGAGATCCTCCGCGATCACGAGGCATCGGGCGCGGTGGCTTTCCACGCGCAGCACCGCGAGCATCGCGTCGAACGGGTAATCGACATACGCGCCCTGGGAGGCGGGTGCGCCGGAGGGAATCAGAAACAGCCGTTGCAGCTGGAACGCGTGGTCGATTCGGATGGCGCCGGCATGGCGCATATTGGCCGAGACGAGATCCCGGAACGCGGCAAGGCCCTGCTCCTCCAGGGTGAGCGGATTGAAGGGCGGCAGGCCCCAGTCCTGGCCCTGCGGACCGAGCGGATCCGGAGGCGCCCCGATGGACAGGGACGGGGCATAGCGTTCCGGCGTCGCCCAGATCTCCGAGCCGCCGCCATCGGCGCCCACGGCGAGATCCCGGTAGAGGCCGATGGGAAGGCCCGCCGCCTGGGCGCGCCTGGCGGCTTGATCCAGCTGAATGTCGGCCAGCCATTGCAGCCACGCATGGAAGGCCACGCGTTCCGCATGGTCCAGGCGGAAGCGCCTGACGGCCACCGCGTGGACCGAGCGGTATTCCTCCGGCCAGTCGCCGATCCAGAACCGGCCCTGCTCCCGGAAATGCTCGGACAGGGCCTCGAAGGCGGCGTGCGCCTCCAGGGCTTCGCCGCCGGCACGCCGGAACGCCTCGCAGGCGGGATGGGCACCTGCCCTCCGGAAGTGCGCCCACAGGGCATCGAGAAGCGGACGCTTGAGCGCCCAGACCTCGGCGTAATCGATGAGCTGCGCACTCCGGAGCCTGGAGAGGCGCTCCTGCATGTCCGGTTCGTCGAGCAGCCGCTGAGCGCCGCTCTCGGCAAAGTCATCGACCGCTGCCGGATCGATATAGATGCTTTCGAGGAACAGGCGCGAGGACGGGGAATAGGGAGATATCTTGGCGCGGTCCGATGAGAAGAGCGCATGAACGGGGCTCAGCCCGAGGAATGCTCCGCCGAGGCGGGCGACGTTCTCAGCCGCGAGCCCCACATCGGAATAATCCCCGATGCCGAAATCCCGTTCAGAGCGCAGGGAATAGATCTGTGCCGCCGCGCCCCAGAGCTTTGTCTCTCCCAGGAAGGCGTCGGGCTCCCAGCAACGGGGTGGAGCCGCGATGATCGTCGTCTCCCTGTCGCCGAGACGAAGCCGGTGATAGCCCATCGGCAGGGCGGGGAGGTCCAGGGCGGTTTCGCCCTCGGCGAGCCGCCCTTCATGCACGGTGCCGTCCTCTTCGATCAGGATCCAGGCGGGCTGAACGGGAGCGGCGCGGAATTCGAGCGCCCCAGGCTTTTCCGCTTCGACGGTGACGGTCGCGGCGATCGGGCCGTTCTTCACGCGTTCCAGCCGGGCGAGACTCTCCCGTGCGCCGGCCTCGGACGAGATGTCGAGCCCGAGCGCGACGAGCAGTGCTTTCCGTGTTTCCGGGCCTGTCCGAACGCTCTTGCCGAATGCGTCGGTGTAGTCGGAGGACATGCCGACAAGGACGGCCATGCGCTCCAGGAGAGCGTCCAGCTTGCTCATGCCGACGGCCCTTTCAGGACGATCCCCGACCACGGCGCGATGCGAAGGTCCTTGCCGCTCCGGTCGATGCCCGGACTCGACCAGAGTGCGCGGTCAGCGTCCTCGGTTCTCGCCGTCATGGGCGTGTCGCCGAAATTCGCAAGAAGGCGGAGCAGGCCGTCCTCGAAGGTCCAGGTCACGTCCAGCGTGCCTTCCGGTGAGACGTCGTATCGCGAGCCGCGATATCCGCTTACGAGCAGCGGGACGATTTCCGTTCGCCTCAGGTCGAGCAGATGACGGGTCCGTGACAGGATTTCCCGGTGCGGTGGCCGATCCATCTCCGACCAGTCGATCCTGGATCGCTCGAAGGTCGCCCGGTCCGTCGGATCGGGAATCCTCTGCGATGTCTCCGGATCCGCGAAGGCCTTGAAGCGCTTGAATTCGCCGCGCCGCCCATCCCGGACGGCCTTGGCGAGATCCGGCTCGCTCTCGAAATCGACGAAGAACTGGAACGGCGCCGACGCCGCCCATTCCTCGCCCATGAACAACAGCGGGATTTGCGGCGAGAGGAGAAGGATCGCTTGCGCGAGGGCGAGCCGATCGGGAGGGACCAGGTGAGACAGGCGTTCGCCGAAGGCGCGGTTGCCGACCTGATCGTGGTTCTGAAGGAAGGCCACGAAAGCCTGCGGCGGGAGATGACCCGACGGCTCGCCGCGGATGACGCCATCCTTGTGTGGCGAAGGATCTCCCTGATAGGCGAAGCCCTCCGCCAGCGCCCGCCCGAGATGTTGGAGCGGCCTGTCGGCATAATCCTCGTAATATCCCTCGTTCTCGCCGGTCAGGAGGGCGTGCCAGGAATTGTGGATGTCGTCCGCCCATTGCGCCGTGTGAAGCTTCGGCTTCCGGTCCTCGTCACGATCGAGCCAGCGGGCCTGGTTCGCCTCGTTCTCGAGCACGAGATGGATGTGGCGGTCAGGGAACGTTTTCCGGATGCGGTTCGCCAGTTCCTCGATGAAGTGAGGCTTGCCGTCATCGATGATGGCATGGACCGCATCGAAGCGCAGGCCGTCGATGCGGTATTCCTCCAGCCAGTAGAGCGCATTGTGGACGAAGAAGTCGCGCACCGTGCGGCTGCCCTCGCCGTCCACATTGATCCCGGCTCCCCACGGCGTCGGGTGTCGCGCGGTGAAGAAGGTCTTGGCATAGGCGTGGAGATAATTTCCCGAAGGCCCGAAGTGGTTGTAGACCACATCGAGGAACACCATGAGGCCAAGCTCGTGGGCATGCTCGACGAGACGCTTGAGGTCTTCCGGGCTTCCATAGGCCGAGTCCGGGGCATAGGGCAGGACGCCGTCATAGCCCCAGTTGCGCCGGCCGGGGAACTCGCCGATGGGCATGAGTTCGATGGCCGTCACGCCAAGCTCGCGCAAGGCTTCGAGCCTGCTCGTCAGGCCCGCATAGGTTCCCTCAGGCGTGGCCGTGCCGACATGGGCTTCGTAGAGGATTGTTTCCTCCCACGGCCGGCCCGTCCAGGACGTATCCGACCACTCATAGGATTGCGGATCGACCACGAAGCTGAGGCCGTGAACGTCGTCGGGCTGGAAGCGGGAGGCCGGATCGGGCACGACGAGACCGCCGTCGATCCTGTAGCCATAGCGGCTTCCGGGCCGCGCTTCCTGCGAGACGTGGCGATACCAACCTTCCCGATCCGCCGTCAGCGCATGTTCGTCGCCATCGAGCACGAGGCTCACCTCGCGCGCCGTCGGCGCCCACAAGGCAAAGCGAACACCGTCGGAGGTTATCTCAGCCCCAAAGGGCATGGAGTGAACGCGCCGCATCGAATCCCCGGAAGACATAGAAGAAAAGCACTTGCGAACGGGCATGTGAAGGCAATGTTCCAGCCCGGATCAAAAAAACAGCCAAGCTCGCATTCGTGCAACGATTGCCGCGCTGTTCCGAGGCGTATGGTCTCGCTGTCAGAGCTAGTCAGAAATTTTCTGAAATTTCGTCGGAACCTTCTCGAGGGGAAGCGAGTTAGACAGCGCGACTGCCTATGGCGCGGGGGTCGCTGGGGATCGCGCTAGCTGAGCGAACATGCTGGAATCATTTCAACTGGAAGCCCATGCGGCCTTCCCGCCGGTGGCGCATGCCGAACTAGACGGCAGGGTCCAGCCGTCCATTTCCGTCAGGCGACGGCAGTCCATCCTTTTCGTCACATCGGAGATCGCCGACTACATCAAGGCAGGGGGCCTTGGTGAAGTGTCCGCTGCGCTTCCGCGTGCGCTCCGTCATCATTACGATGTGCGCATCCTGATCCCAGGCTACCGTCAGGTCCTGTCGCAGATCGGTCCGGTGGAGGAAGTCGCGCGCTTGCCGGCCTCCTTCGGAATCCCTGCCTGCGGCTTGGGACGTTGCGCGACGCGGGACGGCTTGACGGTTTACGTTCTTCTCTGCCCCGAACTCTATGAACGCGACGGTTCGCCTTATGTCGACCGCTACGGTTCAGACTGGGCCGACAACGACATTCGGTTCGCGCGGCTCGGTCTTGCGGCAGCCGAGATTGCCTGCGGCAACGGCGACCGGCTGTGGCGCGCGGATCTTCTTCACCTCAACGACTGGCCGTCGGGCCTTGCATCCGCCTACCTCGCCTGGCGCGGACAGCGCATTCCGTCGATCCTGACCATTCACAACCTTGCCTATCAGGGGAACTTCGAGCGTAACCGCCTGTCCCATCTCGGGATTCCCGATGCCGCGTTCCAGATCAACGGTGTCGAGTTCTATGGCAAGCTCTCCTTCCTGAAGGCGGGCATCTACTACTCGTCCCACATCACGACGGTCAGCTCCACCTATGCCCGTGAGATCACCCGGCCGGAATTCGGCTGCGGGCTCGACGGATTGCTTCGGATGCGTGCGGAGCAGGGGCGGCTGGACGGCATCATCAACGGGATCGACGAGAGCTGGGACCCGAGCCGGGATCCCTATCTCGTGAGCCCGTTCTCAGCGGAAAACTGCCGAGGCAAGAGCGCCAACGCCCGCAACGTGCGCGAGAACTTCGGTCTCGCCCTGTCGAACGGGCCGCTCTTCGCCGTGGTGTCCCGCCTCGTTCACCAGAAGGGTGTCGATCTTGCCATTTCGGCGGCGGAAACCATTGTGTCCGAGGGCGGGCAGATCGCCGTCATCGGTCAGGGCGAGTCCCGTTTCGAGTCCGAGCTCCAGGCGCTTGAAAACCGCCATCCCGGATCCGTCGGCGTGAAGATCGGCTATGACGAGGGAGCTGCGCGACGCATGTATGCAGGCAGCGACTTCCTTCTCATGCCTTCGCGCTTCGAGCCTTGCGGCCTGAGCCAGATGTATGCGCAAAGGTTCGGCTCGCTGCCGATCGCGCATAAGACGGGCGGCCTTGCCGACACCATCGAGGATGGCGTCAATGGCTTCCTCTTCGGCGAGCCTTCGCTCAACCGGTTCAAGGATGCGATCAGGAGAGGACTCGAGGCATTCCGCTCTCGCTCACGTCTCACAGCCATGCGCCGAGCCGCGATGCAGCGCCCGCATGGATGGGATCGCTCCGCGTCCCGATATCAGGAAGTGTATGAGCGGGCGCATCGGGCGGCACTCGCGTGACGTCTCCGTCGCTGCGCTGAACGGGTGTGCTGGCTGAACGCCGGTTCAGCCCATTTTTCGTTCAGCGAGGCCTGTCTCCGATCTTTCCTGTCACGATGTTGCAGCCTTATTCTTAAGCCTCTGCCGCTTTTTCGAGCAAAACGCGCGCGGGTGCGTTTCCGCCGCTCCTCGACCCGGCGTCTCACCTCTCAGCAAAGAGACGGGGCCGGCGCCGCTGGCATGGTTCTTGCCTCATGTCCCGGCGCTGGACCTGAAACAGGACAGTCAAGGGAGAGGACCTATGTCGATGTTGAATTTGACACGTAGACACCTGATGGCGCTGGCATCCGCCGCGCTGGTTTCCGGCGCGGCGATGGGAACGGCGCAGGCGCAGGAGACCATCAAGGTCGGCGTTCTGCACTCTCTGTCCGGCACGATGGCGATCAGCGAGACGACGCTGAAGGACGTCATGCTGATGCTCATCGAGGAGCAGAACAAGAAGGGCGGTCTGCTCGGCAAGAAGCTTGAGGCCGTCGTGGTCGATCCGGCTTCCAACTGGCCTCTCTTCGCCGAGAAGGCGCGAGAGTTGATCAGCCAGAACAAGGTTTCGGCGGTGTTCGGGTGCTGGACGTCGGTGTCCCGCAAATCCGTGCTGCCCGTGTTCAAGGAACTCAACAGCATTCTCTTCTATCCGGTGCAGTATGAGGGCGAGGAGAGCGAGCGGAACGTGTTCTACACGGGCGCCGCGCCGAACCAGCAGGCCATCCCGGCCGTCGACTATCTCGCCAAGGAAGAAAAGGTCGAGCGCTGGGTTCTCGCCGGCACGGACTACGTCTATCCCCGCACGACCAACAAGATTCTCGAGGCCTATCTGAAGTCCAAGGGCGTGAAGGCCGAGGACATCATGATCAACTACACGCCGTTCGGGCATTCCGACTGGCAGACCATCGTGGCCGACATCAAGAAGTTCGGCTCGGCCGGCAAGAAGACGGCCGTGGTCTCCACCATCAACGGCGATGCCAACGTGCCATTCTACAAGGAACTCGCTAATCAGGGCGTCAAGGCGACGGACATTCCGGTGGTGGCCTTCTCCGTCGGCGAGGAGGAGCTTGCCGGCATCGACACAAAGCCTCTCGTCGGCCATCTGGCTGCCTGGAACTACTTCCAGTCCATCGATACGCCCGAGAACAAGGCGTTCATCGAGAAGTGGAAAGCCTTCACCAAGAACGACAAGCGTGTGACCAACGACCCGATGGAAGCTCATGTGATCGGCTTCAACATGTGGGTGAAGGCGGTCGAGAAGGCCGGAGCACGGATCCTGACAAGGTGATCGATGCCATCGTCGGCGTCGAGGTTCCGAACCTGACGGGCGGCGTCTCCAAGATGCTCCCGAACCACCACATCACCAAGCCGGTGCTCATCGGCGAGATCAAGGAAGACGGGCAGTTCGAGACGGTGTCGCAGACCGACGCGCTCGTGCCGGGCGATGCCTGGTCCAAATATCTCGACGGATCGAAGGATCTGATTGCCGACTGGAAGGATCTCAAGTGCGGCAACTACAACACCGTCACGAAGAAGTGCGGCGCCTGATGTGAGCGCGTGACGCAACGAGGGCGGCCCGCAGCCGTCCTCGCCCATCCTCTGTCCGAAGTCGTTTGCATGACCATCTTGCGCTGCATTCTGCAGGTCTTCGTCCTGCTGTTCGGCATGGCCTCTGCGGCCGGGGCCGGGCCCTACGAGGACGCCCTGCCCAAGTTCGCCGCCGACAGCTATGCCGATACCGAGGCCGCCATCGGGGCCGTTGCGGGAAGTGGCCATGCGCAGGCCTTGAGCCTCGTCGAAGCCTTGCGAGACGGGCGGCTGATGGTCGCCAACGGGCGGGTCTATGTGCGGGATGCTGCCGGTCAGCACATCGATGCCGCGACAGGGCAGGCGGCAGAGGCGGCAGGGGCGAAGCCCGTCCGCGTGAACAATCGTGTCCGCCGCGCCATCGAAGCCGCGCTCGGAAGCATGACGCTGCTCAGCCCTGATGCGGGGACCCGCCTCGATGCGGCCCGTGCGGTCTTCCGCTCCCGCGACGCCGCAGCACTGCCGACCCTTGAAAGAGCCCTTGCACAGGAGGGCAATGCCGACGTGAAGAGCGTCCTCGGCAGCGCCCGGGCGGCAATCCTCCTGAACAAACCGGATGCATCGGCGTCGGAGAAGCTCTCCGCCGTCACGACTCTGCACGCCCGCGGCGATCAGGAGGCCCTGGCGCTTCTCTCGTCTCTGCCATCCGGCACGCCTGCCGATGTGTCCGATGCGGCGGCCAAGGCAGCCGAGGGCATTCGCTCGCGGCTGGCGCTCTGGAACGGCGTGCAGAATGTCTGGTACGGGATTTCCCTCGGCTCCGTCCTGCTGCTGGCGGCAATCGGCCTGTCCATCACCTTCGGCACCATGGGGGTCATCAACATGGCCCATGGCGAGATGGTCATGATCGGCGCCTATACGACGTTCATGGTGCAGGAACTGATCCGCACGAACGCCCCCGGCCTCTTCGGGGCATCCCTGTTCATCGCGCTGCCGCTCGCCTTCCTTGTGGCCGGCCTCATCGGCATTCTCATCGAGCGCACGGTGATCCGCTTTCTCTACGGGCGGCCGCTGGAGACGCTGCTTGCCACCTGGGGCATATCCCTCATTCTGCAGCAGGGCGTGCGCACGATCTTCGGCCCCACGAACCGCGAGGTCGGAACGCCGACCTGGATGAGCGGCGCGCTGGAGATCGGCGGCTTGAGCCTCACCTATAATCGCATCGCCATCGTCGTCTTCGCCTTCGCGGTCTTCGCAACCCTGCTTCTCGTGCTGCGGCATACATCCCTGGGCCTGTATGTGCGCGCGGTCACGCAGAACCGGCGGATGGCGGGCTCCATGGGCATTCGGACGAACCGGATCGACGCGCTGGCCTTCGGCCTCGGGTCGGGCGTGGCCGGGATCGCCGGCGTGGCGCTTTCGCAGATCGACAATGTCAGTCCCAATCTCGGTCAGGGTTACATCATCGACAGCTTCATGGTGGTCGTGTTCGGCGGCGTCGGCAACCTCTGGGGGACGCTGGTGGGCGCCATGACGCTCGGCATCGCCAACAAGCTGCTCGAGCCCTATGCGGGCGCCGTGCTCGGCAAGATCGTTCTGCTTGTCGCGATCATTCTGTTCATCCAAAGGCGTCCGCGCGGGCTCTTCGCGCTGAAGGGAAGGGCCGTCGAAGCATGACAACGCATTCTGCGCTCGATCGGCAGAGCATGACCGTCCTGGCGCTGCTGGGAGCGACCGCCATCCTGGTGCCGGTCCTGAACATGGCGGTGGATCCGGACTCCCCGCTCCACCTGTCGGACCATCTCGTGCCGCTGCTCGGCAAGTATATCTGCTTCGCCCTGCTCGCCCTGTCGGTCGACCTGATCTGGGGCTTCTGCGGCATTCTCTCCCTGGGACACGGCGCCTTCTTCGCGCTCGGCGGATATGCCATGGGCATGTACCTCATGCGCCAGATCGGGCCACGCGGCGTCTATGCGGACCCGGTGCTTCCCGATTTCATGGTGTTCCTGAACTGGAAGGAACTGCCGTGGTTCTGGCATGGCTTCGACTGGTTCCCGTTCGCGGCCCTCATGGTGCTGCTCGTACCGGGAGCTTTGGCCTTCATCTTCGGCTGGCTCGCCTTCCGCTCGCGGGTGACGGGCGTCTATCTCTCGATCATCACGCAGGCGATGACCTTCGCCCTCATGCTCGCTTTCTTCCGCAATGATATGGGCTTCGGCGGCAACAACGGGCTGACCGATTTCAAGGACATCTGGGGCTTTCCGCTCCAGGCCGCTTCGACGCGCATCGTCCTGTTCGTTCTGTCCGTTGCCGCGCTCGGCGCGGGTTACCTGATCTGCCGCTGGGTGGTGACTTCCAAGTTCGGCAAGGTGCTCGTGGCGGTGCGCGATGCGGAAAGCCGGACCCGCTTTCTCGGCTACCGCGTGGAGCACTACAAGCTTGCCGTCTTCACGCTCTCGGCCATGCTGGCCGGCGTCGCCGGCGCGCTCTACGTGCCGCAGGTCGGCATCATCAACCCGAGCGAGTTCGCACCCGCCAATTCCATCGAAGTCGTGATCTGGGTGGCGGTCGGCGGCCGTGGCACGCTGGCAGGCCCTATTCTCGGCGCTCTCCTGGTCAATGCGGGCAAGACGTGGTTCACCGGCGTGCTGCCGGAATTCTGGCTGTTTGCGCTGGGCGGCCTGTTCGTCTTCGTCACGCTCTTCATGCCGCGCGGCATACTCGGGGCCGCCGAGGATCTCTGGCGGCGAATCGGACATCGGCTGAAACCTCGCCCCATGTCCGAACCGCTCTCGCAGGCGGCGGAGTAAGCCATGACTGCACCCGTGACCCCGGCGCTTCTCTACCTCGACAACGTCTCCGTTTCCTTCGATGGATTCCGGGCCCTGAATTCGCTCTCGCTCGCGGTCGATCATGCGGAGATGCGCGCCATCATCGGGCCCAATGGAGCGGGGAAGACCACGATGATGGACGTGATCACCGGCAAGACCCGCCCGAACGAGGGCACGGCTCTTTTCGAGGGATCGCACGATCTGACGGCGCTCGACGAGGCTGCCATTGCCGAACTCGGGATCGGCCGCAAGTTCCAGACTCCGACCGTGTTCGAGATGCACAGTGTCGAAGACAACATTCTGCTCGCCCTCAAGGAGAACCGCTCGCCCTTCGCAACCCTTCTGTCGCGGCGTACGTCGCAGGAGCGCGAAAGGATCGAGGCGCTCCTGGAGCGTGTGCGCCTGACGGCGCATCGCCAGCGCAAGGCGGGGGAGCTGTCTCACGGACAGAAGCAGTGGCTGGAGATCGGCATGCTGCTGGCCCAGCAGCCCAAGCTCCTGCTGATCGACGAACCCGCCGCCGGCATGACCGACCAGGAAACGGCTGACACGGCCGACCTCCTGCGCGACATCGCGAAGATGCAGGCCGTCATCGTCGTCGAGCACGACATGACCTTCGTGCGCGATCTCGACGTGAAGGTCACATGCCTGCACGAGGGATCCGTTCTCGCCGAGGGAAGCCTCGACGCGGTGAGCGCGAACGAGCGCGTGATCGAAGTCTATCTGGGGCGATGACGATGCTGTCGGTGGAAAACCTCTCCCTGTATTATGGCGCCGCACAGGCGCTGCGCGGCGTATCGGTCTCCGCTTCCATCGGCGAGGTCACCTGCGTGCTCGGACGGAACGGTGTCGGCAAGACGTCGCTGTTGCGGGCCATCGCCGGACACCGGCCGATCGCAGGCGGAAGCATCCTCTTCGACGGCCGGGACATCGCGCGCCTGAAGCCCTTCGAGCGGGCGGCACTGGGGATCGCCTATGTTCCGCAAGGCCGGGAGATCTTTCCGCTCCTGACCGTCAAGGAGAACCTGGAAAGCGGCTTCGCTCCTTTGAAGCGTGGCGGGAGGACGATTCCTGACGAGGTGTTCGAGTTGTTCCCAGTCCTGAAAACCATGCTGAGCCGACGCGGCGGGGATCTTTCCGGCGGTCAGCAGCAGCAGCTGGCCATCGGGCGCGCGCTGGTCACCCGTCCGCGCCTGCTCGTGCTCGACGAGCCGACGGAGGGCATTCAGCCGTCCATCATCAAGGACATCGGGCGAGCGATTGCCTATCTGCGCGGACGGAAGGACATGGCCATCCTTCTGGTCGAGCAGTATTTCGACTTCGCCCGCGAACTCGCCGATCGCTTCGTCGTGATGGAGCGTGGCGAAATCGTGCAGCATGGTGGCCGCTCCGCGCTCGAGGGGGACGATGTACGTCAGCGACTGGCCATTTGACGGTGTCCCCCAATCCGAAGCTCAACAGCGCCAGCGCGCCGTCGGTCGTGTTGCGTTCAGCGCCGCGGGCTTGGGCGGCCGCACTCGGCCCATGCGGATCGAAGAGAGCGGATCCATGCGGATCAGGCTTCCGAGAGGCGAGGGGAGCGGGATCGACGCGGTTCTCGTCAACACGGCGGGAGGAATTGCATGCGGGGATCGCTTTTCCGTGGAGATCGACGCACGCTCCGGCGCATCGGTCACCGTTGCGACGCCCGCAGCCGAGAAGGTCTATCGCTCGGATGGACCGGTCGCGGAATTGGCGGTCGATTTGAAGCTGGAGCCCGGCGCGCGGCTCGACTGGCTGCCGCAGGAGACCATCCTGTTCGACAGGGCGCGGCTTCGCAGGACTCTCACGGCCGAGATGCCCGAGGATGCGGCTCTGACCCTGTTCGAGGCTGTCGTGTTCGGGCGTGAAGCGCGGGCCGAGCACATCACGGACGGCCTGTTCGAGGATCGATGGCGCATCCGGCGTGGAGGTCGCCTCATCTATGCCGATACGCTGCGTCTCGAAGGGCCGATTGCCGACCTCCTGCGCAAGCCCAGCGTCGGAAATGGCGCGCGGGCTTTCGCCACCTTCATCCATGTGGCGCCGGATGCCGAGGCGCGCCTCGATTCCGTGCGCGAACATCTCTCCGTCGCGCATGGCTGCGATGCCGCTGCCAGTAGCTGGAACGGCCTCCTCGCCGTTCGCTTCTGCGCCATGTCCGTCGAGGCATTGCGCAACGCCGCCATTCCATTTCTGCTCGCCTTTCGCGGTGAGCCCCTGCCTCGTGTCTGGCTCAGCTAGGGTCTAACCATGCAACTCACTCCCCGTGAAAAAGACAAGCTTCTGATCGCCATGGCCGCCATGGTGGCACGCCGCCGCCTGGAGCGCGGCGTGAAGCTCAATCATCCGGAAGCCATCGCCCTCATCACCGATACGGTCGTGGAGGGCGCGCGCGACGGGCGCTCCGTCGCCGAACTGATGGAAGCGGGCGCGCATGTGGTCACCGCCGATCAGGTCATGGAAGGCGTCGCTGAGATGATCCACGACGTTCAGGTCGAAGCGACCTTTCCGGATGGCACCAAGCTCGTCACCGTGCATCATCCGATCCGGGGCGCGGCATCGAAGGATGTGCCCGGAGAGGTGATGGCCCAGGAGGGCGAGATCGCCTTCAACGAGGGGGCCGAGCGCACCGTGCTCACCGTCGCCAATACGGGCGATCGGCCGATCCAGGTCGGCAGTCACTACCATTTCTTCGAGACAAACCCGGCCCTGTCCTTCGACCGCAGGAAGGCTCGCGGCATGCGCCTCGACATTGCGCCTGGCACGGCGGTCCGTTTCGAGCCCGGTTCGACGCGCGAAGTCGTGCTGGTCCCGCTTTCCGGCAAGCGTGAGGTTCATGGATTCCGCCAGGCCGTGATGGGGGCGCTGTGATGTCGAATGCAAGAAAGCCCGCGTCGCTCCCGCGCTCCGGCTATGCCGACATGTTCGGTCCGACCAGGGGTGACCGCATCCGCCTCGCCGATACCTCCCTCGTGATCGAAGTGGAGAAGGACTTCACCACCTATGGCGAGGAGGTGAAGTTCGGTGGCGGCAAGGTGATCCGAGACGGCATGGGGCAGGCTCAGACGACACGCGCGGAAGGCGCCGTCGACACCGTCATCACCAATGCGGTCATCCTCGATCATTGGGGCATCGTGAAGGCGGATATCGGCATCAGGAGCGGCCGGATCGCAGCCATCGGCAAGGCCGGAAATCCGGACGTGCAGCCCAATGTCGACATCATCATCGGGCCGGGGACGGAGATCATTGCCGGCGAAGGCAAGATCATCACGGCCGGCGGCTTCGACTCGCATATCCACTTCATCTGCCCGCAGCAGATCGAGGAGGCGCTCATGTCCGGCGTCACCACCATGCTGGGCGGCGGAACGGGGCCTGCGACCGGAACTTTCGCCACCACCTGCACGCCTGGGCCATGGCACATCGCCCGCATGATCGAGGCCGCCGATGCCTTTCCGATGAACCTGGCGTTCACCGGCAAGGGAAATGCCTCGAAACCCGGCGCCCTGGAAGAGATGATCGAGGGCGGCGCCTGCGCGCTGAAGCTCCACGAGGACTGGGGCACGACCCCGGCGGCCATCGATTGCTGCCTGTCGGTGGCGGACGCCTATGACGTGCAGGTGATGATCCACACCGACACGCTCAATGAATCCGGCTTCGTCGAGGACACCATCGCGGCCTTCAAGGGGCGCACGATCCATGCCTTCCACACAGAAGGAGCGGGTGGCGGACACGCGCCGGACATCATCAAGGTGGCGGGTCTTCCCAACGTGCTGCCGTCCTCCACGAACCCGACGCGGCCCTATACGGTGAACACCATCGACGAGCATCTGGACATGCTCATGGTGTGCCACCACCTCTCCCCGTCGATACCCGAGGATCTCGCCTTTGCGGAGAGCCGCATCCGCAAGGAGACCATCGCGGCGGAGGATATTCTTCACGACATCGGCGCCCTCTCGATGATGTCCTCCGACAGCCAGGCCATGGGCCGCGTCGGCGAAGTCATCATCCGCACGTGGCAAACGGCGCACAAGATGAAGGTCCAGCGCGGCGCGCTTCCCGGCGAGGCTGGCGACAACGACAATTTCCGCGCCCGCCGCTATGTGGCGAAGTACACGATCAATCCGGCCATTGCTCACGGCGTGTCCAGGCATATCGGTTCGGTCGAGGTCGGCAAGCTTGCCGATCTCGTGGTCTGGACCCCGGCCTTCTTCGGCGTGAAGCCCGATCTCGTGCTCAAGGGCGGGTCCATCGCGGCGGCTCTCATGGGCGATCCCAACGCCTCGATCCCGACGCCGCAGCCGGTGCATTACCGGCCCATGTTCGGCGCCTATGGGCGGGCGCTCGCATCGACGTCACTCACCTTCGTGTCCAAGGCTGCCGTGGAGAACGGCCTGGCCGGCAGGCTCGGTGTCCAGAAGCAGCTCGTCGCCGTCGAGAATGTCCGTGGCGGGATCGGCAAGAAGGACATGGTGCTGAACGACGCGACGCCCATGATCGAGGTCGATCCCGAAACATACGATGTTCGCGCCGATGGCGAGCTGCTCGTCTGCGAACCTGCAAAGGTCCTTCCCATGGCTCAACGCTATTTTCTGTTCTGACATGATCCGCGCCACATCGATCATCCGCCGCGAAGCCGTCGATCAGGATCGCATCGTCGATGTCATCACCCTCGATCACGGCGACCGGTACCGCCGTCGCATCATGCTCAGTGCCGATGGCGGGACTGCTTTCCTGCTCGATCTCGATAAGGCCGACGTGCTGGAGGATGGCGACGCCATCCGGCTGGACAGCGGCTGGCTCGTCGAGGTGAGGGCGGCCCCGGAGAAGCTTGTGGAGATCGCCACCGCCGATCCGCTCGAGCTCCTGACTCTCGCCTGGCATATCGGCAACAGGCACGTGCCGGCGGAGATCGCGCGGGAGGCGATCTACATCGCCTACGACCATGTGCTGGTCGACATGCTGCTCGGGCTGGGCGCCAAAGTCGAAATCGTCGAGCGGCCCTTCAGGCCGGTGCGTGGAGCCTATCATCATCACGAGCATGGCGGGCATTCGCACCATCACGGGCACGGCCATGGATGAGGCGCTCACGAACGCACGGGGCGGGGAACGGGAGGAGGCGATCCTGCCGCTCTTCGCCTGGCTCTCGCCGTCCTATCCGGTCGGATGCTATGCCTATTCTCACACCCTGGAATGGGCCGTGGAGGCTGGCGATGTCGACGACGAGGAAAGTCTCGTCGCTTGGCTGACCGATCTGCTTGCGCTCGGTCTGGGTCGAAACGATGCCATTCTTCTCGCCCACGCCTACCGGGCCGTGGAGAAGAACGACCGCGAGAGCCTTGAGAAGGTCAACGAACTCGCTCTGGCCTTCTCCCCCTCCGCCGAGCTTTATCTCGAGACCAGTCAGCAGGGGCGCAGCTTCCTCGACGCGACGCTTGCCGCATGGCCGTCGCCGCGGCTCTTGGCGCTCGACGGCGATGTCGCCTTTCCCGTCGCGACCGGAATGGCGGCGGCAGCGCATGGCATTCCGCTGCCGATCACTGCGCAGGCCTATCTCTTCGGGCTCGTCCAGACGCTCGTGTCCGCCGCCATCCGTCTGGCGCCGATCGGTCAGACAGCCGGCATCCGCGTGTCTGCCGCGCTCGCCGGAACCGTGCAGGATATCGCGCGCCAGGGAGTGACTCTTTCGCTCGACGATATCGGCGGCTCGACCTTCCGCGCCGATCTCGGTTCCTTCCATCACGAAAATCAATATACGAGGCTTTTCCGCTCATGACTTCTCATACGGGACCCCTTCGCGTCGGCATCGGCGGGCCGGTCGGCTCCGGCAAGACGGCGCTGATGGAAGCGCTCTGCAAGACCCTTCGCGAGCGATACGACATCTGCGCGATCACCAACGACATCTACACCAAGGAGGATGCGCGCCTCCTGACCGTGGCCGGGGCATTGCCGGTGGAGCGAATCATGGGCGTGGAGACCGGAGGCTGTCCGCATACGGCCATCCGCGAGGATGCCTCCATCAACCTTGCCGCGATCGCCACCATGCGCAAGCGCTTCCCGGCACTCGACATCGTGCTGGTGGAATCCGGCGGGGACAATCTGGCGGCGACGTTCTCGCCCGAGCTTGCCGATCTGACGATCTACGTCATCGACGTGGCCGGAGGCGAGAAGATTCCTCGCAAGGGTGGACCCGGCATCACGCGCTCGGATCTCCTCGTGGTCAACAAGATCGATCTCGCGCCTTATGTGGGCGCAGATCTCGCGATCATGGAGGACGACACCAAACGCATGCGCGGCCAGCGGCCCTATGTTTTCAGCAATATCCGCGACGGCGTCGGGGTCGACGCCATCGCCAAATTCATCGAGCAGGCCGGCGGCCTGTCGTCAGCAGCCTAAAGGGGGATCTCACGATGTTCAGGCGTTCAGCTCTTGCCACTATCCTGTTAGCGGCGGCGACACCCGCTTTGGCTCATACGGGTGATCATTCGACGTCCGGCTTCCTATCAGGTCTCTCGCATCCTTTTGGCGGCCTGGATCATGTTCTTGCCATGGCGAGCGTCGGCCTTTTCGCCGTGCTGCTTGGAGGGCGGGCGCTGTGGGCGCTCCCGGCAAGCTTCGTCGGGATGATGCTGATGGGCGGAATTCTGGGTCTGAGCGGCATTGAGGTTCCCGCCGCTGAACTCGGCATTGTAATGTCTGTCGTTGTTCTGGGAGCTATCGTGGCGTGGGGACGGCAATGGCCGATCCAGATTGCGGCTGCGCTCGTCGGCGTCTTTGCGATGTTCCATGGCTATGCCCATGGGGGGGAGGTTCCGGTTGGATCCAACGCATCCCTCTACAGCCTCGGCTTTGTCACCGCGAGCGCAATGCTGCATGTACTGGGCATCGCCTTTGGGCTCCTCCTTGATCAAAGGCGATTCAGCCGTCTAGCAGGTGCCGCTGTTGCAACATCTGGAATCTTTCTTTTTCTCAACTAATGAATCGGACCCATAAGCGAACTCGCTTATGGGTCCGATGCGTCAGCTCAGAGAGGGATGTCAGTCGGACCTAAAGCATCGGACGTGAAAAGTGGATTCCACTTCTATGCTCCATTCCGATGCTTCTTCTCTAGAGCTGTTTCCACTGGCGTGGAATCACCTCTCTTCTTTGGCTTACCGCATTTTTGACGGCGAACCGGATCCACTTCGCCGAAAAACGCTCTAGGCTTCGCATCGTTCCTCGCGAAAACCGGATCCACTTTTCGCACGATGCGCTAGCGTTTTCCGCCACTATTGCCGTGGCCGCTATTGCCGCCACCGTTCCCGGCGGGACCGTCCTGATCGGTGCCATCTCCATTATTGGATCTGCCGGGATTGGACGAGTCGTTGCCGTCATCGTCATTGCCATGGCCATTGTTGCCGTGACCACCTCTATTACCGCTGCTGGCATTCCCGCTTCCACCCGTACTGCCGCTTCCACCAGTGCTGCCGCCATCAACGGCCGATCCGCCTGAGCTACTTCCGTTTACACCGCTACGAGTGCCGCCGGCGCTACCTGCCCCCGAACTGCTGCTATCCGCCACAGCACCGCTACGTTCCGGACTCGCGCTGCCGCCGGCGGTTCCGTTATTGCCGGCACCGGTAGTGCCGCCACTGGAGCCGCCACGGACAGGGCTCACAGCCTCCGGACCGACCACACCGCTGTTGCCGATGGATCCGGTCACGGTGTTATCCTGGTCTAAGTCCGTCGGACGATCCATTCGGCGCAGGGCTTGAGGCCGGATGGTACAGCGACAGGTTTCCTGACCTCGTATGATGTGGAACCGGCAATTGTAATACATGGAGGCATCAGGGACCGCAGGCACGCATTGTTGCAGGGTCCTGAGGCTCTGCGCATGGGTTGGGGTTCCAAGGGCGAGGAAGAGGGCAGCGCTGGACAAAGCGAGGACATATGAACGCTTCATAGTGTTCACCTAGATAATGCCAATTTTGATGATGAGCCGCATCGATGCAGCTCGCTTGGCTAGAAGACGCTGCTTTAGGAATAGTGTTCCGTTATATAGATAAAAAACTCTTCTTCTAGGAATGGGAACTTTATTGAGTTTTTAGCTTTACGGCGGCTGTTCACATTGAAGAGCTTGGCAATATGTCTGCGCGTGCTTTCATCAGCGGTGGATGATTTTCTCTTCTCTATACGCTTCAGTCATGACGCGGATCTCGGCGAGCTTTGCCTCAAATGCCGACCAGTTATCGTCCGCAGCAATCGGAGCCCAAAGCGCTTCGACTTCGTCGATCAGCATGGTGCATGGGGTAAGTCGCGTAAAGTAGGAATGATCGAGCCTGATCCGAGGTAATGGAGCGAAGGCTTCGAGTGCGGCGCGAACGGGTTCGAAGGACGATTCTGCATAAAGATGTGCGGAAGGGCTTTTCTCTACGCGCTGCGTGCTCAGATGCCCGCCATACCAGTCGAAGAAGGTCTGCTCGAACGGAGCCTTGCTTTCGTGCAGGAATGTCCACAAGGCTTTCGCAAGAGCTCCATCCTGCTCAAAGCCTCTCGATTGCAGACCAAGGCGACGCAGAATGGCAGCAGGGAATTCGCGGTGGAGAGCAGGTTCGAATGTCGTCAGCGCCTGCTCAAGTTTGCCTTGCGGGGCAAGGGGAAGCAGGCATTCCGCCAAGCGGAACAGGTTCCACAAGAGCGTGTCGGGTTGCCGGCCGAAGGCATAAAGGCCGGTCTCGTCGAAATAGGCAGCCTTGAAACCGGGCTCGTAGACGGGAAGGAAACGCCACGGGCCATAATCGAAACTTTCCCCCGTGATGTTGATGTTGTCGGTGTTGAGCACGCCGTGCACGAAGCCTGCTGCCATCCATTGCGCGCCCATGCGGGCCACCCGTCGACAGACCTCTTCCAGAAAAGCGGTTGCGCGGTCCTCCTCTCCCTCACGCCAGATCGCCGGCATGTAGGCTTGAATGGTGTAGTCGAGCAACTTGCGGAGATTGTCGGTCTCATCCAGGTAGAGCAGACGCTGGAAGGTTCCGATGCGAATGTGGGAATGGCTGAGCCGCACCAGAACCGACGAGCGGGTGGGGGAGGGCTCGTCGCCACGTTCGAGCTCCTCGCCCGTTTCGATCAGGCTGAAGGACTTCGAGGTCTCGACCCCAAGCGCTTCGAGCATTTCGGTCGCCAGGATCTCGCGCACCCCGCCCTTCAGGGTCAGGCGACCATCCGCATGGCGTGACCACGGCGTTTGTCCGCTGCCTTTCGTACCGAGGTCGAGCAGCCTGCCGTCCTGCCCGTCGTGGAGCTGGGCAAAGAGAAAGCCGCGCCCGTCCCCGAGATGCGGGTTGTAGGTGCGGAACTGGTGGCCGTGGTAGCGCAGGGCGAGAGGTTGCTCGAGACTGCCCGGAAGGGGCGTGAAGCGCCCGAAATGATCGATCCACTCATCGTCGCTGAGCGATCCGAGACCGACCCGTTCGGCCCAGCGCTGGTTACGATATCGCAGGATGTGCCGAGGGAATGGTGCCGGACTGACGATGTCATAGAAGTCCGATCCGAGTTCCCGATGGCGCGTCGAGGCACGATAGGCGGCAGAGGGCGGCATAGACGATATCCCGTTCACTCGGGTTCAATCCCAAGCCGGCCGAAATGTTCAGAAACGCCGCGGCAGATCAAGACGGCCATGAGCAAGGCCAATGCAGGGTCCGATTGCCGAAGCAGCGAAGGCGATCGGTGAGGAATCGACATTTACAATGTTGCAAAAAGCCGTGAATCCGAGCCGTCGTGCCTCTTTGCCCAAAAATTATGCGCGGCGGGCGGGTCGGTAAAAAGTTCTGCCTTTTCCTTGCGTTCCGCCTCATTGTTCATGCGAGGCAGAGTCACCGTCCCTGCAATTTGCATTTTCGTCTATTGGCTGCGACCGAGAGGTCCCCTAGGATTCTTCCAGCAAAGCAGACGGGAGGAAGGTTTATGGCATACAAGGATGTGCTGAGCCTTTGCGGCCGGATTGGGCTGGTCGTGGCTGCGTTCGCGTTCGTCGCCGGAATCGTTGCCGGTCCTCTTCTTGAAAGGATGTGGTCGTCGCCGCTGACGGTCACGCAGAACAACGATGCGCCTCTTCCGGTGCCGCCCAAGGCTCCCGCCGATCCCCAGGCAGGCCAGCCGGGCTAACACCTTTTTAGAGATCTCTGGTTCATAACCCGTCATCGCCGGTGCAGGCAGAGATGCAGCTCGTCTTCGGGAAGGGTGCGATGAACAGCGAGTCGCTTTTACGGCAAGAGATCCGTGACTCTCTTGGTTTCGTCCGCAGCATGATCGATCATTATTCCGGCCTCTACTCGGGCGAGAACCTGACCCGGGACGTCCTGCGCTTCTGCGACGACATGACGGCCTATGGGGAGCCGAATCCCCGGTTGAAAGAAGCGCGGCGCATTGTCGAGGAGCGCTGCCGTCAGCTTGCTGGAGCAACCGACCGCTTCGCTCAGCGGGACCCGGCCTCGATCGCGGCCATGCGGGCGCAGGCCGTCGCGGCCATCGACCTGTTCCAGGATGCCGCCTTCGAATGGCGCAGGACCCGCGCGACCCTTCCGTCCTCGGGGCGCCTGCTGCGCAGGAAAAGTCTTTAACGCCCCGTTAAGCATGAGCCGCTTTACAGGCGCTTGGGCCTGATCGAGGCCGTTGCCGGCACATCCACGACCTGAGGCTCCGCCGGCGGTTCGCTTTTCGGGGCATCGAGCCCATAGACATCATCGCGGAAATGCACCGTGCCGTCCGCCGTCGCATAGCCTGTCAGGTAGACCCACGCGACGGGGACTGGCTTTTCGAGACGGATATCCTGCCGGGCCGCGCTGGCGATGGCTGCATCGATCCCTTCTCTCGTCCATGGGCCGGCCTGTCCATTCGTGCCGCGCAGCAGCCATTCGGCGAAGTCGGCGACATCGGCCACGCGGACGCAGCCTGAGGAATGGAAGCGCGCATCCTGCGCGAAGAGCTGCTTCTTGGGCGTGTCGTGCATGTAGACGGCATGCTTGTTCGGCATGTCGATGCGGATCTGGCCGAGCGAGTTGATTGCGCCGGGATCCTGCCGCAGCGTGTAGTTCACCGCGTTCTGCGTCGACCAGTCGAGCGCCTTGGGATCGACTTCCTGCCCCTTCGCATCGAGAATGCGGATCTTCATCTTTTCCAGATAGCCCGGATCCTTCCGGACATGGGGGATGACGTCCTTCTTGATCAGGGAGACGGGCACCGTCCATGTAGGGTTGAGATTGACGGCCGTGACGCGGGTTTCCACGGTCGGCGAGGGGCGGTCCACCTTGCCGGCGATGGCGACGAAGCGGCGCGCCACCTGCCCGCGCTCGACCGCTTCCACGGCAGCGGATGGAATGTTCACGACCACGTAACGGTCGCCGAAGGAAAAGGTGGAGCCGGCCAGCCTCTGGGCAGAGGCCGTGAGTTGCCGGTGGCGCGTGAGAGCCGGAACGTTCAATGCTTCCAGGGTTCGCGCCCGCACGGCGCCGGATTCCGGCAGGCCGTGTCGAGCCTGGAATCGTTTGACGGCGCCAGCCAGTTCCGCGTCGAAGACAGGACTCGTGGCGGACGTGTCGGGGAGGTCCCCCGCCAATGCGAGACGCTGCCTCAGCGTCGCGACGAGCGGGCCCTTGTCGCCCGCCTTCAGAACCGTGCCGGCGGGCAGGGTGGGCCATCCTCCCGCTTCGGCAATGCGCTTATAGGTCCAGGCCGCCCGCATCGTGTTGATGAAGGTGTCCGCATCGAGACTGGGGCGCGGATCCTGCGAGATCGAAACCGCAGGCGCGAGCACTGCTGCGTTCGGTCGCAGGCTCTTCCCGGCAGCAGATGGAGCCGGGGAGCCCGGCGATGCCTGGGCAGGGGCGGACGGCGGGGCATTTTCGGGAGCCGCCAGGGCGACCGGATTGCCTCCGAGGATGGAGCCGGAGACAAGAGCCAGTCCAAGGCAAAGACGTTGAATGTTCCCATAGGTCATGTCCAGACTATGGGCGAGGATCGTTTAAAAAAAGCTGCAAAGGTGGGGTGGAATAGGGCCGGCTGCAAAGCGTGGAATTGCCGGGCTCTCTCGAACGTGAACCAGGCCCGGATCGGCTCCGGGGCAACGATGCGTGAACGGATCGGGCCTGGCCGACTTAATATTGAAAATCTCTTGATCGTGAGGAGCCAATGACGTCCGAGGAAATCAAGGAACTGAACGCTGCGCGCGAAAACCTTGTGAAGCGGCGCAGGGAGATGGCGCGGCAGATTTCCGAGGCGCCGCTCCCTTCCGTCGAGATGGCGGAGGAGCTCACGAAGATCCTCTTGGCGATCGAGGCGCTGGACCGGACCCTCAACGAGGCGGGCCATCCTTACATGAGCCAAGGGGTCGTCGAGCAACTCCGGGCCGATCGCTGATTCCGGGGGAATTGATTTCAGCGGGAGCGTAAACGTCCTTTTCCGCCTGTCACTTACGCGAACGCTGCCAGCTCCACGAGCATGTCGGTCAGCGGATCGTCCGGGTCGGCGAGTCCGGCGATGACGTCGAAATGGTGAGCATCCGGCACCTCATGGTACTCCGTTACGACCCCGGCGTGCCCCCATCGTTCGACGACGGTGTGCGACTGGCGCAGGAATTCGCTGCTTTCGGCTCCGCCGACGACGGCGATGAGGCGGCCGCCCGCAGGCGGGTCCCACTCCAGCGGGCTCATGCGGTGCGCCTCCTCGGGGGTCAGGCCGAGGGCCTTGTTGATCGAGGTCAGGACCAGAGGAGGCAGGTCGAACAGGCCCGAGATCGGCATGGCGGCGCGGACGGGAATCCGCAAGGTGGCCGGACGCGCCATGAGGCATGCCGTCAGATGGCCGCCCGCGGAATGGCCGCTGACGACAAGAGGACGGCTCGTGCGCTCCATGATGAAATTGGCCGCGGCCTCCATTTCGGCAACGATATCGGCCAGTCTGGCGGCAGGAGCGAGGGTATAGCTCGGAATTGCGACCGTCAGACCGCGTTCGTTGGCGCCGCGGGCCAGGTGGCTGGAGGTCGACTTGTCGAGCGCCTGCCAGTAGCCGCCATGAATGTACAGCACCACCGGGCGGTCCGCGCCGCCGTCGCGTGGATGGAAGAGATCGAGCCTCTGACGCTCGCCGGGCCCGTAGGCGAGATCCAGGTCGCAGCGCGCGCTCGCGCGATATGACGCGGAATCCCGCTGCCAGCCCGCGATATGAGCGGGGTGGTCGGGAACGCGTGCCCGGTTGTTGTACTCGGCCTCGAGGTCGAGTTCCTCGGCTGCCATCGCGACTGTCCTCAAACGTGCAGATACCGGTCCTTGAGGCTGGCGTCGGTCATGAGCTCCTCGCTCGTCCCGGTCCAGACCGAGCGGCCCTTCTCGATGATCACGTGGCGGTCTGCGAAGCTCGCCAGCGCGCCGATGTTCTTGTCGATTACCAGGATCGACTGGCGCTCGCCCTTGAGGCGCTTCAGGCACGTCCAGATCTCGGCGCGAATGAGGGGCGCCAGGCCCTCGGTCGCCTCATCGAGGATGAGCAGCTTGGGATTGGTCATGAGCGCGCGGCCGATGGCCAGCATCTGCTGCTCGCCGCCCGAGAGCTGCGTGCCCAGGTTGCTTCGGCGCTCCTTCAGGCGCGGGAACAGGTCGTAGACCGCGTCGAGCGTCCAGCGGCGGGAGCCCGTCCTGGCCGAAGCCGTCGCGACGAGGTTCTCCTCCACCGTCAGCGTCGGAAAGATCTGCCGGCCTTCCGGGACGAGCCCGATTCCCGTCTGGGCGATCCGATAGGGCGCGAGCCCCGTCACCGCCGCGCCGTCGAAGCGCACCTCGCCGCCACGGGGACGGAGCAGGCCCATGATGGAGCGTATGGTGGTGGTCTTGCCCATCCCGTTGCGGCCGAGGAGCGTCACCACCTCGCCGGCATTGACCTCGAGCGAAATGTCGAAGAGGACCTGCGCGGCGCCATAGGACGCCTGCAACTGTCGAACGGAGAGCATCAGACCATCTCCTCTTCGCCGAGATAGGCGGCACGGACCTCCGGATTGGCCCTGATGCGCTCCGGCGTGTCGGTAGCGATCACGCGGCCGTAGACGAGAACCGAGACACGATCGGCCAACGAGAAGACCGCATCCATATCATGCTCGATCAGCACGATGGTGAGGCGGCTCTTCAGGCGCCGCAGGGTCTCGACCACACGCTGGGATTCGTCGTGCCCGGTCCCGGCGAGCGGCTCGTCGAGCAGCAGCAGCTTCGGCTCCGTCGCAAGGCCGATGGCGAGTTCGAGCTGTCGCTTCTCTCCGTGGGACAGCAGGCCTGCGGGGATATGGGCGCGAGCAGCCAGCCCGGCCTGAGCGAGGCAGTCCATGGCAGAGTCATTCAGCGCTTTCTCCTGCGAGGCATTGCCGAAGAAGCGGAAGCTCGATCCCGAGCGCGCCTGAACGGCAAGCGCCACGTTCTCGAGAGCCGAGAAGCCCGGCAGGATCGAGGTGATCTGGAAGGACCGCGCCAGTCCGCGCCTGACGCGCTGCGGCATCGGAAGGTTCGTCACGTCCTCGCCGCCGAACAGGATCGTTCCGGAATTCGAGCCCAGAGTGCCGGAGATCTGATGGATCAGGGTCGTCTTGCCGGCGCCGTTGGGACCGATGATGGCGTGCAGCTCGCCGGGCTGGACGGACAGGCTGACGTCGTCGGTGACGACGAGCGCGCCGTAGGACTTGCGCAGGTGACGAAGTTCGAGCAGCGGCTCAACCATGGCGGGGCCTCCGCAGCAGGCCCATGATGCCGCCCCTGACGAACAGAACGATCAGGATGAGGAGGGGCCCGAACACCATCTTCCAGTTCTCGGCGAGATGGGCGCGGGTTTCCTCGCCCAGGAAGAAGCTCATGGAATGCAGGATCTCCGGCAGGAATTCCTCCAGCAGCAGGAACGCGGCGGCGCCGATGATGGCGCCGTGCAGGGTGCCGAGCCCGCCGAGCACCACCATGAAGATCAGCTCGCCGGAGCGCTGCCAGGTCATGAAGGCCGGGCTCACGAACTCCGCCTGGTTCGCCAGAAGGCATCCGGCAAGCCCTGCCATCATGCCGCTGAGCACATAGGCGGCGAGCTGAAAGCGGAAGGGCTGGAAGCCGATCGCCTCCATGCGAAGGGCGTTCTCCCGGGTTCCGCGCAGGACACGCCCGAACCTGGACGCTACGACGGATCGGGAAAACGCATAGGCGACGAAGAGACAGAACAGGCAGAACCAGTAGAAGGCGAAGTCGTTCTCCAGGATGCCGGAGCCCGCCACGAGACTGCGTGACGGCAGCGTCATGCCATCGTCGCCACCATAGGCCGCCAGCGACGTGGCAAGGAAGTAGAGCATCTGTCCGAACGCGAGGGTGATCATGATGAAGTAGACGCCCTTGGTCCGCAGCGAGATCGCTCCCGTGACCAGGGCGAAGAGGGCCGAGGCCGCGAGCGCCACTGGGATCTGGATGAGTGCATCCTCGATGCCATGGCTCGCGAGAATGCCGACCGCGTAGCCTCCGATCCCCAGGAAGGCCGCGTGGCCGAAGCTCACGAGCGCGCCGTAGCCGAGAACGAGGTCGAGCGCCATGGCGGCAATGCCGAAGATCATCACCCGTGTCAGAAGGGACAGGACATAACCCTCCGCGCCGGAGAACGCGGCAAGCAGCGGCGCTGCCGCGAAGGCTGCGAAGAGAATGACGGGAACGGCCTCGAACCGTCTTGTGAGCGTTGGCATGGAAGCGGATGATCTTTCGGCGAGTTCGGTCATGAACGCACCCTAGCGTTTCACGGGGAACAGGCCGGAGGGGCGGAAGAACAGCACCGCAGCCATGAAGATATAGATCAGCATCGGGGCGATGGCCCGTCCGGTCTGGCTTGCCGCCGCGGGATCGAGAAAAAGGCGCAGCAGGTTCGGCGCGAAGGTCCGTCCGACCGTATCCACCAGGCCGATCAGGAGCGCCGCCAGGAACGCGCCGCGAATCGAGCCGATGCCGCCGATGACGATGACCACGAAGGCGAGGATGAGGATGTTGTCGCCCATGCCCGGCTCCACCGAAAGGATCGGCGCCACCATCGCGCCGGCAAAGCCCGCGAGCATGGCTCCGAAGCCGAACACGATCATGAACAGCCTCTGGATGTTGACGCCGAGCGCCGACACCATGGAGGCGTTGCTGGCTCCGGCGCGCACCAGCATGCCGACGCGCGTGTGGTTGACCAGAACGTAGAGCAGGGCGGCGACCACGAGGCCTGCCGCGATGATGGCGAGGCGATAGACGGGATAGAGCAGGCCGTTTGCGATCTCCACCGAGCCCGAGAGAAGTTCGGGAACGGGGACGCTCAGCGGGGCCGCGCCCCAGACGAACTTCACGGCCTGGTTCAGGAACAGGATCACGCCGAAGGTGGCGAGCACCTGATCGAGGTGGTCGCGATCGTAGAGATGCCTGAAGATCAGAACCTCGAGCAGAAGCCCGAAGGCCAGGGCCGAGGGCAGGGCGAGGAGCAGCGCCCAGCCGAAGCTGCCCGTCCAGGCGCTGAACGCCGCCACCAGATAGGCGCCGACCATGTACTGCACGCCGTGGGCGAGGTTGATGAAGTCCATCACGCCGAACACCAGGGTCAGCCCGGCGGCGATGAGAAAGAGGATGAGGCCGAACTGAAGGCCGTTCAGAGCCTGGACGAAGAGGAGTGTTGCGTTCATCGGCGCTTCACTGGCAGCGGACCTGCATCGATCGAGCCTCCGCTCGGGCGCTCCCATGGGAGAGCGCCATGATGATTGCGTCATAGAATAGGAATCGATCTGCCCCGCGGGGCAGATCGATCAGTTCCGTGGAGCGCCTCAGTTCGTGGCGGCGCAGTCCTTGGCGTAGGCGTCCGTGTAATCGTCGAACACCTTCTCGACGATCTCGGTCTGGAACTTGCCGTCCGGGCGCTTGGCGGCCTTTACCAGATAGAAGTCCTGGATCGGGAAGCCGTTGGTGCCGAACTTGAACTCGCCGCGCAGGGACTTGAAGTCGGCCTTCTTGATGGCGGCGCGCACGGCGTCCTTGTTGTCCGTCTTGCCGCCGGTTGCCTTGAGCGCGCTGTCGATCAGCAGGGCCGCATCATAGGCATGCATGGAATAGGAGCCGGGCACGGAATTGTAGGCCGCCTCATAGGCCGCGACGAACTTCTTGTTCTCCGGGGTGTCCATGTTCGGAGCCCAGTTCGAGCCGCCGAACATGCCGATGGCCGCATCCTGCTGCGCAGGCAGGGTCGATTCATCGACCGTGAAGGCGGAGAGGAACGGGATGCGGTCGGCGAGGCCCGCCGCGCGGTACTGCTTGACCAGGTTTACGCCCATGCCGCCCGGCATGAAGGTGAAGATGGCGTCGGGCTGCATGGAGGCGATCTTCGCAAGCTCGGACTGGAAGTCGAGCGTGTTGAGCGGAACGTAGGATTCCTCGACGATCTCGCCCTTGTAGTGGCGCTTGAAGCCGGCGAGCGCATCCTTGCCGGCCTGATAGTTCGGCGCGAGAAGGTAGACCTTCTTGTAGCCGCGGTCCTGCGCCACCTTGCCGAGAACCTCGTGGTTCTGGTCGTTCTGGTAGGATGTCGCGAAGAAGTACGGGTTGCAGCTCTTGCCCGCGAGGTTCGAGGGGCCCGCATTGGTGCTGATGTAGAATGTGTTCGCGTCCACGATGGGCTTGTGGACGGCCACGGCCACGTTCGAGAAGATCGGGCCGACGACGAAGTCCACCTTGTCGCGCTCCAGGAGGCCCTTCACCTTCGTCACCGCCACGTCCGGCTTCAGCTCGTCGTCGACGACGATCACCTCGACGTCACGTCCGCCGAGCTTGCCGCCGAGATCCTTCACCGCGAGCTGGAATCCGTCGCGGGCCTGCTGGCCGAGAACGGCCGAAGGGCCGGAAAGGGTCAGAAGCAGTCCGACCTTCAGTTTCTCCTGCGCCATGGCCGGAGCCGCGGCCAGGCCGACGGCCGCTGCAAGGCCAAGGGTTTTGATCGTCACGTTCATCAATGGTCTCCCGAATGGCTGTTCCCTGCGCACATTGGCTGTGCTGCGTGATTGTTCCCGCCGGGACGTGCGACGCCTCGACGGACAGGTCGGCGATACTCTGCCGCAAATCTTTTCTGCCGAACACTCCCTTTATCGGAGCTCTCCTCCCGGCATCCCCAATCTTTCCCCGATCTTTGGGATTGCCAAGGATTATTTTAAGATTAAAATATTTTTCCGGTTCTTCAAGCGGATTGTTTCGTAGAGGAAGGCAGGCGAAAGGACGGGCGCGTGACTGGCCGGGGATAGGCAGCGATAGGGAGTTCGCCATGGCGCGGCTCCCGGATTCGGGCTGCCGTCCGGCCAAGCTTAGCGGGCTCCGTTCTCCTGGCGCACAATAAACAACAGAGGAGCGGACGATGGCGGATACGGCGCATGTGGATACATTCGCGAGGGACAATCTTCCGCCTCGGGATCAATGGCCCGAGTTCCGGTTCACCCGCCCCGAGCTTCACTATCCCGAGCGGCTGAACTGCGCCGTCGCCTTTCTCGATCGCTGGGTCGACGAGGGAAGGGGCGATGAGCCCTGCCTCATCAGCCCGACCGAAATGCTGACCTATCGGGCGCTCCAGGAGCGCGTGAACCGCATCGGCAACGTGCTCGTCCACAAGCTCGGCTTGGTTCCGGGCACCCGCGTCCTCCTGCGCTCCGCCAACAATCCCATGATGGTGGCAGCCTATCTGGCGGTCCTGAAGGCCGGCGGCATCGTCGTGGCCACCATGCCGCTGCTGCGCGCGAAGGAAATCGCCTATCCGCTGCAGAAGGCGAAGATCGCCATCGCCCTCTGCGACCATCGCCTCGCGGACGAGATGGAGCGCGCCCGGACGATGGCGCCGGACCTGCGGCATGTGGTGTATTGGGGAGCGGGCAAGCCCGACAGTCTCGAGGCGCTGATCGCCGAAGCCTCGCCGGAATTCGACGCGGTCGATACGGCGGCGGACGATGTCTGCCTGATCGGCTTCACCTCCGGCACCACGGGCGAGCCGAAGGGAACCATGCATTTCCATCGCGACATGCTGGCGATCTGCGACGGCTACGGGCGAAACGTGCTGCGGCCCGAGCCGAGCGATCGCTTCATCGGCTCGCCGCCGCTCGCCTTCACCTTCGGGCTCGGCGGAATCGTGCTGTTCCCCATGCATGTCGGCGCTTCGACCGTGCTGCTGGAGAAGGCGGGACCGGACGATCTTCTGCCCGCCATCATGCAGTACAAGGCCACCATCTGCTTCACGGCGCCGACCGCCTACCGCGCCATGCTGTCGAAGCTCGAAGGCTACGACATCTCCAGCCTGCGCAAATGCGTCTCGGCGGGCGAGCCGCTGCCGAAGGGGACGTTCGAGGCCTGGAAGGCTGCAACGAACATCAGGCTTATGGACGGAATCGGCGCGACCGAGATGCTGCACATCTTCATCGCGGCGACCGAGGACGAGATCCGGCCCGGCGCCACGGGCAGGCCGGTTCCGGGCTATGAGGCGAAGGTGATCGACGACGAGGGGCGCGATCTTCCGCCCGGCAGCATCGGCCGGCTGGCGGTCCGCGGACCGACCGGGTGCCGCTATCTCGCCGACGAGCGGCAGCGCAAATACGTGCAGGACGGCTGGAACATCACCGGCGACACCTACCTCATGGATGAGGACGGCTATTTCTGGTACCAGGCCCGCTCCGACGACATGATCATCTCGGCGGGCTACAACATCGCGGGCCCGGAGGTCGAGGCCGCGCTCCTCACGCATCCGGCCGTGGCCGAGTGCGGCGTGGTCGGGGCGCCCGACGACGGGCGCGGAACGGTGGTCAAGGCCTATGTGGTCCTTCGCCCCGGCCATGTCCCGGGTCCCGAACTGACCAAGGTGCTGCAGGACCACGTGAAGGCGGAGATCGCGCCTTACAAGTATCCGCGCCTCATCGAGTTCGTGGACGCCCTCCCGCGCACGCAGACCGGCAAGCTGCAGCGTTTCGCGCTGCGCCGGATCGCCCAGGAGACCGTCGCCCATCAGGAGGCGGTCGGCGCCTGACGGTGTGGCGACGAGCATTCGGAAGACGGCGGGTCTTCGCAGGTTGATCCAAAATTATTTTAAGCTTAAAATAAAAAGTGCAATGTCTCGGGTGGGATTCTCATGAAGACGGCGATCATAGGCGGCGGCCCGGCGGGGCTTTATTTCGCGATCCTGCTGAAGAAGCTTCGGCCGGAATCCGACATCACGGTCTATGAACGCAATCGCGCAGATGAGACGTTCGGCTTCGGCGTCGTGTTCTCCGATGCGACGCTGGACAATTTCGAGAAGTACGATCTTCCGAGCTATCGGCGGATCGTCCGCGAGTTCGCCTATTGGGACGACATCGCGATCCATTTCAGGGGAACCGAGCACCGGATCGGCGGCAACGGCTTCTGCGGCTGCTCGCGCCGCACCCTGCTGCTCATCCTGCAGGATCGTGCGGAGGAGCTCGGCGTCAGGCTGCGCTACGAAGTGGACGTGGACGATGAGAGCCTGTTCGCCGATTCCGATCTCGTGGTCGTGGCGGACGGCATCAACAGCCGCTTCCGGGAGCGCTACGCGGACCACTTCCAGCCGGAGGTGGACCTGCGGCCCAACAAGTTCACCTGGATGGGCTCCACCAAGCCGCTCGATGCCTTCACCTTCATCTTCCAGGAAACGGAATGGGGCCCCTTCATCGCCCATGCCTATCAATACGAGGCGAACCGCTCGACCTGGGTGTTCGAGACCGATCCTGAAACCTTCGAGCGGGCCGGGCTGAAGGACAAGAGCGAGGCCGAGTCGGCGGCGCTCATGGAGAAGATCTTCGGCTGGTTCCTCGGCGGGCACAAAATCCTCACCAACCGCTCGATCTGGCGCAACTTCCCGATGATCCGCAACAAGCGCTGGGTCTTGGGCAACAAGGTGCTGCTCGGCGACGCCAAGGCCTCGGCGCATTTCTCCATCGGGTCCGGCACGAAGCTCGCGATGGAGGATGCCATCGCGCTCTATGAAGCCTTCCGTCGCGATCCCAGCGTCGAGGGCGCGCTGTCGCTCTACGAAACCGGACGTCGCGAGGAGGTCGAGAAGACCCAGCATGCGGCCGACGTGTCCCTGGTCTGGTTCGAGCATGTGGCGCGCTTCTGGGATTTCGATCCGGTGCAGTTCGCCTTCGGCGTCATGACCCGCGCCAAGGCGATCACCTACGACAACCTGCGCCTGCGCGCGCCCGACTTCGTGGCGGCCGTGGACAGGACCTTTGCCAATCATGTGCGCAATCAGGGCTTCGACGTCTCCATCGAAAACCCGGGCGCGCCCATGTTCCAGCCCTTCCGCCTGCGGGAGATGGTCGTCGACAACCGCGTCGTGGTCTCGCCGATGGACATGTATTCGGCGAAGGACGGCGTGCCGGGCGATTTCCATCTCGTCCATTACGGCTCGCGCGCGATGGGCGGTGCGGGGCTCGTCTTCACGGAAATGACCTGCGTGTCGCCGGAGGCGCGCATCACGCCCGGCTGCACGGGCCTCTGGAACGACGAGCAGGAATCCGCCTGGAAGCGAATCGTCGATTACGTTCATGCGAATTCGGGCTCGAAGTTCTGCCTGCAGCTCGGGCATTCCGGCCGCAAGGGCGCGACCAAGCTCATGTGGGAAGGGATGGACCGTCCGCTCGAGGAGGGCGCCTGGGACATCTGCTCCGCGTCGCCGATCCCCTACTTCCCCGACAGTCAGGTGCCGCGTGAAGCCACCCGCGCCGACATGGACCTCATCAGGGCGCAGTTCGTCGAAGCGACTCGGCGCGGCGAGCGGGCCGGGTTCGACATGCTCGAACTGCATTGCGCCCATGGCTACCTGATGGCGAGCTTCCTGTCGCCGCTCACCAACCGCCGCACGGACGAGTACGGCGGCTCCCTCGAAAACCGCCTGCGCTTTCCGCTCGAGGTATTCGACGCCATGCGCGAGGCCTGGCCCGCGCACAAGCCCATGTCGGTGCGCATCTCCGCCACCGACTGGGCGGAAGGCGGGATCACGGGCGACGATGCGGTCGAGATCGCACGCGCCTTTGCCGAGCACGGGGTCGATCTCGTCGATGTCTCGACGGGCCAGACCGTGCGCGAGTCACGGCCGATCTATGGACGCATGTTCCAGACTCCCTTCTCCGATCAGGTGCGCAACGAGGCGCAGGTCGCCACCATGTGCGTCGGCAACATCACGGCGGCCGATCAGGTGAACACGATCCTGGCTGCGGGCCGCGCGGATCTCGTCGCGCTCGGACGTCCGCATCTGGTCGATCCGTTCTTCACCATGAAGGCGGCCGCCTGGTATGGCGCGAAGGAGATTTACTGCCCGCCGCAATACTTGGCTGGCAGGGACCAGATCTTCCGCAACTCCGTTCGCGACCGGCAGGATCTGGAAGAGCTCAAGGTTAAGGCGAAGCCGAAGACCCGCGCGGAACTGAAGATGGAGGCCGGCGAGAAACCTCTCGCGGCGGAATGACATGACCACGACAAGTCTCAAGGGCCGGCATGCCTTGGTCACCGGCGGCGGCCGCGGGATCGGCCGCGCCATCGCGGCATCGCTCGCGAAGGCCGGCGCGACCGTCACCATCACCGGACGCAGCCCCGAATCGCTCGAGCAGGCGATCGCGCAGGGCGACGCCCATGCGGCCGCCATTGTCGACGTGACGGATGCCGAAGCCGTGCAACGGGCCGTGCGGGAGGCGGTCGACCGCTGCGGGCCGGTCGATTTGATGATCGCCAATGCGGGATCCGCCGTCTCAGCGCCGTTCATGAAGTCGGGGCCCGATGTCTTCCGGCAGATGCTGGACGTGAACCTTCTCGGCGTCGCCAACACGGCGCAGGCGGTGCTGGGCACGATGACGGAGCGCGGCTTCGGGCGCATCATTGCCGTGGCCTCGACCGCGGGTCTCAAGGGCTATCCCTATGTGAGCGCCTACTGCGCCGCCAAGCACGCGGTCATCGGCCTCGTCCGCGCGCTCGCGCTGGAAACGGCGAAGACGGGCGTCACCGTCAATGCGGTCTGTCCCGGCTTCACCGATACCGATCTCGTATCCGAGAGCCTCGACATGATCATGCGCAAGACCGGCAGGTCCCGTGACGAGGCGCTCGGTGAACTCGTGAAGCACAATCCGCAGGGACGCCTGATCGATCCCGCGGAGATTGCCGATGCGGTGCTCTGGCTGTGCGGCGATGGCGCGCGCTCCGTGACCGGGCAGGCCATCGTGGTGGCCGGTGGAGAAATCTGACGATGGACGAGCAAGCGATTCCCCTCGACGCCGAGACGAAGGCCGTCGAGATGCCCGAGGATCACAGGGAGGAGCTGCGCCTGTGGCTGCGCCTCCTGACCTGCTCGACCCTGATCGAAGGCGAGGTGCGACGCCGCCTGCGGGAGCGCTTCGACGTGACGCTGCCCCGCTTCGACCTGATGGCACAGCTCGACAAGGCGGCGGACGGCATGACGCTTTCCGATCTCTCCAAGCGGATGATGGTGTCGAACGGCAATCTCACGGGCCTCGTCGACCGGCTCGTCGCGTCGGGCCACGTGGTTCGCTCCGTTTCGCCGACCGACCGGCGCGCCACGGTGATCAGCCTGACGGAGGACGGTCGCGCCGAGTTCCGGGCGATGGCGGGAGAGCATGAACACTGGATTGCCGATCTCTTCGGCGATCTCACCGCCAAGGACCGCAACGACCTCATGCGGCTGCTCGCGAAGACCAAGCTGTCCGCCCGGCGGGCCATCATGGGAGACAATCAGTGACGCAGTTCGCCAATTCCGTTACCCTGCCGCTTTCAAGCTACGAGCCGCGCCATTTCCTCCTGTCGGTCGATGGGCCGGTCGCGACGGTCACCCTCAACAGGCCGGACAAAAAGAATCCGCTCACCTTCGAGAGCTATCGCGAACTGGCGGACTTCTTCCATGCCTGCGCCAAGGACGATGTCGTCAAAGCCATCGTCATCACGGGAGCGGGCGGCAATTTCTCATCCGGCGGCGACGTGTTCGAGATCATCGGGCCGCTCGTCGAGATGGACACCAAGGGCCTTACCGCCTTCACGCGGATGACGGGAGAGCTGGTGAAGGCCATGCGCGCCGCGCCGCAGCCCATCGTCGCGGCGGTCGAAGGCATCTGCGCGGGTGCCGGTGCCATCGTGGCCATGGCGTCGGACCTGCGTCTCGCCGCGCCCGGCGCCAAGGTGGCGTTCCTGTTCAACAAGGTCGGCCTCGCGGGTTGCGACATGGGCGCATGCGCCATTCTTCCGCGCATCGTCGGCCAGGGCCGGGCATCCGAGCTGCTCTATACCGGACGCTTCATGAGCGCGGAGGAAGGCGAGCGCTGGGGCTTCTTCAGCCGCCTCGTCGACGCCACGGAACTCCTTGCCGAGGCCAGCGCGCTCGCGCGGGCGATCGGCACCGGGCCGACCTATGCCAACACCATGACGAAGCGCATGCTCGCGATGGAATGGGCCATGTCGGTGGAGGAGGCCATCGAGGCGGAGGCCGTAGCGCAGGCCCTGTGCATGACGACGGAGGACTTCGCTCGGGCCTATCGCGCCTTCGCGGCGAAAGAGAAGCCGGTTTTCAAGGGAGACTGACGTGATCGATGCGAGCTTTCTCTCCTGGCCTTTCTTCGAGGACCGTCATCGCCGGTTTGCCGGCGACCTGAACGCCTGGGCTGCGAGGGAAATCGAGCCGCTCGTCGATCATCACGACGTGGATGCCTCGTGCCGCCGCCTCGTGCGCCGCCTGGGCGAAGGTGGATGGCTCAGGGCGGTCGTTCCTCAGGCCTATGGTGGCATCTCGCCGTCCTTCGACGTCCGCACCCTGTGCCTTGCCCGCGAGACCCTTGCCGCTCACGAGGGGCTGGCGGATTTCGCCTTTGCCATGCAGGGCCTCGGCACGGGGCCGATCACCCTGTTCGGCTCTGAGGCGATCAAGGAGCAATATCTGCCGCCGGTCGCGCGGGGAGAGGCCATCGCGGCCTTCGCGCTGTCGGAGCCCGAGGCCGGCTCGGACGTGGCGGCCATGAGCACCACGGCCACGCCGGACGGGCCGGATCACGTGCGGATCGATGGCATGAAGACCTGGATCTCCAATGGCGGGATCGCGGATCATTATGTGGTCTTTGCCCGCTCGGGCGAGGCGCCCGGTGCGAAGGGCCTGTCCGCCTATGTGGTCGATGCGCAGACGCCCGGATTGAGCATTGAGGACCGCATCGACGTCATTGCGCCCCATCCGCTTGCGACGCTGCGCTTCGAGGCCTGCCGTGTGCCGCTTGCGCAACGGATCGGCGGTCCGGGGGAAGGCTTCAAGGTCGCCATGGCGACTCTCGACGTCTTCCGCTCGACGGTGGGAGCGGCGGCGCTCGGCCTGGCGCGGCGGGCTCTGGCCGAGGCGCTGCGTCATGCATCCTCGCGCAAGCTCTTCGGAGCCCCGCTCAGCGATCTGCAGATGACGCAAGGCGCGCTCGCCGACATGGCGACCAGCGTCGACAGCGCCGCGCTCCTCGTCTATCGCGCCGCCTGGACCAAGGATCAGGGAGCGCCGCGCGTCACGCGCGAGGCCGCCATGGCGAAGATGTATGCAACCGAAGCGGCTCAGGGCGTCATCGACAAGGCCGTGCAGATTTTCGGCGGTCTCGGCGTCACCAGGGGCGTGAAGGTCGAGGAGCTCTACCGGGAGATCCGCGCCCTGCGCATCTACGAGGGCGCCACCGAGGTTCAGAAGATCGTGATCGCGCGCGAGCTCGTGAAACTGCTGGAGGCGCAGCGCTCCAGGGATCACGGCATGGCGTCCGTTCAATAAGGGGAGACATAACAATGACAGCCGCTCTGGAGGGCACTCCCATGCCTGGCACCGACGACGGGCCGGAGGTCCTCAACCCGAAGCACTGGCCGACGCCCAAGGGCTATGCCAACGGCATGATGGCCGAGGGCAGGGTCCTCGTGACAGGCGGAGTCATCGGCTGGAACGAGACGGAAACCCTTGCCGACGGCTTCGTCGCTCAGGCCCGTCAGATCCTCGAGAACATCCGCGCCATCCTGGCCGAGGGAGGAGCCGAGCCCCGGCACCTCGTGCGCCTGACCTGGTATGTGGTCGACATCGACGAGTATCTCGCCAACCTTCGCGAACTGGGCCGCGCCTATCGCGACGTGTTCGGCACCCATTACCCGGCCATGGCCCTCGTTCAGGTCGTGCGGCTCGTGGAGAAGGATGCCCGGCTCGAAGTCGAGGCGACGGCGATCGTTCCGGGCAGGCGGTAGCTGTCCCCGGGGACAGGGACGCGCTGTGCCGGTGGACGGAAGAGCGTCACAAGCCGATTTCGACGATCTCGGCCGTGGTCTGCCCGATCGGCACCACATCGCCGATCTCCTTGCCCATGAGCGCCTGCGCGAGCGGCGACACATAGGATAGGCTTCCCTTGGCAGGATCGGCCTCGTCCTCGCCGACGATCCGATAGGTCTGGCGTCGTCCGTCCTCTCGCTCGAACGTGACGCGCGCGCCGAAGCGGACGTGAGCCGCATCCGTGGGAGGAGGAACGACCTCCGAGGAGGCCCGGCGGGCGGACCAGTAGCGCAGGTCGCGGCTGAGACGAGCCACTTCGGCCTTGTCGTCGGCTGACTGGGCCTCTTCGAGGCGCTTGCGCAGTCCCTCGATCTCCGCTTCCATCTGGGCCAGCCCGGAGGGTGTGACGAGATGATGCGGGCTGATCATCCGGTCGGGAAGGTCCTCGAAGGCTTCTCCACCCTCGGTCTCACGAACAAAGGCACGGCTCATTACGTCTCCTCCGCTCTTTGCAGAGAGAACGGTTCGAGGTTCGCGAAGGTTTCCGGAGTTAGTCTTTATTGCCTGGCTTGCCGCAGGCGCCCGACGATCCCGCCTGGAAAAGCATAGACGCTGACGATGAACAGCGCGCCGAGCCACAGGAGCCACCGATCCGGGTGGATCAGGTTGGGCAGGAGCGGGATCCCCGCCAGGGCCGCGCTCCCGGCGCCCATCACGACCTGAAGGTAGCTCTGGGCCAGGACGAACAGCGCCGCTCCGATGACCGCGCCGTACATGGTGCCCATGCCGCCGATCACGACCATGAGCAGGATGTCGATCATGATCGAGAAGGAGAGGGTGGTATCGGGCCCGTTATAACGCAGCCAGAGGGCCATGAGCGCGCCGGCGATGGTCGCGGCGAGCGCCGAGATGACGGAGGCCGCCGTGCGGTAGGCCACGACCCGGTAGCCGAGGGCCTCGGCGCGGAACTCGTTCTCGCGGATCGCCTGCAGCACGCGACCGAAGGGCGAGTTTACGATGCGCAGGAGCGCGAGGAAGACGATGAGCGAGACGACGAACACGAGGTAATAGGCGATGAGCCGCCCGTTGACGGCGGTGCCGAACAGGGGCTCGGACAGGAGCCGGAAGGCCGGGCGCAGCGCCGGCGGCAGCTGGAACGACAATCCGTCCTCGCCGCCGGTCACGTCGGAGAGCTGCGAGGCGAGAACGGCGGCCGCGGAGGCGACCGCGAGGGTGATCATCGAGAAGAAGATCGCCCGCACCCGCAGCGACAGGAGACCGATGGCGACGGCGAGCGCCGCGGACAGGACGAGCGCCGAAACGAGCCCGATGGCGACCGAGCTCCACGTCGGGCCGAGGCGCTCCAGCGCGATCGCGATGCCGTAGCCGCCGATGCCGAAGAACATGGTGTGGGCGAAGGACACGATGCCCGAATAGCCGAGGAGAAGGTCGTAGCTCGCGACGAGCACGATGAAGACGCAGATCTTCGCCGCCGTGCCCAGAGGCTGGCTGCCGGAGAAGAGGAACGGCGTCGCCGCCAGAAGCAGCAGGATCGCGAGCAGGATGACGCTGAGCGCTTTCGAGCGCGGCATGTCCGAGGACAGGAGCGCGCTCAAGGCACCGCCGCGCCGGCGGGTCTCGTCGAAGGGAAGGGCGAGGGATGTGCTCATCGGCGGGCCACCGGGAACAGGCCCTGCGGACGCCAGATCAGGACGAGGGCCATGACGAGGATGTTGGAGATCAGAGCGAGCTTGGGCTCGATGAAGCCGACGTAATTGGCCACCAGGGCAACGAGGATCGAGCCGACGAAGCAGCCGCCGACGGAGCCGAGGCCGCCGACGATGATGACGATAAAGACGAGCACCATCACCTCCATGCCCATGCCGGCGGTGAGCGTCTGGCGATAGAACGCCCACATGACGCCGCCGAGACCGGCGAGAGCGGAGCCCGCGATGAAGACGCTGACGAAGAGGCGGCGGATGCGGTAGCCCAGCGCCTCGACCATCTCGGGGTTCTCGACGCCGGCCCGGATCAGCAGGCCGATCCGGGTGCGGTTGAGGAGCAACTGCATCCCGATGAAGACCGCAAGGCCGATCACCACCGCGACGACCCGGTAGCGCTCCATCACGATGTCGCCGACGACGAAGGCGCCGCGCAGGGATTGCGGCAGCGGGATCGGGATGGGCGACGCGCCCCAGATCGCGTGGATCAGCTGCTCGGTCACGATCAGGCCGCCCATGGTGACCAGGATCTGCTTCAGGTGGCTGCCGTAGACCGGGCGCACGATGACGCGCTCGAAGATGGCGCCGGCCACGCCGGTCACCGCCATGGCGACGAGGATGCACAGGGCCAGAAGGGCAAGGTTGAGCCCGATGGAATCGACTGTGGCCCAGCCCGCGAGGGGGCCGAGCACCAGGAGCGTCGCGTAGGCGCCGAGCGAGATGAAGACGCCGTGGCCGAAATTGATGATGTCCATCAGGCCGAAGACGAGGGTGAGGCCCGAGGCCATGAGGAAGATCATCATGCCCATGGCAAGGCCCGCCACGGTGAGCGTCACCCAGGTCGAGGGACTGCCGACGAAGGGCAAAGCCAGGAGGGCGAGGGCCGGGACGAGGGCGAGCGGGAGCCAGTCGGTCCTCGCGCGAGGCAGTTCCGTCGCAGAGGATTCGGCGGTCATGTCGCTCATTGATGCGCATCCAGGGATAGGCCGAGCAGGCGCTGCTGCAGGGCGTTGTCCGCGACGAGATCGCTCATGGCGCCGGAATGCACGATGCGCCCGTCATCCATGACGACGACGCTGTCGCCGAGCGCCGAGGCGGCATGGAAGTTCTGCTCCACGAGCAGGATCGTCTCTCCCGCGGCCTTCAGGGCCCTGAAGGCCTCGATCATGGAGCGTACCATGACGGGGGCGAGGCCCTTGGTCGGTTCGTCGATGAGGAGCAGGCGGCGCGGCTCCGCGATGGCGCGGGCGATGGCGAGCATCTGCTTCTGCCCGCCGGAGAGATTGCCCGCAGGCAGGTTCCAGAAGCGCTTGAGGGCGGGAAACAGGCCGAGGATCCAATCGAGGCGGGTCCCGTCGACCGGCCCGCTGCGCGCGGCGAGCACGATGTTCTCGCGCACGGTCAGGTCGGTGAAGATGCCCATGGATTCCGGCACATAGGCGATGCCGGAGCGGGCGATGTCCGGCGTGGCGCTTGCGGTGATGTCGCGGCCGTCGAAACGGATGCGGCCCGACGAGGCCTGCCACAGGCCCATGATGGTGCGCAATGTCGTGGTCTTGCCCGCGCCGTTGCGGCCGAGCAGCATCGTCAGCTCGCCGGCCGGCACGGCGAGGTCCACCCCGTGCAGGATGTGATAGGGGCCGATATGCGTGTGCACATCGCTCAGGTGAAGGAGGGGCTCAGCCATGGGCGGCCTCCACGCCGAGATAGGCTTCCTGCACCACCGGCGAGGCGATGACCTCCGCGGGCTCGCCATCGGCCACGAGCGTGCCGTTGTTCAGCACGATGATCCGGTCGGAGAGCGAGCGCACCACGTCCATCTTGTGCTCCACGAGCAGCACCGTGGCGTCGCTGCGCTGCTTGATGTCGTGAATGAGTTCGAGCACGGTCGGGACCTCGTCGACGCTCATGCCGGCGGTCGGCTCGTCGAACATGAACACCCTGGGCTCCATGGCGATCAGCAGCGCCACCTCGAGCTTGCGCTGGTCGCCGTGCGAGAGAGCCTTCGGGGCGATGTGGCGCTTGTCGGCCAGGCGCACCCGTTCGAGGATGCCTTCCGCCTTCTCGATCAGGTCGCGACGGGCGTTCCACACCTTGAAGAGCGACCAGCCCGCATCGGCGCGGCTCTGCACGGCGAGGCGCACGTTCTCGAGCGCCGTCAATTGCGGAAACAGGTTGGTGAGCTGAAACGCGCGCCCCAGGCCGCGCTTCGCCCGCGCGGACGAGGGCAGGGACGTCATGTCCTCGCCTTCAACGAACACCTGTCCGGCACTGGCGCGCAGCTGTCCCGAGATGAGATTGAAGTAGGTCGTCTTGCCTGCGCCGTTCGGGCCGACGATGGCGGTGAGCGTGCCGGGGGTGAACCGGCACGACACGTCGTTGACGGCCACATGGCCGCCGAAGCGAATGGTGAGCCCGCGCGTCTCGAGCGCGGGCGTCGTTGCCGTCGAAAGGGTCACGCCGGCTTAACGCTTGTTCCGGACCGGGATCGGCATCTTGTCGGCCGGGATGGTGGCGACGAGGTCGAGCAGGTCGTTCGCATCCTTGCCGTCGGCCTTGACCTTGAAGTGATACATCTCCTGCAGGGCCTGGTGATCTTCCTTGCGGAAAGTCATCGGTCCCTTCGGCGTCTCGAAGGTCATGCCTTCCATGGCGGCGATCAGCTTCTCTGTGTTGGTGCCGCCCGCTTTCTGGATCGCCGTGACGGCAGCGGAAGCGGCCGCGAAGCCGCCCGCGGTGAAGAAGTCCGGCGGCGCGTTGTAGCGCTTCTGGTGCTCGGCCACGAGCCAGTCGTTCATCGCGTTCTTCGGGAAGGCATAATAGTAGTACACCGCGCCTTCCATGCCGGGATAGTTCTTGTAGATCTGCATGGCGGGCAGGATGTTGCCGCCGGGCGCGATCTCGATGCCGAAGCGCTCCGGCTTCAGGTCGGCGATCTTCGGCAGGGGATGCTGGCCGGCCCAGATGATGTTGATGATCTTCTTGCCGGGCTTGTCCTTGAGGGCGTCGAAGATGCGCTGGGCGGAGGCGGTGAAGTCCGTGGCGTTCTGCGGCGCATATTCCTCGAACACCACTTTCGCGTTCGGGCGAATCTCGGCGAGCGCATTCTTGAGAGCCGCGACGCCGTCCTTGCCGAAGGCGTAATCCTGCGCGAGCGTCGCGATGGAAACCTCTCCGCTCGTCGGAACGGCGGCTGCGGCCCCGTAGGCATCCTGGGTCGAGTTGCGCCCGGTGCGGAAGATGAAGCGGTTCCACTTCTCGCCCGTGATCGCATCGGCCACGGCGGGCTCCACGATCAGCACCTTGCCGTTCTCCTCGGCCACCGGCAGCATGGCGAGCGCCGCCGCGGACGACGTGGTGCCGACAGCGAGATCGACATTGTCGTCGTTATAGGCCTGCTCCAGCAGGGTCTTGGCGAGGTCGGCCTTGAGCTGGTCGTCCTTCACGATGACGTTGATCTTGCGGCCACCCACCGCCATCGTGCCCTTGGTGAGATATTCAAGCCCCATCATGAAGCCGGCTTCGGTCTGCTTGGCGTAAGCCTCCAGCGGACCGGTCTTGCCGGCGATCAGCGCGATCTTGATGTCCTGGGCAAAGGCCGCGGATGCAAAGAGAATGCCTGCCGTTGCGGCGGCAATTGTAAGCTTCAGGCGCATCGAACTCCCCGTGTTTTATGGGGTCATTGACGTCCTTGCTCTTTGCCGTGTCAAGCCGGACTCTCGGATCATGCGGAGACGGCAACGCGTTGCAGCCGCCCGATCAGGCCTCCGGCAGGACGGGCGTCTCGATATCCTTCGCCTCACGGCCGCGCCGCGCGGCCTCGCGTTCGAGGAGCAGAAGGGCCAGTCCCGCGCCGCAGATGACGGCGGCGCCGACCAGGGTCCAGAACTGCACCACATCGCCGAAGAACAGGTAGCCCAGCACGATGGCCCAGACGATCAACGTGTACTGGTAGGGCGCGACGACGGAGGCCGGCGCGATCTTCAGCGCGCGGTTGACGCAGACATGGGCCGCCATCGACACGATGCCGAGCAGGAACAGGCCCGCCAGATCGATAGGCCCCGGCGTCACCCAGGCGAGCGGCGCCGCGACGGCACCGAAGATCAGCGTGCCGAGGATCTGCCCGAACACGAGCGTCGCGTCGTCGGTTTCCCGCAATTTGCGGGTCGTGATCATCAGGAGCGAGTAGAACAGGCTCCCGGCCAGCGCGATGAGGGCCGGAAGGGACAGGGTCGCCGGGGACGGACGCAGGGTGATGAGAACGCCGACGAAACCGATCCCGATGGCGAGCATGCGCGGCTTGTCGATCTTCTCGCCGAGCCAGAATGCCGCGAAGGCCGCCACATAGATCGGCCCCGCCAGATAATAGGCCATCACGTCCGCCAGCGGCATATAGGTGACGGCCCAGTAGAAGCAGGCGACCTCGAGCGTGGAGAGGACGATCCGCACCGCGTGAAGGCCCGGCTGCGGCGGGATGGCGAAGGGCACCTTGCGCTGCCGCATCAGGGGCAGGAGAACCAACAGAGCCGCGACGCTGCGCAGGAGCAGGACCTGGCCGACGGAATAGGTGGCGACGAGCCACTTTCCCATGACGTCGTTCATGGCGAACATGAACACGCCGAGCAGCATCAGGCCGATGCCGACGAGCGTGCCCGAGCGGACCTTGTGGGCGGAAGACGAGGCGGAATCTCTCATGGGGCGGATCAATGAGGGAAAATGATCTTGATTCCAAGGCCTCTGAAGTCTGACTTAGGTTGAAGACATGGAGGCATCTGCATGAACGATCCGGCACCGAGAGACCCCGGTTACGAGGCGAGGGTCAGGGCGAGCTTCGCCTCGCAAGGGTTGATGGCGACCCTGGGCGCCTCCCTGCTTCGCGTCTCGCCCGGACTGGTGGACATTTCGCTGCCGGCCTCGGCGGCGGTGTCTCAGCAGCACGGCTTCGTCCATGCGGGAGCGCTCGCCAGCATCGCGGATTCCGCCGCCGGCTATGCGGCCCTGACCCTGATGCCGCCCGGCGCCGGCGTTCTCACCGCCGAGTACAAGATCAACCTCATGGCGCCCGGCATCGGCGAACGCATGATCGCCCGGGGCCGGGTCGTCAAGGCGGGAAGGACGCTCACGCTCGCGCAGACCGACGTGTTCGCCGTCCACGAGGGCCGCGAGAAGCAGATCGCCCTGCTGACCGCCACCCTCATGGCCGTGGAGGGGCGAGACGGGGTAAGCGATTAGAGCAATTTTTCGGCGAAGCGGCTCCGCTTCTCCCTCTCCCGGGCGGGCGAGGGCCGGGGTGAGGGCAGGCCGGTGCCGGAGAAGACGGGAGGAGGCAGATTCGTCTCGCCCCGCAACCCTCATCCTGAGAGCCCGGCTCATCCTGCGATGCGAGGCGCAGGCGTCTTTCCCTCCCCCTTGTGGGGAGGGATTAAGGGTGGGGGTGTCGGCGCCACGCTGGTCCAGTCCAGCGCTTACACCCCCACCTCCACCTCCTCCCCACAAGGGGGAGGAGAGCTTCCGGCCCGCCTGGACATAATGTTCTCACTTTGTTCTTGACAGACAGGGCAAGCTCGGCTATATCGTTGCCCGTCCCCGCCCGGCGAGGGGCGCGCTCGCGAGGCGTCGCAGATGTCGGGGTGGGGATGCGGTCCTGCCGGACGGTGCACGCAGCCGCCCGGGCAGGAGGCCCTTGGCAGCCTTGTGCGGGACCAAGTTTAAACGCCTAAAAGAACCGCGTGCGAAGGCGCCGTCCGGCTCTTCCATTCTCATCGCATTCGAGCCGGGCTGCCCGTCGCACCTCCCTCGGCCCCGACAGGCTCGCAGCGCAAGCTGCGGGCCCAAGGGTGCTGGATCTTTGACATCTAAAACAGCAGGGCCATACCCGCTGTCATCCCCGGCGCATGAAGTGCGGGAAGGGGATCCATCGAGCCGAGCGCATGAGCGGATTCCGTCCCCTTCGCGGGCGTCCTTCCGGGAATGATATCGTGGTCCGGAATGCCCTAAAACGTCCTGGCCCCGTTCACCGGCAGCAGGATCGCGTAGAGCGATGTGGTGGCGCAGATGTAGAGTCGGTTCCGCTTCGGCCCGCCGAACACCACGTTCGCCACGGTTTCCGGCACCAGGATCTTGCCGATCAGGGTGCCGTCGGGGTCGTAGCAATGGACCCCGTCCCCGGCGCTGGTCCAGATCCGCCCGGCCTCGTCCAGCCGGAATCCATCGAACAGCCCCTGGGTGCAGGTGGCGAAGACCTTGCCGCCCGAGAGGTTGCCCTTCGCGTCCACGTCGAAGACGCGGATGTGGCGCGGTCCGTCCTTGACATGGGTCGCGCCGGTATCGGCCACATAAAGGCGCGTTTCGTCGGGCGAGAAGGCGATCCCGTTCGGGCGCACGAAATCGTCGGCCGCGATGCTCACGTCGCCCGAATGCGGGTCGATGCGGTAGACATGGCAGGCGCCGACTTCGCTCTCCGCCTTATGGCCTTCGTAATCCGAATCGATGCCATAGGCCGGGTCCGTGAACCAGATCGAGCCGTCGGACTTCACCACCGCGTCGTTGGGGCTGTTGAGACGCTTGCCCCGGTAGTGGCTGGCCAGCACGGTGATGGAGCCGTCGTGCTCGGTGCGGGTTACCCGCCGGTGCCCATGCTCGCAGGTGACGAGGCGGCCCTGGCGGTCGACCGTGTTGCCGTTGGAATGCCCGGCCGGATGGCGGAAGACGCTGACGGCGCCCGAGGTCTCGTCGAAACGCATCATCCGGTCGTTGGGAATGTCGCTCCAGACCAGGTAGCGGCCGGCCGGGAAATAGGCCGGGCCCTCCGACCAGCGGCAGCCTTCCGCCAGCTTTTCCAGGCGCGCCGAACCCTTGAACAGGTGCTCGAAACGCTCGTCGAGGACAACGGCGACATCTCTGAACATGGGCGCTCCTGTGTCCTGTCAGTGAGCCATCAGAACGGGTATCGTCGTGTTGCTCAGGATATGGCTGGTGGCGCCGCCGAAGAACATCTGCCTCAGGCGGCTCTGGGTATAGGCGCCCTTCACGAGAAGGTCGCAGCCGAGAGCGGCGGCTTCGGACAGGATGGCCTCGCCGGGCTTGTTCGACGGATCCGGCGCCGTGATCGCCTCCGCGGGCAGATCGTGCATCCTCAGATGCCGGGCGAGTTCCGATCCGGACGGGCCGGGCACGCCCCAATCTTCGAGTTCGAGAACGACGACGCGCCGCGCCTGCCGGAGCAGGGGGATCGAGCCCAGGACCGCGCGAGCGGTTTCCGTGCTCCGGTTCCAGGCGATCACGGCGGTCTCGGCGAAGGTGCGAGGCGCGGCCGGCGGAGCGATGAGAACGGGCCGGCCGGTCTCGAACAGGGCGGCCTCCACCG